>CAYLSK010000010.1:0-27603 GCA_964385975.1 uncultured Anaerolineaceae bacterium | reverse complement strand
CAGCATGAACCGGTCGAGCTGGGCCTCGGGGAGGGCGAACGTGCCCTCGTATTCGATCGGGTTCTGGGTCGCGATGACCAGGAACGGATCGGGCATCTTGTAGGTCGTGCCGTCGATGGTCGCCTGGTGCTCCTCCATGCATTCGAGCAAGGCGGACTGCGTCTTCGGAGTCGCCCGGTTGATCTCGTCCGCCAGCACGATCTGACTCATGATCGGGCCCGGCCGGAACTCGAACTCCTGGGTCTTCTGGTTGTAGATGGAGAGGCCGGAGACGTCCGAGGGGAGCAGGTCCGGGGTGAACTGGATGCGCCGGAACGAACAGCCGAGGCTGCGGGCGATCGCCTTGGCGAGCACGGTCTTGCCGGTCCCAGGGACGTCCTCGATGAGCACGTGGCCGCGGCACAGCAGGGCAACCAAGGCAAGGCGAACCTCGTGGTGCTTGCCGACGATGACGCGCTCGACGTTGGCGATAACCCTGTCGCCGGTCTCCTGGATCTTGGTCATCGGCCTCTCTTGCGAGTCTGGCGCACGGATGTCGCGCCGGGTCGGGCGGGATTCGTTGGGGTTGCGACCGGGCATGTGGTCGCGTCGTTGGCAGATAGTACGTCCAGACGGTCCGCTTGGTTCCAAGCCTGTGTACCTCCGCGATTTCAGGCGGCCATGCCTCCCGAGCGACCGGTCCCTGGCGTCGACTCGCTCGCCCCGATCGCCGCCCCGACGATGCCGGCGTCGTTCTGGAGCGCCGCCGCTGTGACCTCGGCCTTGACCGTCAAGCGCGGCAGGAACCGGTCCGCATCCTTCGACAGGCCACCGCCGATGATCATGAGGTCGGGCGAGAGGAGCCGCTCCAGCAGGAGGAGGTACTCGTCGGCATGGGCGGCCCAGGTCTTCCAGCTCCAGTCACGGGCCGTCTTGACGCTCGCTGCGGCCCGCCGCTCGGCATCGCGGCCGCGCAGCTCCAGGTGGCCGAGCTCGGTGTTGGGGACGAGACGGCCATCCACGAAGAGGGCCGTCCCGATGCCGGTCCCGAACGTCACGACGATGACTGTCCCGGTGCGCCCTCGGCCCGCGCCGAATCGCATCTCGGCGATGCCGGCCGCATCGGCGTCGTTGAAGACCGTCGTGGGACGCCCGGTCCGGTCGGTCAGCAGCGCAGCGGCATCCACGCTGATCCAGGATGGATCGACGTTGGCGGCCGATTCGACAATGCCGCGGCGGACGACGGCCGGAAAGGTGACGCCGATCGGCCCGTCGCAGGGGAAACCCGCCGCGAGCTCGGCGACCACGCCAGCAACGGCATCCGGTGTCGCCGGATGAGGCGTCAGGATCCGGCGTCGGTCTGCCGTCAGCGCTCCACGCTCGAGGTTGACCGGCGCGCCTTTGATGCCGGTACCGCCGATGTCGATTCCGAGTCGGTCCACGTCGTGCTCCTCATGGCGTCCCTGCATTTCGATGATCTCCCTCATTGGTCTGCGCTGCCGGCTGGCCGTTTCACGTTGCCCTACCCCCGGCGCCGTAACGCTGGGCGCCCATCGAGCGACGAAGCTGCCACGGAGGGGACACACCCCACCACCGACACGAGCAATCGAGGGAGCCGCGATGACCACCACCGACATGATGAACGGACACCCAGACCCGACCGGATCGGCGAAACCCGAGCTGGCGATCATCGGCCTCGGCCGGATGGGTGGCGGGATGGCTCGGCGGCTGCTTCGAAGCGGACATTCGATCGCCGTCTTCAATCGAACGCCAGACAAGACCCGCGAAGCGGCGCTCGAAGGCGCCGTGCCGGCTTTCTCCCTCGCCTCCCTGAAGGAGCTCCTTCCGATACCACGCGCCGTGTGGATCATGGTTCCGTCCGGCGACGCGACGGAGGCGCAGGTCCGCGATCTGGCCGCGATCCTGGATCCGGGCGACCTGGTCATCGACGGCGGCAACTCCAACTACCGCGATTCGATCCGTCGGGGGGCGCTGCTGGGCGAGCATGGGATCCACTTCGTCGACGCCGGCGTCTCCGGCGGCATCTGGGGTCTGCGCGAAGGGTTCTGCATCATGGCCGGCGGGGCGGCCGAGGACATCGCCCAGATCCGACCGCTGCTCGTCGACCTGACCTCCGAAGGCGGGTTTGCCCACGTCGGCCCGGTCGGCGCCGGCCACTTCACGAAGATGGTCCACAACGGCGTCGAGTACGGAATGATGCAGGCGTACGGTGAGGGCTATGAGCTGCTCGGCGCCTCTGAGCTCGGGATCGACGTTCCGGCCGCGATCGAGGTCTGGCGGCACTCGTCGGTGGTTCGCTCGTGGCTGCTCGACCTGCTGGTCAAGGCCATCGGCGAGGATCCAGGCTTGAGCTCCATCAAGGGCGTGGCGGCGGATTCCGGTGAGGGTCGATGGACCGTGGAGGAGGCCGTGCGGCTGGGCGTCCCGGCCCATGTGCTGTCCGCCTCGCTCTTCGCCCGCTTCTCGTCGCGCCAGGAGGACTCACCCACGATCAAGGTGGTCGCCGCGCTGCGGAACCAGTTCGGCGGACACGCCGTGGAGCGCTCGTGACCGCGCCGACGGACCGCGCCGACGCGCTGGTCCTGTTCGGAGCGACCGGGGATCTCGCCTTCAAGAAGCTGTTCGGGTCGCTCCAGCGTCTCCACGCCGCCGGGCGGCTGGATGGGATTCCGGTGATCGGGGTTGCCAGGCGAGAGGGCGGCGACGAGACACTGCGCGATCGAGCCCGGGCCGCCCTGGCCGCCGGCGGACCGGTCGAGCCGGCGGCCGTCGAGGCCTTCAGCGGCGCGCTCGGCTATGTCAGCGGCGATTACGGCGACCCGGCGCTGTACCGGCGGCTGGCCGAGCGCCTTGGCGAGGCACGCCGGCCGGTCTTCTACCTGGCCATTCCACCCGATCGCTTTGGGGATGTGGTGGAAGGGCTGGCGTCAGTTGGGCTGCAGCGCTCCGGCCGGGTGGTGCTGGAGAAGCCGTTCGGGCGAGACCCGGCGTCGGCGGCTGCGCTCAACGAGCTGCTCCGCCAGCGATTCCCGGAGGCGGCGATCTTTCGAATCGATCACTTCCTGGGCAAGGAGCCTGTGCAGAACCTGCTCGTCTACCGCTTCGCCAACACGATCCTCGAGCCGGTCTGGAATCGCCATTACATCTCGAGCGTCCAGATCACGATGGCCGAGGCGTTCGGGGTCGAGGGCCGCGGCGCCTTCTACGACGCGGTCGGGACTCTTCGCGACGTCGTCCAGAACCACCTCCTCCAGCTCCTCACGTTCATCGCGATGGAGCCACCGGTCTCGGAGGACGCAGCGGCATTGCGCGATGAGAAGGTCAAGGTGCTGCGGGCGATGCGCCCGCTCGATCCGGCCGAGCTGGTGCGCGGCCAGTACCGCGGCTACCTCGACGAGCCAGGCGTCGCTCCAGGCTCCGACACCGAGACGTTCGTCGCCCTGCGCACCGAGGTCGACTCGTGGCGTTGGGCGGGTGTGCCGTTCGTCATCCGGGCCGGCAAGGCGCTCAAGGAAACGGTCACCGAAGCGATCGTCGAGTTCAAGGCACCGCCGCGCCTGCTCTTTGCCGACCCGAGCGCACCGGCGCCGCATCCCAACCATCTTCGCTTCCGCATGAAGCCCGACGGCCGGATCACGCTGTCGATGCAGGCGAAGGCGCCTGACATCCTGGTCAGCCGGCCAGTAGACCTCGAAGTCCTGACCGAGCCCGGCGCCCACGGCGAGGGTCGTGAGGCGTACGAGCGGCTGATCGACGACGCGATGTCCGGCGATCCGCGCCTGTTCGCTCGCGGCGACACGGTTGAGGCGTCCTGGGCGGTGGTTGCGCCGGTCCTCGACGACCACCCGCCAGTCGAGATCTACGAGCGTGGGACGTGGGGTCCGGCGGCAGCGGACCGGATCGTGGCCCACGCGACGGGGGCCTGAGGACTCGTTGCGTCGGGTGGGCTACGAACCCCCGCGGATCGCCCGGAACGCCGCGACGATCGCGGCCCTCAGCGCGGGATCGGGCGGCTCCGCCGGGGCAGCCGCGGTCAATTCGATCGTCGTTCGCATCTGCGCGAGGTAGGCGCGGCAGCCCTCGCAAAGCTCGAGGTGGCGGGTCATCCGCGCACGCTCATCGGCCGTCATCGCTCGCTCCAGATAGTCGGTCACCAGCTCGACGAACGTTTGGCAGGGCAGGTCGGCCAGCTCCTCCGTCATCCGGACGAACGCCGCGCGGCAACTCGCACAGCCGGCCGCATGGGCATCGAGCGCTGCGCGCTCGACCATCCCGTCGTCGAAGTAGTGGTCGAGCTGCTCGGCGAACTGCGTGCAGCTGACCTGCTCCTCGCTCACGTGAACGCGGCCGTCCCGCCGTCTACCTGACCCATTGACCCTTCCTCTGGTGCGAGATGGCGCTCCAGGGCGCGACGGACCTTGGCCCGGGCGCGATGCAGGAGCACCCGTTGATTGGTCGCCGAGATCTCGAGGGCGTTACAGACCTCGTCCGAACCCCAACCGTCGACGTCGCGCAAGGTGATGACCTCGCGCTGGCTGGGCGGCAGGTCCGCGATCGCCGCATCGATCAGGGCGCGGGTCTCGCCGGCCAACAAGCGCTCCTCTGGAACCTCGTCCCAGCGCGCTGGATAGGAGACCCAGTGTCCGGGCCACTCCGGGTCGCTGGCCGGGAGGAATCGCTCCGCCTCCACCGCCGGCTCGGCTCCGCCGCCCGACGGGTCCTCGAAGGCCGAGAACGGGATCTGGCGATGCTCGCGCGCGGCGCGAGTCCGAGCGATGTTCACGACGATCCGGCTGCACCAGGTTCGCAGGGAAGAGCGGCCCTCGAACCGGCCCAACCCCTGGATGACCCCAATCCAGGCTTCCTGGACGACCTCCTCGGCGATCGCCGGGTTCGAGGCGTACATCCGGGCGAGGCGGAGGAGCGGACCGTTTAACCGATCGACGAGCTCACCAAATGCGGCTGGATCGCCCGCCCGCAAGGCGGCCAGGATGGCGTCCTCCGGTGCTGACGTGGGCCCGCGAGTCACCGTCTCATCCGCGGTCGTCATGGGCGCCAACGGTACACTGCGGCGCCGGTGTAATGGCGCCGGGCCTCTGATATACAGCAGCATGATGGACCCGCACGTCTCGTTCGCCGGCCTGCTCGTGGTCGCCCTCGTGGCCTTCGTCGCGCCGCTCGTCGCGGCCGCCGTGCCAGGCCGCCGGTTCCCACCGGTCGTCCTCCTGATCGTCATCGGCATCTGTCTCGGGCCGGCCGGCCTGGGGCTGGTCGCGATCGACGAGGCGATCCGGATCGTTGCCCTGCTCGGCCTCGCGGTCCTGCTCTTCCTGTCAGGGCTCGAGGTCGAGATCGGCCGGCTTCGCGGGGAACGGCTTCGGCGAGCACTGGTTGGACTCGCGATCTCCGGCGCGCTCGCGCTGGCAACCGGTGCTGGGCTGGCAGCGGCCGGCCTGACCGACGCGCCGGTCCTGCTTGCCGTCATCCTGCTCGGCACATCGCTCGGGATCGTTATCCCGATCCTGTCCGATGCTGGGCTCGCCCACGGATCGTTCGGGCAGGCGGTCATCGCGGTCGCCTCGGTGGCCGACGTCGCCTCGATCGTCCTGCTCTCGGTGGTCTTCAGCCGGAGCGCTGGCGGACCGGCGGGAGGTCTGCTTCTCTTCGGGTTGCTGATCGCCCTGGCCCTCGCCTTGATCGTCGCGGTGCTCCGAACGGAACGGTCCATGCGGCTGGCGCCGGTCCTGCAGCGGCTGCAGGACACGACCGCGCAGATCCGGGTCCGCGGCGCCTGGTTGCTCATGGTCGGGTTCGCGGCCCTGGCTGAGGCACTCGGCCTCGAGGTGATCCTCGGCGCCTTTCTGGCGGGCGCGATCCTGACCGTCGTCGACACCGACCGCGCCATGACCCACCCAGCGTTCCGAACCAAGCTCGAGGCGATCGGCCATGGTGTCTTCGTGCCGGTCTTCTTCGTGGCTACCGGGCTGAGCTTCGATCTCGACGCGTTGCTGGCCAGCCCTGACGCGCTGCTCCGGGTGCCGATCTTCGTGGTTGCGTTGCTGGTCGTCCGCGGCCTTCCTGCGATCGCCCTGCGCGGTACGGCCCGCCAGCCGGAGCTGCTCGCCGCGGGCCTGCTCCAGGCGACGCTCCTGCCGATCGCGCCGACCCAGATCGGGCTGGAGCTCGGGCTGCTGGATCCAGCCACCGCGGCGGCACTCATCGCCGCCGGCCTGATCGCAGTCGTGGTGTTCCCGGCAGTGGCCCTGGGTCAACTGAGCCAGTCTGTCGCGAGGACGCCAGCGACGGCGGATCTGCCGGACATGCCGGATATGGCCGCCGAGGCCAGCGAGGGCCGCGGATGACCCGACGACGGAGCCCTGGAGCCGCAGACCGGCCGGCGCCGCAACCCGTCGCCGAGCGAGCGCGGCTGGCGGAGACGGCCGCAGGGACCGCCCGCTGGGATCGCTGGGGCCCGTACCTGGCGGAACGCCAGTGGGGCACCGTCCGCGAGGACTACTCTCCGGACGGGACCGCCTGGGATTCGTTCCCGCACGACCATGCCCGATCGAGGGCCTATCGCTGGGGTGAGGACGGCCTGCTCGGCATCAGCGACGACTCCGCGCGGCTCTGCTTCGCCGTGGCCCTCTGGAACGGCGCCGATCCGATCCTCAAGGAGCGGCTGTTCGGGCTGACCGGGCCCGAAGGAAACCACGGTGAGGACGTCAAGGAGATCTACAACTACCTCGACGCCACGCCGAGCCATGCCTACCTGAAAGCCCGCTACCGCTATCCCCAGCGAGCCTTCCCGTATGACCAGCTCGTAGCGGAGAACCGTCGGCGCGGCCGGTCCGAGCCCGAGTACGAGCTGGCCGACACGGGCGTCTTCGAGGACGGGCGCTTCTTCGACGTCCAGGTCGAATACGCCAAGGCCGCCGCCGAGGACATCCTCATCCGGATCTCGGCCACCAACCGGGGACCCGAAGCTGCCGCCCTCCACCTGTTGCCGACCCTCTGGTTCCGGAACACCTGGTCTTGGGGTCGCCACCATGCTCGGCCGACCCTGGCGGCCGCCGGCTCGATCGTGGGCGGCAAGGTCGTCCGCGCCGAGCACCCGCAGCTCGGCGAATACCACCTGGTGGCCGGCGGCTCCCCCACCCTGCTCTTCACCGAGAACGAGTCGAATGCCGAACGGCTGTGGGGCGTCGGGAATCCGTCGCCGTACGTCAAGGATGGGATCGGCGCGGCCGTCGTCGACGATCAACCCGATCGTGTCAACCCGGACGCCACCGGGACCAAGATGGCAGCGCACTATCGACTGACCGTGGCTGCCGGCGCGACGGAGGTCGTCCTTCTGCGACTGGCCAAGGGCGCGGCCCGCTCCCCCACCCCCGAGGCCGACGGCGTCTTCATGGCCCGGATCGCTGAGGCGGATGCGTTCTATACGACGCTTGCCGGCGACACGCTCACTCCGGACGAGGCGCTCGTGCAACGGCAGGCCTTCGCCGGGCTGATCTGGAGCAAGCAGTGGTACCACTACAACGTAGGTGAGTGGCTCGACGGAGACCCGGCTTCGGCTCCGCCGCAGGCCTCTCGCAAGCACGGCCGCAACAGCGGCTGGCGCGAGCTCAACAACGCGGACGTCCTGTCCATGCCGGACACCTGGGAGTACCCGTGGTACGCGGCCTGGGACCTGGCCTTCCACTGCCTGCCCTTGGCGCTCGTCGACCCGGAGTTCGCCAAGCAGCAGCTCCTGCTGCTGACCCGCGAGTGGTACATGCACCCGAACGGCCAGCTGCCGGCCTACGAGTGGGCGTTCTCGGACGTCAATCCGCCGGTGCATGCTTGGGCGGCCTGGCGCGTCTACAAGATCGATCGGCGCATCTCGGGTGTTGCGGATCGCGCGTTCCTGGAGCGGATCTTCCACAAGCTGCTGTTGAACTTCACCTGGTGGGTCAACCGCAAGGACGCGGACGGACACAACGTCTTCCAGGGCGGCTTCCTGGGTCTGGACAACATCGGCGTCTTCGACCGCAGCGCGCCGCTGCCGGTCGACGGCCACCTCGGTCAGGCCGATGGCACGGCCTGGATGGGGATGTACTCGCTCAACATGCTGGTGATCGCGCTCGAGCTCGCCCGCGAGGATCCGGTCTACGAGGACATCGCGACCAAGTTCTTCGAGCACTTCCTGTACATCGCGGGGGCCCTCAACGGAGTGGGTGTCGAGACCGTGCCGCTCTGGGATGAGACCGACGAGTTCTTCTACGACACGCTCCATCTCGCCACCGGTGAGTTCATTCCGCTCAAGGTCCGTTCGCTGGTCGGCCTGATGCCACTTTTGGCAGTGGAAGCGCTCGAGCCCGACCTGCTCGAGCAGATGCCCGGATTCCGACGGCGGATGCGCTGGTTTCTGGCCAATCGCCCCGAGCTGGCAAGCCTGGTCGCATCGTGGGAGGAGCCGGGTGTCGGCGAACGACGGTTGCTCGCGCTGGTCCACGGACATCGCATGAAGGCGCTCCTGCGCCGGATGCTGGACGAGGGGGAGTTCCTGTCGGACCACGGGATCCGTTCGCTGAGCCGCGTCCATCGGGACGAGCCCTACATCCTCGACCTGGGCGGGACGCGAAACACGGTGTCGTACGAGCCGGCCGAGTCGCGCACCGGGCTGTTCGGTGGCAACTCCAACTGGCGCGGGCCGGTCTGGTTTCCGATCAACTACCTCCTGATCGAGGCGCTCCAGAAGTTCGACCACTACTACGGGCCCGACTTCGAGGTGGAGTGCCCGACCGGCTCCGGCCGAGCGACGTCGTTGGGCGACGTGGCGAATGAGCTGGGCGACCGGCTCGTCTCTATCTTCACTCGAGATACGAACGGGCGGCGGCCGGTCCACGGCGCAGACGGGCGCGACCGGGAGGACCCTCCCGACGGGGCGAGCCCAGCACCTGACGACGACCCGCTCTTCTTCGAGTACTTCGATGGCGAGACCGGCGCCGGCCTTGGCGCCAGTCATCAAACCGGCTGGACGGGGCTCGTCGCGAAGCTCCTGGAGGCCACGTCCCGGCGCCGGGCGGCGGGAGAGTGACGGGCGGCCGGCGCACCACGGACGGCTGGCGAGGCGTGTCGACGAGGTGCTGCGCCTCCGGCGGGCGCTCGGCGGGGGCATCGCCGCCGTCCAAGCGGGAACGCGGCCTCAGCTCCGGACGAGCGTCAGGATGCCAACCCACAGGGTCATCAGGGCGCCAATCGCGCCCATCGCCGCGAGGAACACCTCGCCCCCGATCCACGATGCCACGGCGACCCCGCCGAAGAGCGTGGCCAGGACGAGTGCGACGACAGCCAGCCCGATTCGTTCGATGAGGGGCCGCGGCTCGCGCTTGGTCGCCTCCGTCTCACCGGCGCGGGGCCCGTCGCCGCTCACGGCGCCCCCTTCAGATAGCGAGTCATCAACCGTCCGGCGATCGGGGCCGCCACTTCCCCACCCCGCCCGGCCTGCTCCACCAGGACGGCGATCGCGATCGTCGGATCTTCGGCTGGAGCGAACCCGATGAACCAGGAGTGTGGCTCTCCCGACCCCCCGAGCTCGGCGGTCCCGGACTTGCCGGCGGTCGTCACGCCGCTGACGTTCGCCCCGGTCGTGAACTGGCGGCCGAACGGCCCCTCGACGGCTCGAACCATGGCCGCGTTGATCGCCCGGGCATCCGCGGCGGAGATCACCCGACCCATCACCTCCGGCCCGATCGTTCGGACGCCGCTGCGCCGTCCCTCCATCGAGGTCACCAGGCGGGGTCGCATCAGCTCGCCATCGTTGGCCACAGTCGCCGCCACCAGCACCATCTGGAGCGGCGTGACGAACGTCTCGGCCTGGCCGTACGACGCATTCGCCAGCTCGACGTCGTCGAGGAACCCGCCCGGTTGCTTGCCCGTGCCATTCGTCACCTGCGAGACAGCCGTCGGGAGATCGAACGGGAGGGCCGACCCGAAGCCCATCCGCTCGGCGTAGCCGACGAGATCGGCGCCGCCGGTCTGAAGGCCTGTGAGCGCGTACCAGATGTTGCACGAGACCTCGGTCGCCTCGACGAAGTCCAGCGCCTTCGAGCCAGTCTGGAGGTGATGCCCATCGCGGACTCGGTAGCCATCGACCAGCAGACCATTCCGTTCGGCGCCCGGCTGTTCCTTGTACGTCGTCGCCGGCGTGATGGCGCCGGAACCGAGCCCGGCGATGGCGGTCACGATCTTGAAGACCGAACCCGGCACATAGCGGCCGAGGGTCGCGCGCGGCAGCAGCGGCTGGGCCGGGTCGTCCTGGAGCGCCGCAAATGCTGCCTGAGAGGTCTGTGGGTTCGCAATCGTCGAGGCGTCGTAGGTCGGCGTCGACGCCAGCGCCAGCACCTCGCCGGTCCGAGGATCGAGCATGACGATCGCGCCGCGGCGATTGCCGAGGGCACTGACCGCGGCCTTTTGCAGGTCGTACGAGATCGAAAGCGTCAGGTCCTTGGGGTCGTAGCGGTCAGCTCCGAACTTGCCGAACGCGTCGGTCAGGGGATCGCCGGCCAGGCCGCTCAGCTCGGCATCGTAAGCTCGCTCGAGACCGGCCTCGCCGTACTGCCTCGAGGCGTAGCCCACCACCTGGCTGATCGCCGGCCCGGCGTAGACGCGGTAGAGCTCGCCATTCCCGTCAGCCTTGTTTCGAGCGAGCACGGTCCCGGTCCGATCCAGGATTCGCCCCCGCGGGACGGTCCGGGCCGCGGCGATGACCGCCGCGTCGTCGGGAGATCGGACGAGCTCCGGCGAGCGAAGGACGCCCCAGTAGCCGGCCGCCCCGGCCAGGACCGCGAAGGCAACCGACAGCGCGAGGGCGACGTGAATCGTCGGACCGGCGAGTGGCCTGCTCGATCCGCCCGAACCGAGCATCAGGCCGCCCCACGCCGACCGAGTCGACGCCAGCGAGGCAGGACGCCCGGTGGCGGAGGCGGCTCGACACCTTTGTCGGAGAGGGCCACGAGCAGTCCCACGACAAGCCCATTGGCCATCAGGGACGAGCCGCCGTAGCTGATGAACGGGAGGGTCACCCCGGTCAGCGGAAGCACCTTGAGATTGCCCGCGGCGATGATGAACGCCTGGATCCCGATGACCAGGGCGAGCCCGATCGCCAGCAGCGACCGGAAGTCGTCCGCAGCCGCCACGCCGATGCGCAGGCCGCGCTGCACGATGACCAGGTAGATCCCGAGGATCGCGACGACCCCGACGATCCCGAGCTCCTCGCCAAGCGCCGCGAGCGGGAAGTCCGTGTGGATCTCCGGGATCGGCGGGCGGCCGCCGATCTCGGGCAGCCCACCCCCCAGGCCCATCCCGAGCAGGCCGCCGCGCGCGAACGCGTGGAGTGCCTGGATCACCTGGTAGCCCGTGCCGAGCGGGTCGGCAAATGGGTCCAGCCAGACGTCGATCCGCGTCCGAACATGCTCGAACAGATTGGCCATCGTGGCGCTGCCCAGCAGGAACAGGATGAGTCCGACGACAACCAGGCTGATCCGCCCGGTCGCGGCGTAGAGGAGGGCCAGGAAGACCCCGAAGAAGAGCAGGGCGGCCCCGAGGTCGCGTTGCACGACCACGATCCCGAGGGCGATCGCCCACATCGCGACCATCGGCGCGAGGTACGGCAGTGGCGGCAGCCGAAACGGCCCGACCCGCGTGTCCTGCTCGACCAGGAGCGCTCGATTCTCCGACAGGTAGCCGGCCAGGAAGACGACCAGGATCACCTTCAGGAGCTCCGTCGGCTGGCCGCTGATCGGCCCGATCTGGAGGGTCAGGCGCTGACCGTTAACCTCGGTGCCGAGCACGAAGGTGAGGAGCAGGAGCCCAACGCCGGCCGCCGCCCAGGTGTACTTGTAGCGTCGCAGCCAGCTGTCGGACCGGATGACGATTCCGAGGGTCGTCGCGACGCCAATCGCGCCGACCAGCCAGATGAGCTGGACGTCGGCCAGACCAAAGGAGCCCCCGAAGAATGTCTGGATGACGAGATCCTGGGGCAGCCGCTCCATCAGGAGCAACGAGATGCCGCCGAGCAACGAGACCGCCGGCAGCAGGACCTGATCCGTCCGCCGGCCGGCCAGCACCTGGGCCAGATGGGCGACGAGGAGCGCGCCTAGGTAAATCCCGAGACCGCGCGAGTCGTAGAGCCCGAACCGTCCGGTCACCGTGGCTCCCAGCGAGACGCTCCCGACCACCAGCGTCAGGGCGACCAGCCCCAGCAAGCGCAGCTCCTGCCAGCGCGCCCGGGGCCGGATCGGCCCGAGGACGCCAGGCAGGCTCGGCGTTGCGACCGCAGCCGGCGTTCTGAGAGCCACCGGCTACGTTCGTTCCAGGCGGAGGCGGACCTGGCCGATCTGCACCTCGTCGCCGTAGCCGAGCGCCGCGACGCCACTGATCGGATGCCCGTTGACGTACGAGCCGTTGGTGCTGTCGAGGTCCTCGAGGTACCAGTTCCGGCCTCGGTACGTCAGCACGGCATGCTCGGCCGACGCGAACGGGTCGTCGATCACGATTGCGTTGTTGACGTCGCGTCCAAGAGAGGTGATGACGTCGAGCCCGAAGGAGCGCCCGGCGGCCGGCTCGCCTGCCGGCGACTCCAGGACGACGAGGCGGCCGGGCCGTTCCGCCGGCTCGCGCGCCGCAGCGCGCAGATCGCGCAGAAGGACCCGGATGACGCGGGCCAGGAACAGGTAGAGCAGGGCGAGAAAGAAGAGCCGGACGGCCCACAGGACCAGCGTGAAGCCGTCCATCAATCGGGCGCCCCGGCCCCCTCGACGACGATCGTCGTGTCCCCGACCTCAAGCCGGTCACCGACCCCGAGCACGACCTCGGTGACCGGTTGGCCGTTGACTCGCGACCCGTTCGTGCTCCCGAGGTCGAGGTAGACGAGCGTCCCACGCCGCCCGGCGATCCGGCCGTGGTGCCGCGAAACCCGCCCGTCTCGAGCGACCACGTCGTTGTCCTCGGAGCGCCCGATGGTCAGTCCACCGCCGCCGATGGTGAAGCGACGGGTTCGCCCGTCCGCGCCGGTCACCTGGATCATGGCCCTCGGCGCGGTGGGCTGCGGAAGGGCGAAGACCCGCGTCGGCGTTGGGTCCGTCGTGACTGCCGCCAGGTCGTGCGCCGGCGCTGCCGGTGACACGACCGGGGCCCCGGCCGGCCGATCGGTCGGTGGGTCCGAGAAGCCGGCTTCGACCCGGATGTCCGCCCGCTGGACGCGAACGTCGGCCTGCAGGTCCACTCGCGGCCGGTCGGCGAGCGCGAAGTGGTGGGCTCGCGCGAACGACAGCGCTCCGTCGGCCAGCTCGAACGCCAACGTCTCGCCCAGATCACCGAACCCCGCCAGGTCGTCCGGATGGAGATGGACGACGAACCGATTTGGGGCAAGGGTGCGGTCCAGCGTCACCCGGCGCTCGCTCTCCATCGCGCGCTCAATGCGGCGCTGGAGCTGGAGCGGCTGGAGGCGCGTGCGAAAGAGTCGTGCCGACGGGCGTTCGAAGAGGCGTTCGAAGAACCGCTCGATGGCGGCCAGGGGCGGCATGGTCGGTGGCGGAGTCTAGCAGAGGCCCACCGGCGGCCCCGACGACCGCTCCGGCGGCCCCGACGACCGCTCGAGACCCGTGACTATCCGCTCATCTCAAGGGGTACCCACGTTTGAGGGGGTGCTGGAAACCCTGCGCTATACTCTCGCCTCGGCCGAGCGGCTCCCACGCTCGGACGCCATCCGCGCGGTACCGGGGACCCGATGTCCGAAATCCTGACCGAATCGTTCTGCGAACGGTGCGGCACACGCTATACGTTCGAAACCGCCCGCCCGAAGATACGACTCAAGGGCGTCAAGGTCCTGTCGCGCGGCCTGAAGAACTTCGTCCTGTCCGACGAGACCACGCTCGACGAGGCGATGGCCGCGGCCCGCAGCGAGGCGGATCGCGAGGTGACAGCCCACCAGCTCGACGCCTTCCACAAGACCTTCAACTTCTGCATGTCGTGCCGGCAGTACACCTGCCCGAACTGCTGGAATGAGGTTGAGGCGCGGTGCACGTCGTGTGCGCCGCATCTCGGGCACGAGATCATGCCGGCTCCGTTCCCAAGCCTTGCCGCGCTCGCCGAAACTACCGTCGTCGCCGCGCCCTCGACCCACGGCGGGAACGGCCACCTCCACGATGAGGCAGAGACCGAAACCGTTGCCCCGGTCGAGGCCGAGACGGTCGCCGAGCCCGAAGCGGTCGCGGCGGTCGAGCCTGCGTTCGATGGACCCGCCGAGAAGGCGAGCAGCCAGACGGCCGGCCTGTTGCGTCGATTCCGTCCAGGCCAGAGCCTCGATGACGAGCTGGCTGCCTACGAGCGCGAGCTGACGGAGGCGGAGGCCCATCACGCAGAACCCGCGCAGGTCGCCGAATCAGCCGAGGCCGTCGAGCCGCTCGAGACTGCCGCTCCGGTCGAGATCGAGGCGGAGCCAATCCAAGCTGCGGCGAGCGCAGACGAGCCCGTCGCCGTCACCGAGGTCGAGGCCGAGCCTGAGCCCCTGTCGGCCACTCAGCCGGAACCGGAACCGGGGGCGCCGCCGACCGCAGCCGACGTCGTCGAACAGCCAACGTGGCGGATCATCGCACCCGATGCAGAGAGCCCGACCGTCCGCCCGCCGACCGAGACCGACGCCACGATTCCGCTCCAGGCAAACAGCTCCCCGCCCCTGACTGTCGAGCCAGAATGGCCCGCCAGGCCTGAGTGGCCGGCGCCACGAGCATCTGCTGGGCTGCCCTTCCTGGGCCGTCCATCTCAGCCTCAGGGCGGCGTGGATGCCCTGTGGGCCGCGTCGAATCAGGAGCTGGTCGCGAACCCGGCCACTTCGGGTCGGTCGAGCACCGGGATCCAGCCCTGTATCAGCTGCGGCCTGTCACTCTCGGCCACCGCCAAGTTCTGCCGGCGCTGCGGCACGCTCCAGAGCGGCTGACTCGGCCGATCCCGGTCCCGTACCGCCCTCGTTGCGAACGCGGACCCAGGCCGCCCCGAGCAGAAGCGCCTGGAAGGTCAGAGACAGCCAGGCTAGCGTCACGAACGCCGAGGCCAGCGAGCCAGCCAGGGCTTCGACGCCAACCAGCCGGGGCACAAGGAGAACGAACGCCCGGCTGAGCACAACGATCACGGCTCCAACCGTGGCCGCGGGAATGCCCGCCGCCCGCCAGCTCGGGGTCCGGGGTGGGACCGCCCGGTAGATCAACACCACGATGAGGCTGGCCAGGACGACCAACACCAGTGGCGAATTGAGCAGCGTCACCAGCATCTCGACCGACTGATCCTGCGTTGCCGACATCGCGTCGAGCGCCAACGCGACCGATCCGAGCACGACCAGGCTCATGACCGATCCGGCCAGGAGGATGACCGCGGCGAAGCCGCGTGCCGTCCGCACCAACATCGAGCGCTCCGGCTGGTCCGAGTAGATCCGAGCCATGGCAAGGTCCAGCGCACCGTAGAACTGGCTCACCGTCCAGATCACGCCGACGATCCCGACGACGGACGTCAGGGCGGCCCCATCGCTGAGCGCCCGAACCGAGTCGCCGATGAGACCCGCCAGCGGCGGAAACGTCGCGATGAGCGTGGCGGTGATGCGATCACGAGCCGCCGGATCGCCCGCGACCCAGCCGACGACCCCGAGGACCAGCAGCAGGGTCGGGATCGCCGCGAAGAGCGCCGCGAAGGCGAGACCGCGAGCCAGCAATCCGCCCGCCGCGCGGCCGTAGATCTCCAGTGGCGCCCGAACCGCGGCGATCTGCGGCGCGTCCAGGATGCGGGCCAGGATCGCCCTCGGATCCATGAAGGGGTCGGGTCAGCCCCCCAGGTCGTCGAACAGGACGGGCTGCAGATCCTCAGCACGGACCCGCCGGGGAGCAGCGACGAGTGCCCGGAGCTCACCACGCCGGACGAAGCGGCGACCGCCGAGCTTGATGCTCTGCAGGCGGCCCGCCCGCGCCCAGCCGCCGATCGTGGCCGAGGTGAAGTGGACGTTGGCCGCAGCCAGGATGTCGGCTGCCTCGGCGAGGGTGATCCAGTCGGCGGCGGCGGCCATCGTCGGTCAGTCGGCCGTGTTGGCGGAGCCGGTCTCGACCGGCTTCACGACGGTGGCTGAGGACGAGCTCGAGCTCGAATTCTCGCTCGACCTCGAATTCTCGTTCGAGTCGTTCGCCTTGGCGCCGCCGTCGGACGAGCTGCCGTCGGATGAGCTGCCGTCACCTGACGCCTTGGACGCCCCGCGGGTCACGGGCGCGCGGCGCTCTTTCTTGGCCCAGCCCGACCCCTTGAAGTGGACGGCAGCCGCGGAGATCGCCTTGCGGATAGGGCCACTGCCGCAGATCGGACAGACCGTGGGGCGCTCGGAGTGGACCCCGTGGACCACCTCGAAGCGGCGGCCGCAGGCCTCACAGTCATAGTCGTAGAGGGGCATCGGGCGGGTCGCTCTCAGCCGCGGAGGAGGCGCATGCCGCACTTGGGGCAATAGAACGCCCGCTCGTGGGCGGAGGCGAAGCCGCAGTGCGCGCAGACGAGACCGCCGCGTCCTGCCGCCGGGACCGGTCGCTCGATGGTGGTGAGGCCCAACGCGTACTGGCTGGCCAGGATGTTGTTGAGGAGACCGGCCAGGAGCTTCGCGCCGGTTCGGTCGGTGTCACCGCGAACGCCCTTGCCACCCCAGCCGACCACCGCTCGACAGATCATGTCGCCGGTCGCCTCATCCCAATGCGCCGCGACGCCACCCATGATGGCGTTGTACTCCGGGTAGCCGGACGTATCCACCTCGCCCTCGAGCAGCGCGCAAACGAACGTGTCGAAGGCGAGATCGACCGCGTCGATCGACTCCAGGACCATCAGCGCGTGTCGCGTGATCGGCGAATGGACGTGATGGGCATTGAGCCACTGCATCGCCTCGGACGGCATGACGATCGTTGGCGTCGCCTGGCTGAACTCGATCGGCAGCGGCTGGACAATCTCAATCTCAGAGCGAGCCAGCCCGACCAGCATGGACGGCAGCTCGCGCACGGCGGCCGGCCCGGCCTTCATCCGCACGCCCTCGCTGCTCTTGCCCGCATAGTAGAGCTTGAGCTGATGGTCCTGGGCGACCACCTCCTCGGGCATCAGCCCCGACGAGGTCTTGGCCGGTGCCGGCGTGGCCGGTGCAGCGGCCTGCCCCCGGCGCTTCAGGAATTCGAGCGGCACGTGGTGGTTCCCCGGAGCTAGTGAGCTTGAGTGGCGGACATGGTAGCAGGGGCGCCAACGAGGTCGTCAGCGAATGGCTTCGAGGATCCAGGCCTCATCAGGTTCCAACTCGAGCTCGAGGCCGCCGCTGAGGCCGTCGGTCGCTGACGTCTCGCTGGTCGTGCAAAGGACGGCGCGCCAACGATTCGCGGCCGGCGCATCGGGAACCCGCCAAGCCGTCGTCTCGCGGGCCAGGCTGAGAACGACCAGGATCGTCTGCTCCGCGGTCGTGCGCGTGTACGCTACGACGTCCGTCCCAGCCGCCGGAAGGAGCTCGAACGTCCCAACCTGGAGCGCCGGCATGGTGGCGCGGAGCGCGATCAGGCGGCGGTACAGCGTCAGCACCGAACCATGATCCTTGAGCTGGGCGCTGACGTTGCGGGTCTCGGTGTCCGGCCCCATTCGCAGCCAGGGCCGGCCGGTCGTGAACCCGGCTGCGGGCCCGCTCGACCATGGCAGCGGCGTCCGGCATCGGGACCGATCCCACCAGGCGAAATCCGGTCCGACGCGCGCGGCGGGCGGGTCGACGCTTTCGTCGGGTGGGATCTCTACGTCGCCCATCCCGATCTCTTCGCCGTAGTAGACGAATGGCGTGCCGCGCGCGGTGAGCAGCAGCACCGCGGCTGCCTTGGCCACGGCATCGCGATCGTGTCCGCCGACCGACGCCGCGAGACGGGAGGCGTGGCGCGACTGGTCGTGGTTGGAGAGGACGACGGTCGGCCAGCGGTCCGGGCCGAACACAGCGTCGCGCAGGGCCAGGGCGGCGCTGACCGCGGCAGCGGTCCACTGGGTGCCGAGCAGCTCCCAGTCGAAGACAAGGTGGCGCGCAGCCGTCAGATCGGCGGCCTGCTCGATCTGGCCATCGAACAACTCGCCGACCGACATACGGCCGGGGGTCTCGTCCACCACGGCCCGGAAACGAGCGATCAGGTCCTTCAAGTCCGGCTGGTCGCGATCGTAATGATGGACCTGGCGAGCCCAGGTCGAGGTGCCCGGCCGACTCGGGTTGGACGGTAACCCCGGATGCTTCAGGAAGGCGTTAAAAACGTCGAGCCGGAAGCCGTCGACGCCGCGCCCCAGCCAGCGTCGAACCATCGCAAATTGGGCTTCCTCAACGGCTGGCGTGCGCCAGTCCAGCTCCGGTTGCTCGGTCAGAAAGGTGTGGAAGTAGAACTGCCCTCGCTGGGGCTCCCAGTGCCAGCCGGGACCTCCGAAGTAGGAGGTCCAATTGTTAGGCGGCAGTGGTTGGCCGTCAGGATCGAACCCTGCCGGGTCGCGCCACAGGTACCAATCGGCGTGCGGTCCCACCCGGCTCGTTCGTGACGAGCGAAACCACGGGTGCTGGTCGCTCGTGTGGTTCAGGACCAGGTCCAGCACGATCCGAAGCCCGCGCCGGTGCGCCTCGGCGACCAGGCGGTCGAAATCGTCATTGGTACCGAAGAGCGGGTCGACCGATCCGTGGTCGCTCACGTCGTAGCCGAGGTCGTGGCCCGGAGACGCGTAGATCGGCGACAACCAGAGAGCGTCCACACCCAGGCCGTCGGGGCCCAGGTGATCGAGGTGCTCGATGATCCCGGGCAGGTCGCCGACGCCATCGCCATTGCTGTCGGCGAAGCTGCGCGGATAGACCTGGTAGACCACGCCGCGCTGCCACCACTCGTCGCCGAAGCGGGGGGATTGCACGACGGATGGGCGGCCGGGTTGCGTCACTTGACCTCCGCGATATGGACGACGGTGGGACCGTGGCGGCTCGGTTAGCCGAAGGTCGAAATTCGGGCTTGACAACCGACGCCCGAGGATACACTAATACGCGTTACTGACGCGCGTTACTTTCGTGGAGGGAGGTGCTGCGTGTCAGTCTCCACAGGCATCGCCCGCGGGTCAAGGCCCAAGCTGGACGACCGGTGGCATCGCGTAGGAGGAGCGGCACCGAGCATGCCCAAGCGACCGACGAGCGCCGACGTGGCCGCCGAGGCTGGGGTCTCTCGAACGACCGTGTCGTTCGTGCTCAACGAACGCGCCGGGGTGAAGATTCCAGACGAAACCCGCCAGCGCGTCCTTGCCGCGGCCGCCCGGCTCGACTATCACCCGAACTCGGTTGCGCGCCAGCTTGCCGGCGGAGCCAGCCGAGCCGTTGGCCTGGTGCTCCGCCAGACGCCCGAGCAAGTCGCCAATGACGGCGTCCTCGCCGAGACATTGCGTGGCCTGGCCAATGCGGCCCGAGCGGCCAACCACCGGGTGCTGGTGGAGACGCTCGCGCCGGGAGAAGGGCGCTATGCGGATCTCCTTCGCTCCGGGCGGACGGACGGACTGATCGTGTCCGGCCCACGCTACGACGACGAGGAGCTCGCGGAGCTGGTCCGCGACGGCTTCCCGGTCGTCATTCAGGGTTCCGTTCCCGGGTTGGACGTCCCGAGCGTCGACGTCGACAACGAGGCGGGCGCGCGCCTGGCGGTCGAGCACCTGCTGGCCCTTGGCCATCGACGGATCGCCTGCATTACCCACGCGCCGCTGGCCTACACCGCCGCCTCGGAGCGGCTGACCGGCTATCGCGAGGCGCTCGCCGCCGCCGGCCTCGCCGATGAGCCGGAGTTGATCGCGGAGGGCGCGTTCGATGCCCAAAGCGGTCGTCGGGCGCTGGCCGAGATCCTGGCACGCACGAAGCCGGAGGCCATCTTCGTGACCAGCGACGTCGTCGCCATCGGCGCCATCGCCGGCCTGCGCGATGCCGGGTTGATCGTTCCCGGCGACGTGTCGGTCGTCAGCTTCGACGACATTCCATTGGCGGCCTATCTGGATCCTCCGCTGACCACCATCCGCCTCCCGGCCTACGACCTGGGCCTGACCGCCGGGCGAGCCATCCTCGAGCGGATCGCCGGCCGACCCGTTGCCGCGAGAACCCTCCTCCCCACCGAACTCATCGTCCGAGCCTCCACCGCCCCGCGCCACGGGACAAGTGCGACGGCCCGCTTGAGCACCCGGGCCACCCGGCCCACATAGCAGCGCCGGCCAGGTGCCGGGGCAGAAAAGGAGATCCGCAATGGAGGATTCGTTCTTCCGGCGACGACGGCTCGTGGCGGGCCTGGTTGCGTCGGTTCTCATCGTGGGGGCCTGTTCGAGCACTGGCACGAGCAGCACCGCCCCGGAGGCCTCAGCCGCGCCGTCGACGGCAGCCTCGGCCGGCGCCGAAAGCGCTGCACCGTCGACGGGCGGGCAGATCGGCGGCAAGGTCACGGTCATCGGAACCTGGGGAGGCTCCGAGCTCGACGCGTTCACGGCCATGTTCAAGCCCTTCGAAGATCAGACGGGGATCAAGGTCGAATTCACGGGCACCCGTGATCTCAATGCTGTTCTCACGACCGGCGTTGCATCAGGGATCCTGCCAGACCTCGCGGGCCTGCCCGGCCCAGGCCAGATGGCGGAGTATGCGAAGGCAGGCGCGCTCAAGCCGCTCGACGACGTCCTCGATGTCGCCACGTACAAGTCGGAGACGGCGGACGCCCTCACGCAGCTCGGCGTCGTCGATGGCAAGACCTACGGCATCTTCATCAAGGCCGCCGTCAAGGGTCTCATCTGGTACAACCCCAAGGTTTACACGGGCGGCCAACCGTCGACCTGGGACGATCTGGAGGCCAAGGCAAAGGCGGCGGCCAGCGGCGTTGGCAGCGGCACCTCGCCGTGGTGCACGGGCGTCGAGTCGGGCGCGGCATCCGGCTGGGCGGGCACCGACTGGATCGAGGACCTCGTCCTGCGCCAGTCAGGCCCCGATGTCTACGACGCGTGGGTCCAGGGCACCCAGAAGTGGACTTCGCCCGAGATCAAGCAGGCATTCCAGTCTTTCGGCCAGGTCGTCGCGGAGTCCTACGGTGGCGGCAAGACCGTCAACGCGACGAATTTCGGCGACGCTGGCAACCCGCTCTTCAAGAGCCCGCCTGGCTGCATCTTCGGGCATCAGGCGTCGTTCATCACCGACTTCTTCCAGAAGCAGGGCGGCGCGAAGCCGGGCGACTACGACTTCTACCCGTTCCCTGACATCAACACGCAGTACGCGGGCGCCGTCGAAGGCGCCGGTGATCTGTTCGGCATGTTCAACGACACGCCCCAGGCACGCGCCCTGATGGCGTACCTCGTCACCGCCCCGGCCCAGGACATCTGGGTCAAGCTCGGCGGCGCCCTGTCCGCGAACAAGAACGCGACGGACTACCCCGACGACGTGAGCAAGCGCTCGGCAGAGATCCTGACCAGCGCCAAGATCTTCCGGTTCGACGCGTCTGACCTCATGCCGCAGGCCATGAACGACGCCTTCTGGAAGGGCATCGTGGACTACATCAAGGACCCGACTCAGCTCGATTCCATCCTGTCCAACCTCGACTCGGTGCAGTCGAGCGCGTACGGGGGCTGACCAGCCCACTCCCATCACATCACCGGCCGGGGCGGGATCCTCTTCCCCGCCCCGGCCGGGCAGTCCGCTGACATTGTCCGGAGGCGTCAATGGATCCCAGGCTCATCACCGCGCTGGTGGTCGTGGTTGGCGTGCCCGCCTCGGTCATCGGGTACGTCTTCCTGACGGAGCTTCTCCTGCGGCCCGTTCCGCTGCGACTCCAGCCCAGGCTTCGGCCGTGGCTGTGGCTGCTGCCCGCGCTCCTGCTCCTCGTCGTGTTCCTCGTCTACCCGACGATCGTCACGATCGTGTTGAGCTTCGAGGACAAGTTCTCGAAGACCTTCGTCGGCCTCAACAACTACCTGTACTTCTTCAGTACGGGCGCCACCCTCGTCGCGCTCCGCAACAATGCGATCTGGATCGTGCTGCTGACGCTGTTTGCGGTTGGCGGCGCGCTCATCGCGGCCGTCCTGTTCGATCGCGTGCGCTATGAGTCCGTCGCGAAGTCGATCATCTTCCTGCCGCTGGCGATCAGCTTCGTCGGGGCGAGCGTGATTTGGAACTTCATGTACGCCTACAGGCCGCCGATCGAGCCGCAGACCGGCACCCTCAACGCGGTGGTTACGGGCCTCGGCCAGCAGCCCATCACGTGGCTCCAGGATTCTCCACTCAACACGGTCGCGCTGATCATCGTGGCCGCCTGGATATGGACCGGATTCTGCATGGTCATCCTGTCCGCGGCGCTCAAGGGCATCAGCGCTGAGCTCCTCGAGGCCGCCCGCCTCGACGGGGCCAATGAACGGCAGGTGTTCCGGAATATCACGTTCCCACTCCTGCTGCCCACCATCGCCGTCGTGTCGACGACGATGGTCATCACGGCCCTTAAGGCGTTCGACATCGTCTACGTCATGACGAACGGCAACTTCGATACCGACGTCATCGCGAACCGGATGTACAAGGAGCTGTTCAGCTTCAGCCAGCCCGGGCGCGCGAGCGCGACGGCGGTGATCCTTCTTGCCCTGGTCGTACCGATCATGGTGATCAACATTCGCCAGTTCCGATATCAAGAGGCGATCCGATGACCACAGTCAGCCTCCCGAGCACAGCGGTCGCGGTTGGCGCCGGGCGCCGCTCGAGCCGGCCGACACGGCGAATCGTCCTTCATGTCGTCGTGCTCGGGCTGTTGCTCCTCTGGCTCATCCCAACGTTCGGCATGCTGTTCAACTCGTTCCGCTCGACTGCCGACGTCTCGGGCTCGGGCTGGTGGACGTCGCTCGTGCCACCCTGGCGGTTCACACTCGACAACTACGCGCACGTTCTTGCCTCGAACGGCATGGGCCAGGCGTTCATCAACAGCCTGTTCATCACGATTCCGTCCACGATCATCCCGATCTCCTTCGCCGCGTTCGCCGCGTACACCTTCTCGTGGATGACCTTCCCGGGACGTGACGTCCTCTTCGTCGTCGTTGTCGCGCTGCTGGTCATCCCAATCCAGACGACGTTCGTTCCATTGCTCAACCTGCTCGGCCCCAAGGGCATCCACCTCCTCGGGCCAGGCGTCGGCTCGTTCGTGGCGATCTGGTTCGCCCACACCAGCTACGGATTGCCGTTCGCGATCTATCTCCTGCGCAACTACATGGGAGGGCTGCCCCGCGAGGTCTTCGAGTCGGCCTCAATCGATGGTGCTGGCCACGTGACAGCCTTCTTTCGGCTGGCGATCCCGATGAGCGTGCCCGCGATCGCGGCGCTCGTGATCTTTCAGTTCCTGTTCGTGTGGAACGACCTGCTCGTCGCGCTCATCTATATCGGCGGCGCGAACGCGAGCAACCTGCCGCTGACGCTCAACGTCGCCAACCTGTCCAACTCGCTCGGCGGCGAGTGGCAGTACCTGATGGCGGCCGCGTTCCTCATGATGATCCTGCCGATGATCGTGTTCTTCAGCCTGCAACGGTTCTTCGTGCGTGGCATCACGGGAGGCGCCGTCAAGGGCTGATGGCTGGGCTCGATTTCGATTGGGTGACGACTTGACAGCCGGGGTCGCTCGGTTACCCGCGCCTGGCGACCCCGGCTCGTCGACGATCCTCGATCCGCTGGAGGCGCTTCGCGGCCGGATCGACCTTGATCGTGTCCCGTTCACGGACCGGGGATCTCGGCTCCTCGTGTTTCGCCAGGGTCGCCACGCGCTGGAGATCGCTGTCGCCACGTTCGGGACCGGTCCCCACGACGCCCCGGTCGTGCGTGCGCTCTGGTTCGAGACCGCGGGAGCGGGCATTCTCCCGCTTCTCGCGTCGGCGCGACCAGATCGACTCGATTTCGAGGCCGGCGGGCGGCCTGGTGCCATGGCCTTCGCTGATCGGGATACGTTGGTCGTGGCGACGCCAAGAGGCGTAGCCCGACTCGTCCTGGAGGTGAGGCAGGGTCACCTTCGCGTTGATGACCAGGTCGTGACGGTCTCGAACGACATGGGATTTGACGTGAGCGTTCGCCTCCCCAATGGAGCTCGCCTCATGTCGATCGAGGCGCCTGGGGATCGGGACTACGTTCCGATTCGCGTTGAGCTCAACGCTGACGGGCCGGCGCCGGGGGGTGTGCTGGCGATCCGTGTCGCCGCCAGGCAACTGGGCCGACGAATAGGGCCCGTGGCTGCGTGGATGGTCGACTTCGAAGGAGTCGCGGCCTCGGCCGCAGATCGTTGGCGCAGTTGGTTCAGCCGATCACCGGCGGTTACCTCTGTGCCGCAGGCGGCTGCACTCCATGCGTGGTGGGTGCTCGGAGCGAACACCGTTGAGCTCGGGGATGGTCGCCACGGTGTCGTGCCTTCGAAGTCGAAATACGTAGGTATCTGGGCGTGGGATGCGTATTTCCATGCCTTGGCCCTCCGCCACGTTGATCCGGAGCTGGCCCGGGACCAGTTTCGGATCATCCTCGGCGCGCAGCTTCCAGACGGCCAATTACCGGATGTCGTTCGCCTCGATGGGGGGACGATCGCGCATACCCGCGATGTCCCCGCGTCTGAGGGGCGTCTCATGGGCAGAGCGGAGCCTTGGTCTGAGACGGCTGCTGACCGGGTCCGACAGGGCGCCCCGCTGACGAAGCCCCCGCTGGCCGCCTGGGCGGTCTGGAAGCTACACACGTCCAATCCAGACCAGGCGTTCCTCTCGGAGGTCTACGAACCCCTTCGACGCGCGCATGCGTGGTGGTTCGCCACTTCAGACCCCGATGAAGACGGTCTTCCGGAGTACCTCCATCCGTACTCGGCCGGGATCGATGACAGCCCGCTCTTCGATCTCGGACTTCCTGTCGGGAGCCCAGATCTGCCCGCATATTTGGTCGTCGGCTGCGACGCATTGGCTACTATCGCCGAAGCACTGCACCTGCCCGCGGACGCGACCTATTGGCGTTCGGAGGCCGCTCGTCTCACGGATCGCCTTGTTGAGCTGCGCTGGGATCGCGCAGCCGGCCGATTCCGATCGTGGACTCGCACCACTCAAATCACGACGCGTACGGCGTTCGAACTGATGCCGCTCTTGACGGGCCGGCTCCCGAAGCCGGTCGCGAGGCGGCTGGTATCGACGCTAACGGACACTTCTCGATTCTGGACGCCATTTCCTGTGCCGACGGTTGCGGTCGACGACCCGGCGTTTGAGTCGTCCACGATGTGGCGCGGCCCAGTCTGGTTGAACGTTAACTACATGCTGATCGAGGGGCTGTTTCGTTCCGGCTATCCGGCCGTTGCCCGACGTCTTCGTGAACGCACGCTCGCCCTTGTCTCGTCACAGGCGGACACCCGCGAGTACTACGATCCGCTGACCGGAGGCGCCCCGGTGCTGGCCGCATCCTGCTTTGGCTGGACGGCGGCGCTGTTCCTCGACCTGGCGATCGACGATCGCCCGAGGCTGGGTAGCGAATGACATTGCCGAAGTCCATCCACTAGAGGGCTGATGTGAGCAAGAGCAAGTCCGACCGCAAGAAGCAGGAGATCGAACTGGCCGATGTCTGGCCGGACCGTCCGATCGAGACCGAAGGCGCGGTCGGGCCCACGATGGGCGCCAAGGCCTACCGCAAGGAGCTCGCCGAACTGCAGGTCGAGCTGGTCAAGCTCCAGGAGTGGGTCAAGGCGACGGGACTGAAGGTCGTCGTCCTTTTCGAGGGACGCGACGCCGCCGGGAAGGGTGGCGCGATCAAGACGCTGATGCTGTCGCTCAACCCGCGCTATGCCCGCGTCGTCGCTTTGCCGGCCCCGACCGAGCGCGAGCGGACCCAGTGGTATTTCCAGCGCTACGTCGCCTACTTGCCCGCGGCCGGCGAGATGGCCTTCTTCGACCGGAGCTGGTACAACCGCGCCGGCGTTGAACGGGTGATGGGCTTCTGCACCGACCAGGAATACGACGAGTTCCAGCGCTCGTGCCCCGAGTTCGAACGAATGCTCGTCCGGTCCGGGATCATTGTCATCAAGTACTGGTTCTCGGTCAGCGACGCGGAGCAGGAACGCCGGTTCCGCGACCGGATCGACGATCCGCGCAAGCGCTGGAAGCTCAGCCCGATGGATCTCCAGTCGCGCTCGCGTTGGGTCGAGTACTCGAAGGCGAAGGACGAGATGTTCGCCCATACGGACATCAAGCAGGCGCCGTGGTACGTCGTGAACGGTGACGACAAGAAACGGGCCCGGCTGAACCTCATCAGGCACCTGCTCAGCCTGATCCCCTACCAGGACCTGACACCCGAGCCGATCGTGCTCCCACCGCGCCAGCGCGACGACGGCTACGTCCGGCCGCCGATCGGGGATCAGACCATCATCCCGGAGCACTACTGATCGCCGCTCTCGGCGCGCGCGTCGGGTCCTTGGAACGTCAACGCCCCAGGCGCTCACGCAGCCGGGCGACCTGATCGGCCAGCTCGGCTTCGCGAGTCCGCGCGCCCTCGACGACCGACGTCGGGGCGCGGGCGACGAACGCTTCGTTGGCGAGGCGCTCGCGCGCAGCCTCCAGCCAGCCTTCTGCCTCGGCCAGCTCTCGTTTTAGCCGGGACCGATCGAGGGCCGACGAGTCGCCGCTGCCAGCAGCATCCGCCGGCGATCGGCGCACGTGTGCTTCCAGCTCACCGGCGATGACGATTAGATCGCCCGGCTTTGAGGCGGCCGCCAGCGCCTCTCGCGTGAGACGGCGCTCGAGCGGACGCGCTCGAGCCAGTCTGGCGATCGCCGGCCGGAGAGCCTCGAAGGTTGGACCCATCGCGAGCGGCACGACGACCTCGACCGGCAACCAGGTCGCGGCCTCCAGGCGAGCCTCGGCGCGAGCATTGCGGATCGCCCCGACCAGCCCGATCAGCGCCTCCACCTGGGCTTCGGCGGCTTCGTCTCGCTCGCCCGGGGCGGGCCAGCGGGCGACGATCAGCAGGGTCGGATCCGTGGCACGGTGCGGCAGGGTCTCCCAGAGCGCCTCGGTCACGAACGGCATGACTGGATGCAGCAGCCGGAGGTAGGTGTCGAGGACCTCGACCAGGGTCCACCAGGTCGCCTCGCGAACGTCGGGCGCAAGGTGCTCGTCGGCCAGGTGGACCTTTGCCAGCTCGAGACCCCAATCGCAGAACTCGCTCCAGATAGCGTCGTACAGGAGACGGGTCACCTCGCCGAAGGCGTAGTCGGCCATCGCAGCGTCGACCGCGACGATTGTTGCCGCGGCCCTCGATCGGAGCCAGCGCTCGGCGGGGCCCAGGTGCCGGGGGTCGGGCAGGCGACGTTCGGCGTCCTCGGGGATCGTCAGCGGGCGGGCGCCCAGCACGAAGCGAGTCGCGTTCCAGAGCTTGTTGGCGAAGTTGCGAGCGTGCTCGAGCTTGGTCGCCCCGAACCGCTGGTCGTTGCCCGGGGTGGCGCCGTGGATCACCGCGAAGCGCAGCGCGTCGGCACCCGACTCGTCGATGGCTCCGAGCGGGTCGACGACGTTGCCCTT
>CAYLSK010000009.1:0-28584 GCA_964385975.1 uncultured Anaerolineaceae bacterium | reverse complement strand
GAAGCCGATTGCCGCAGTGACCGCGATCTGGCCGATGAGGTTGAACCAGCCCGTGAACCAGGCCCAGCCGGGGCTGCCGAGCTTCGACGCCCAGTAGTAGAGCCCGCCGGCCGTTGGGTAGGCCGAGGCGAGCTCAGCCATGGACGCCGCGATCGCCAGCACGAAGACGGTGATCAGCGGCCAGCCGATCATCACAGCCGCGGTGCCGGCCCAGGCCAGGCCATAGTCGTAGAGGATGACCGCGCCGGTCAGGATGGAGATGATGCTGAAGCTGATGGCGAAGTTGCTGAAGCCGCCCATCGAGCGGAACAGCTCCTGCGCGTAGCCCAACTTGTGAAGGTCTGCGACGTCCTGCTTGATGGTGTCTTCGCGTGATTGAGCCTGGGTCACGATGTCCTCCCTCAGACGAACGTTGGCCGCCAGCCGGCGGTCCGGTGACCGGCTCCCACTAGGTCCGGTCGTGAGCGGCGGCTGCAACCCTGTTGGGGCGCCGCGCGCGAGACGCGGGGACGTGCGGAATGACGCGTGGATGAGAGGGCGTGCTGTGGGCGGTAGCGGGGCACCGCACGTGGATGCGGTCGTGGGTTGCTGGCCCTCCTTCCCGAGCATCTCGGCGTGGAGCCTTCCTGAGCGTGCTCGACCGCGTCGCTCGAGGCCCGACACGATGGGCGGACTATACGCGCACGACTGTGCGCTCGGAAGCCCCCTCGGTCAGTAGAGCATCGTCGTCCCGGTGGGGAAGACGAACTGGAACGTGCTCGGCGCGAGCGGTGCGTCCGGCGCGATCTCGATCACCTCGGCGTGGCGGGTCACGATGCCGCCCATCGATTCGATCAGGCGCAGCACGACGCCTGTCTCGCGGTCGGCGGCGATCGATATCTGGAAATCAGGCCGGTCGCCGGCCAGCTCGGTGGTGCGAGGGTGGTCGCATTGCAAGACGACCGCCTCGCGCCCGCCGACGACCTCGGCTCCGATGACCGTGCAGCGCCCGGTCGCGAGAACGTTCTGGCAAAACCCGGCTGGATGGATGAACGTGTCGGGGAGCGTCTCCATCTGCAGCGCCGTCACCGGCTCGTAGACGAGCGAAGCGCCCGGGAAGTCGCGGTCGTGGAGGCCACGGGGTCGATTCCGGGTGGGGCGCTGGGTCCCCAGCTTGTGGGCGGCGGCGTAGGTGCGAACCAGGTCGCCATCCGAGATCCATATCTCGTAGTCCGCTTTGCCGGCATGGCCCGCGCGGGTCGTGGTCACCTTGGCATGCCCCGGATGCCGGAGCGCCACCTCCATCGTGGTCGTCTCTTCGCCGCGCGCAGTGTGAGCCCGCTCCTCGATCCGCAGGCGCAGGGTGGAGAAGCGCAGCTCGGCGTCGCGCATGAAGTCGAACAGCTCGTCGACGGTCGGGAGGCCGCCGGGCAGCACGACCGATGCCGGCAACCGTCGGCCGTCAGCCAGGGCAGGCAGAGCCGCGGCGCGGTCCCAAAGCCGAGAGGAGGTCATCGGGCCGGATTGTACCTACCCCCTTGACGCGGCGTGGCGGCAGGCGTATATATCGACCTACGTTATACCGTTGCACGCTATAGGAGCAGACTCCGTGATCCGGATCGATCGACCACGTCGTCTCATGGGACCCCTATCCTTGTTCGACGGCGACGGCTCAGCGATCGTGATCCACGCCAACGAGGACGACCAGGTCACGAACCCGACCGGCAACAGCGGGGCTCGCGTGGCCTGTGGCGTCATCGTTGCCGACTGATGGGAAGGACAGCGCCATGAAGCGTCTCATCGGACTCTATCCAGCGGATTGGCAGGCACGCTACGGTCCGGAGTTCGAAGCGGTCCTCGAAGCGCGTCTTCCGTCCGCCCGGGACCGCATCGACATCGTCCGTGGCGCGATCGACGCCCGCCTCCACCCGCAGAGGCCTGGGACGGGCGACACGTCTCCCGCACCGCGCCCGGTGAGCGTCCTGCCGGGCGTGCTCCTCGCCCTGGGCGGGCTCTCCTGGGCGATCGCGTGGGCGATCGTTGCGACCGCCCGTATCAGCTCGTCGGGATATCTCGATGCGGAAGCCGCCTGGACATTCATGACGGTGGCGATCATTCTGATCCCGCTCGGGACGTCCATCGCGCTGGGCGACCTGCCATCGGCGGTGGCGCGCCGAGGTGGCGCGCTGAACGCGGCATTCCTGGTAAGCGTTCTCGCCATCTGGATCCTGCCGTGGCCCATCCTTGGCATCGCCGGGTTCCTGGCCGTGGTCTTCTTCGCACTCTCGGGGCTCCATCATGCGATCGTCGCCGCGCGTGTCGGCTGGGTCCCGCGCGCGGTTGCGGCCCTCGTCGTCGTCGCCACGACGGTTGGCGTGGTCGGATTCGTCGGGGTCCTAATGGGGCTCGGTGGGCAAGGTGGCACGGCCAGCGCGCAGGAGACGTTTCGCCTGCTCTATACGGTCGTCGTGGCGCCCTTCGGGGTGGCCTGGACGTTCGTTGGGGCGTTCATGGTGCGTCGATCGAGGATGCCGTCAGCGGCCGAAGCCGCAGGACCTGAACGATGAGCGGGGGCATGCTCGAACTGGGACGGTTCGCGGAGCCGTCGCTCTACATCCTCGTGTCCCTGAGCGAAGGTCCGAAGCACGGCTACGCGATCATGACCGACGTCGAAGAGATCTCCGGCTTGCCGCTGGGCCCGGGGACGCTCTACGGCGCGCTGGCGCGACTCGAGCGTCGCGGCCTGATCGAGGCGCTCGAGCCTGAGGATCGGCGCCGCCCATACCGTCTGACGGGCCTCGGAGCGACGACCCTGAAGGTCCAGCTCGACGGCCTCGCCGGGTTCGCGCGGACCGGCCTCAAGCGACTCGGAGGCACAATCCGATGACCCGGCTGATCGGGCTATATCCGCGCCTATGGCGCGACCGCTACGAGATCGAGTTCAGAGCCCTGATGGCCGAGCGGCCGCCGGACCAGCTCGACCGGATCGACATCGTTCGTGGCGCGCTCGACGCCCGACTTCACCCACAGCTCGCCCCGACACCACCTGGAGAGGCCGCGCCTTCTCGCTCGGCTCGTCCCGGAGGGGTTCTTGCCGTCGTCGGCGGCGTCCTCTGGGCGGTCGCCGGGATTGCGTTCAACAACACCCTGGTCAATCCGTCGTTGGGGTACAAGGAGAGTGAATCTGCGGGCGCAATTGCCATCGCGGCGGCGATCGTCACGGGTTTGGCGGCATCAGCGGCGTCACGCTCGTTGCCGGGTCGACCCGGTCACCTTTCGATAGCTCCGATCGTCGTCCTGGTCGGGGGATTGGCCATGCTATTCCCATGGCCGATCGTCGCACTGGGATTCGTGACCACGATCTTCGGCACCGTGCTGTTCGGGCTCGTTACGTTCGGGCTCCTTGGCACCGCTCGATTCGGTCCCACCGGGATCCTTCTCGCAGGGGCCGGCTTGCTGGCATCGATGTTCAACACCGAGGACGCGCGCGCCCTGTTTCTCCTACCGCTCGGTGGCGCCTGGATCCTCCTCGGGATAGTCCTCGCCATTCGCGGCACGCCGGCCATGGTCGACTCGATGCGGGACCTCGGATGACAGCCGCTCTCAGCGCTGCTCTCTCTGCACGCGGGGCTTCCGCCTGACCTGAGGCCAGCCCAGTGGTTCGTGACGTTCAGCCACACACGCCGATCGAGGCGCTGACCGGGCCGGCCCTGTGGGCTCGTCGGACGCAGCAGGTCGATGGGCTTTCGCGTCGGACGCTCCTCCGTCGGGCGATCGGCGTGGGGATCGGTCTTTGGTTGCTGGAGGTCGTCGGCGGGACGATCGCGTTCGCTTGGTCTGCCATTGCCCTGGCGCCGCCCAGGGTAAGGGTCGGCACCCTGGCCGACCTCGTGGCCGCAAACCCGGGCATACCGGTCGCGGCCGGGTTCCCAACCTACGTCCCGAACGCGCGTGCGTTCGTCATCCTGGTCGACCCGACCCGCGGTGGCTGGCAACCGGGTGTCGATGCCACAGGCGACGGCACGACCGTGAACGTGCGGGCGCTGTCGCAAGTCTGTCCGCACCTCGGTTGCCGCCCGAACCCGTGCCTGGACGACTTCTGGTTCCACTGTCCGTGTCATCAGTCGCGCTACGATCGGCTCGGAATCAAGGCGGCCGGGGAGCGCTATGGACCGGCTCCGCGTGGGATGGACCGCTTCGCGGTCGAGATTGGCGACGATGGCGTCCTGACGATCGATACGGCGCGAGTCACCCTCGGCCCGCTGCCTGTGGCGCTTGGCCAGCCCGGGCTGATCCCGCCACGCGTCGAGAACGGATGCGTGTGAGCGCCCTGCTGCGGCTCTACCCCGGTCCCTGGCGTAAGCGATACGGCGAGGAGATGGAGGCCCTGCTCGAGGAGCGTCGACCGGATCGCCGGGAACGCCTGGACCTGATCCGCGGAGCGCTTGACGCCTGGATGCACCCGCCCACGCCGTCGCCGGCTCCCATGCTCGCGGCGCTGATCGGGGGCGGGCTGTGGACCGTCGTCGCGACCGCTGTCCTGGTGCAACCGGCGCCTCCCGACTGGCCCGGTTATCTCGCTGAGATCGTCCCGCTCGCCGCCGTCGCGGCAGTCTGCCTCCTCGTTGCCGCGACAGGCTGTGTGCTGCGGGCGGGAGAGGCCAGGAGCCGGGCGATCGGGCTCGCGACCGGCCTCGTCGTTGTGGGACACCTGGCCTGGATCAGCATGCTCGGAGCGACCGGCTTGGGGGTGGTTGGCGGTCCGGCCCTGGGGGCCGCGCAAACGCTGGCGATGGTCGGGACGATCGCGGTCGGTCTGATCCTGGTCCATGCCCGCGACGAGCCGATTGGCTTCCTCCTGATCGCCGCGCCGCTGGCGATGCTCCTGCCATGGACCGTGCCCTGGTTGGCGTTCGGTGCCGGGTGGACCGCGATCGGGATCGTGATGTGGCTGGATCGAGCCGCCCGGACTGGATCTACCCGGATGACGGCATGAAGACGGGACGGGACGGAGCGGGCTGGCATCCGCGGCCCGCGGCCGGCCCCCTATTGCATGAGACGCAACCAGCGTCGCCGGCCGCCAGCGGTCGATGTCATTTTTGACCGTGGCTTGCACTCGATGCAATCCTCCGACAACGTTCCGCCGACGCATCCCAGAGGGCCTAGGAAGATTGCTTCACGCGCAAGGATCCGAACCGCCCTGAGGCGCAATCGACGTTGCTTGCATCCCATGCAAGCTGCAGCCGAGGACTTGTGACTGGCGCAAGATCCAGACGGAGTTGAACTGTTCAGCCTCACCCTGGCGTTGGGCGGCCACGATCAGCCCCCGGCCCCCCCACCGGCCGCGCCGGGCTCCGTCATCGCAACGGGGTCGAGCAGCCGGTCCAGATCGGCCGAATCCAGGCCGCGCTCCAGGGCGAGCGCGCGGATCGTCCGGCCCGATGCCAGGGCCGCCTTCGCCAGCTTGGCCGCCTCGTCATAGCCGATGACCGGAGCCAGCGCCGTGGCCAGCATGAGTCCCTGCTCGACGAGTTGCGGTCCCCGCTGCGTCGCGGTCAGGCCCTCGACGCAGCGAGCGCTGAAGTTGTCGGCGGCGGCAGCAAGCAGCGAGATCGATTCGAGCAGTGCGACCGCACTGACCGGCAGCATCACGTTCAACTCGAGGAGCGAGCCAGTCTGGCCAAAGGCGATCGTCGCGTCGTTGCCGACCACCCGCGCGACGACCATGGTCAGGCTCTCGACGATGACCGGGTTCACCTTGCCCGGCATGATGCTGGATCCCGGCTGTGTCTCGGGCAGGGCGAGCTCGGCGAGTCCGGCACGCGGGCCCATCCCCATCAGCCGGATGTCCGAGGCGATCTTCCAGAGGCTGAGGGCGATCGTCCGGATCGCGCCGTGTGCAGCGATCGCGACGTCGAGCGTCGCCTGGGCGTGGAAGTGGTTGCCGGTCTCGCGCACGGTGAGGCCGGTCAGGCTGGACAGGCGGGCGCAGGCCCGGAAGGCGAACTCGGGGTGGGCGTTGATCCCGGTCCCGACGGCTGTCCCGCCCAGGGGCACCTCGAGCAGCTCAGCCTGGGCGGCGCGCGCGCGCCTGAGCGACTCTTCGACCTGTCCCGCATAGCCTCGGAACTCCTGGCCGAGCCGGATGGGTGTCGCGTCCTGGAGGTGGGTCCGGCCGGTCTTGACGACCGGCCAGAGCTCCTGCTCCTTGGCGACGAGCGCGGTGTGCAGTCGCTCGAGCGCCGGGAGGAGCGCCTCTTCGATGGCCACCGCAGCCGACAGCTGGAGCGCCGTCGGGATCGTGTCATTCGAGCTCTGGCAACGGTTGACATCGTCGTTGGGATGCACCCCCCGACCTCCTCCGAGGCGAGCTGCGGCGAGGCGGGCCACGACCTCGTTCATGTTCGTGTTGGTCGAGGTGCCGGATCCCGTCTGGTAGATGTCGATCGGGAACTGCTGGTCGTGATCCCCGTCGGCGACCTCCCGCGCCGCCGCCGCGATGGCGTCGGCCACCGCGACGTCGAGCAGGCCCAGAGCACCGTTCGTTTCCGCAGCGGCCAGCTTGATCAGGGCGAGGGCCCGGATGAATCCGCGCGGGAAGCGCTGACCGGAGATCGGGAAGTTCAGGACGGCCCGCTGGGTCGAGGCGCCGTAGAGCGCGTCCGCCGGAACCTCCATCTCGCCCATCGAATCACGCTCGATCCTGGTTGCGCGGCGGGAGGGATCGGTCATCGCCTGATTGTAGGCCCGCCATCGCCTAAGCCTGGGGCTCGATGAGCGACGATCGCCTCTACACTCGCCGCGAATGAACCCCGCCACCGAGATCGAATCCGAGGTCTTTCGCCGGGTGATGGGCCACTTCGTTACCGGCGTGACCGTCGTCACGGCGCTCGATGGCGAGCGGCCGTTCGGGATCACGGTCAACGCGCTCAGCTCCGTCTCGCTGGAGCCAGCGCTGGTCATGGTGGCGCTCGACCGGCGCCGATTCCTGACGCCGATCGTGCGAGCGGCCGGCAGGTATGCCGTCAACATCCTCTCCGAGGCGCAGCAGGTGCTCTCCGATTGTTTCGCGGGCGCGCCGGTAGAACCCGGGCGCGACGCGTTCTGCGGCGCGGCCTGGCACGCGGGCGAGACCGGCCTGCCGCTGATCGATGGGGCGATCTCGACGCTCGAGTGCACGGTCGTCGAGACGTTCTCGGCCGGCGATCACGACCTGTTCATCGGACGAGTCGACACCCTGGCCAACGAACGGCACCATCCCATGCCGCTCCTCTATTACCGGCGCCACTACCTGCGGATCGAGCGCGCGGCGACCGCCGAGGTCGAGGGCAAACCGGAGCGCTAGGTGCGGTGACGACGATGGCGACGATCCATGCCAACGACCTGGAGATCGGCTACGAAGTGGCCGGCGCGGGGCCGCCACTCGTGCTCGTGCATGGGGCGACGACATCCGGCCGCGACAACTTCGGGGCGCAGATCCCCGTGCTCGCGACGGCGTTCAGGGTCTATCTACCCGATGCGCGTGGCCACGCCACGACGCGCTGGGACACTTCGGCAGGGTTCCGCGCCGAATGGCTGGTTGACGACCTGACCGCGTTTGTGGATGGACTGGGCCTTGGAACATTCCATCTGCTGGGGTTTTCGATGGGGGCAATGACGACCCTCGGATTCGTCGTCCGCCACCCGGAACGAGTACGAACCCTCGTCGTGGCGGGCATCTCACCGCTCCGCGAGCCACGCGCCAGCGTCGCGCGCAGTTTGATGGACCCGGCCCGGATCGAGCGCGACGATCCCGCGTGGGCCGCCGCCCTGGCACGGCGGCACGATACCGTTCAGGGCCCGGGTGCGTGGCGACGCCTGCTCCCGGCGACCGCCGAAGACGTGGCGACGCAGCCGCTCCTTTCCCCAAGCGAGCTGCGCTCGGTCGCCGTGCCGGCCCTCGTGGCCTGCGGCGACCGGGACCCGTTCGTCCCGGTCGATCAGGCCTGGGGTCTCGCCCGCCAGCTGCGCGATGGGCGCCTGCTGGTGGTGCCGGACTGCGGTCATGACGTGATGGTCCGACGACCGGCGATCGTCAACGAGGCGCTGATGGACTTCTACCGTTCGATGCCCGCCGCCGCTTCCCAACCCGTGGATACTGTCGGCAGCGCAATCGAGGACCGCACGTGAGCAACGCCCCAGCGCAGCGCGACTCTCCGGCCGGCTGGTCGCCAGCAGTGCCGCGTACTCTCGTGCGGGTCGCCTTCCCGGCAGCGGCGCCGGCATCGGCCGCTCCGGCGACCGCTCTCGACGGGGTGGCCCTAGTGACCCTCGATCGACCCGAGGCGCTCAACGCGCTCAGCTTCGATCTGCTCGACGCGCTCGCGTCCGAGCTCGAATCGCTCGACGCTGACCCGGCCGCTCGGGCGGTCGTGATCACCGGGGCAGGAAGCCGGGCCTTCGCGGCCGGCGCCGACATCCGAGAGCTGGCTCCCCAGACCTCCGCCTCGCTCCGAGATGGCGGTCGATTCCGCGTCTGGGATCGATTGGCTGCCGTGGACATCCCGCTGATCGCGGCCGTTCGGGGCGTCGCCCTCGGTGGTGGGTGCGAGCTCGCCATGATCTGCGACATGATCGTGGCTGCCGACGACGCGACCTTCGGCCAGCCGGAAATCCGAATCGGAATCATGCCGGGAGGCGGTGGTACGCAGCGGCTGACGCGAGCGATCGGCAAGGCCAAGGCGATGGAGATGATCCTGACCGGCCGATCGATCGGGGCGATCGAGGCCGAGGCATTGGGCCTGGTCACGACGGTCGTGCCGTCCGAGGCCACCGTCGATGCCGCCCTCGAGCTCGCCGGTCGGATCGCGGCACTGCCGCCGCTCGCCGTTCGCGCGGCCAAAGCCGCGGTTCGCGATGCTGATGAGCGCGGACTCGGCGAAGGTCTCGCCCGCGAGCGGGAGGCGTTGTTCCGTTTGTTCGATACCCAGGATCAGGCCGAAGGAATGGCCGCCTTCGTCGAGAAGCGCCCGCCGGTTTGGACGGGACATGTTCGCGCATCTGAGGAGAGGAACGATGGAGCTGGACCTGCCCGGCGGGAGTGACGTCGGGCTCGATCTCGAACGCGATCTTGGCGACTCGCCGCCCGCGGCTCTTCGCGACACCGCGCCCGACTATCTGAGCCCGATCGATGCCAGCTCGCCGGTCAGCGGGCACGCCCGACCGGCCGAGGCGGTCACGGCCATCGCCGACTCCCCCGAACACGACTGGGATCGAGCCAGGACGCGCATCTATCCGGGCTTCCGTCCGGTCGGGACGCTCGGCCTTGCCATCGACTCCATCGATCGAGAGACGCTCCTCGCACACGCCGCCCAGAGCCATGCCCAGCCGCTGCTGGATCAGGGCGCCGCCGGGCTGCCGGTCGTGTATACGATCGCGGCCGCCGGCTTCGACATCGTGGTCAATGGCGATCACCTCCTGTCGTGGGGCATCGAGCCGGCCGAGATCCAGGATGCGGCGATGCGTAACCTCTCGAGCTGGTCGGCCTCGGCTCCCTGGTCGACGGAGGACTCCGGGAGTCGGCATCTGATCAGCTCGCAGACCGGCGACGGCTTCGACGCCGCCCGGATCCTCCTGCCCGAGGTCGTGGCGCACCTCGTTCGCGAGCTCGGGTCATATGGCCGGATCCTGGTGGGCGTGCCGGAGCGCCATCTGCTGATCGCTGGTTCGATGCCTCCCGGCGATGACGACTTCGCCGGCCTGTTCGCGACCTTTATCATCGAGGACTCCGGCGGCGCTGACGAGCCGATCGATCGCCGCGTCTTCGAGCTCAGCGAGGGCCGGCTGATCGAGTTCGACGGACCACACGCCGCCGCCTGATGGCCGAGGCACGATCGATCCCCTCGTTCGACACGATCCGTTACGAAGTCGCCGAGGCGATCGCGACGATCACGCTCGATCGGCCCGATGCGCTCAATGCCCTCACGGTCACGCTCAAGCAGGAGCTGCTGGCCGCCTTCCGGGCGATCGCCCGCGACCGAGCGATCCGGGCGGTCGTGCTGACCGGAGCTGGCCGGGCGTTCTGCGCCGGACAGGACCTCAAGGAGCGGCTCGAGCCTGGCGCTCAGCCCCTCGCGGTCGAGCTGCGCGATCGCTACAACCCGATCATCCGAGCCATGCGCGGCCTGGATCAGCCGATCGTCGGAGCGATCAACGGCGTGGCGGCAGGCGCCGGCGCTTCGCTCGCCTTCGCCTGCGACATCCGCCTGGCCTCGGAGCTTGCGAGCTTTCGCCTCGCGTTCGGACGGATCGGGTTGGTACCGGACAGCGGCGCGACATGGTTCCTGCCTCGGCTCGTCGGGCCAGCCAAGGCCGCCGAGCTGGCCTTGCTCGACGAGTCGCTGTCGGCGGCCGATGCCGAACGATTTGGGCTGGTCGCACGGGTCGTGCCGGCTGATTCCCTGGCGTCTGAGGCTCGGACCGTCGCCGCGCGGCTCGCGGCGCTCGCGCCGCGCGCGCTCGGGCTGACCAAGCGCGCGCTCGAGCGGAGCTGGTCGATCAACCTGGATTCCGCTCTGGAGGATGAGGCGTACCGGCAGGGGATCGCCGGCGCCACGAACGATCACAAGGAGGGGATCGCGGCGTTTCTCGAGAAGCGACCACCTCGATTTCGGGGGGAGTGATCCGCGGAATCGGCCGCCATCGGCTGCGCCCAGACGGACTCGGAGACGATGATCCGCGGGGGGATCATCGTCAGCTCATTCGTGCGCGACGCCCCCACGGTCTGCCTGAAAAGCCGGGCGGCTGAGCGTGGAGGCCGCCCACATGATGCGCCGCTGCATCACGCTCCCGTGTCGAGCAGGGCAGGGCCACCGGCAGGGCGCGGGACGTGGACGGACGTCGCCAGTATCAGCACAGGCGTCGAAATGCATACCGGACCTTCGTCCCCCTTGTCCACGGGCTGATGGCCGTCGTATCCTGACCGACCCCAGGCACCCGGCCGTGGCCCCGCCGCTCTCTTGTCGGCCTCGACCGAGCCATCGCTCGGCGCGCTCACCGCGCCGTCCCGGTAGGAAGGAAGCTCATTGCGATTCCGGTCCGGCCGCCAGATGGCGGTCCTCGTCGCGGCCCTTGCGGCGATCCTTGTCGTCGATGTCGTTGGCCCCGCGACGACGCTCGCCACTGACCCCCCTCAGCTCGATCGCTTCATGAAGGCGGTTGGGCAGGTGGAATCCCACGGCAACCACACCGCGCGGAACGTGCGGACCGGCGCCTACGGCCGCTACCAGATTCTGCCGGACAACTGGCGGGCCTGGGCCCGACGGTACCTCGGGAATGCCAACGCCCAGCCCACGCCGGCCAACCAGGAGCGGGTGGCCAGGGCCAAGATGGCATCGCTCTATCGCTGGCTCGGCAGCTGGCAGCGCGTCTCCTACTGGTGGCTGACCGGGTCATCGCAGACATCGACCTGGTCCCGCGCGGCCAGCCAGTACGTCGAACGGGTGATGGCGGTCTTCGGCGGCTCCGAGGCCGGGGAGCCGCCCGAGGATATGGCCCGACACTACTCCGAGGGCAGCTCCGCGATCACCTACGCCGGCTCGTGGCGTGGCGCACGTTACTCGGCCTACGCGGGTGGCAGCGTGCGCTACGCCACGAGCGCAGGCGACACCGCGGCGATCACCTTCACCGGCAGCCGGATCGCCTGGTACGGCCCCCTCGGACCAACCCGCGGCAAGGCCCGGATCATCATCGACGGCGTCGCCGAGGAGACCATCGACCTGACTCGGCCGAGCTTCCGCCCGCGAGCCCTCCTCTACAGCCAGAGCTGGACGACTGCCGGTCGCCACAGCCTGGTCATCGAGGTCCTCGCGACCCGCGGACACAAGCTTGTCGCGATCGACGAGCTGGTCGTCTCGCCCTAGCGGATCCAGCGGACCTAGCGGGCGGCGAGCATCTCGATCTCGATCCGGAAATCCTTGGCCAGGGCGGTCACGCCAACGGTCGTCCTGGTCGGAGGCTCCGTCGGGAAGTACTCGCGGTAGACGGCGTTCATCGCCGCGAAGTCGTCGAAGTCGCGCAGGTAGACGGTCGCCTTCACGACGTCGCGATAGTCCAGCCCGACGGCCCGGAGCAGGCGCCCCACGTTCTCCAGCATCTGGCGGGTCTCGCCCACGATGCCGCCCGCGACGGCGCCCTCGCCACCGGGGGCGTTGCCAACCTGGCCGGCCAGGAAGACGAAGCCGTTGGCTTCCACGATCTGGCTGAACGGGAGAGCGCTTGCCTCGCTGCCGGACAGGGATGGGACGTTCTTGGGCATGGCCTGGTCCTCCTCTCAACTGCTGTCGCATCAGAGTAGTCGCGCCAGCGATCGCCTCGCCGGCGCCATGCCAGCCGGCGCTATCAGAGCCGCCGGCTGGCCGCCTCGGTCGCCTTCTCGCACCACCAGGCGAGGTCATCCACGGCGGAGACGCCCGAGCCGAGCGTCGCGCCGGTTTCGGCATCGATCCCCTTGCGCCAACCGCGGAGGAGCAGACCGACGATCCAGATGAGGTCGAGCTGGACCTCCCAGGCGCCGACGACCCCCTCGGCCGATCGGTTGCGCGGTACGTCGTCGTGCCCGAGCGTCGCCCGGAGGGCCGACGGAGGGTAGGCAAGCGCCGGATCGAACGGCCCGGCCAATGTGATCGCCGATCCCGCGACAACCGCGAGTGCCGATCGGTACCGCGCGAGGATCGCCTCGGGCGGCTCGGGGAGGCTCGCCGAGTTCGTCACGAGCATCCAGCCGAGCTCGACCGCCACCGGGGCAAGCGCCGTCATCTGCCAGTCGATCAGGGCGACCCGGCGCGCATCGAGAAACGCCACGTTGGCGAGCTTGAGATCGCCATGCAGGCCGGTTCGTGGCAGCGTCGAGAGGGCCCGGAGCAGGGCGGTCGGATCGCGATCGAGACCCTCGACGAGCGCTCGAGCGGCCGGCGTGGCGCAGCGATCGAAGGCGGCCCAGCCGGCCGTGAACCGTTCGCCCGCGCCGACACCCTCGCCGGCCAGCCCAGCCCCGGAACGTGGAGACAGGAGCAGGAGCCGCTCGCGCAGCGGCACGCTCGGCCAGACGGCGGTCGAGTCGGGCATGTCGGCGATCGGCCAGGGCATCGCGTGCAGCCGAGCGAGGCCGTCGAGGATCCGATCGAGCGAATCGATGTCGAGCGGCGGCTCGCCCGGCGCTCCCTCCCAGGGCAGCAACTGCTCGCTCAGATCCGGCATGAGGATGCCGACCGAGGACCCGTCCCCAGCTGCCCCGAAATACGGTGCGATCAGCGGTTCGGGCAGCGGCAGCGGCGTCGAGGCGACGAAGCCCTCGCGCAGCGCGTGGTCGTGGGTGGAGCGGGCGATCCAGTCGATCGCCCATGAGGTTCGCTTCAGGATGAACCGGCGGCCGTCAGCCGGCCGCCGCAAGGAGGTCAGCCTGGCGCCCGACCAGCCGTTGCTCGGAAACGGTTCCTCCTGGGCGCCGCCGAGGCCGTGCTCGTCGAGCAGGTCGGCGAGCAGGCGCTCGCTCCAGTGCTTCAGCACGGTGCCGGGATGTCGCTCGCTCCGTCGGGGCCGCCGTCGAGGTAGACGACGTGCGAATCCGGGCAATTGCGGGTCAGCAGTACGACGAGCGGCTCGGTCGGTGACGCGTTCGCCTCGACATGGATCTCACCCGCCGGAATGTAGATGAAGTCGCCGGCCGCGGCGTCCATCGCTTCTTCCAGCCCGCTGGGTCCCCACGTGTAGTGGGCGGCGCCGGAGAGGATGTAGATGGAGGTCTCGCACTCGCCGTGGTGGTGGATCCGGGTCCGGTCGCCCGGCGCCGTCGAGACGATCGAGGAGTAGAGGCGGTCCGAGCCCACCGTCGGGCGAGAGATCGCGATCGATCGCTCCATCCCGGGGTGCTGGCCGATGGTCGTGTGCCGATCGGCCGGGCTGATGCGGGTCGCCATCGGGCGATGATACGAGCCGGGTACCATGCGGCGCGTGCCCACCTGGATCCCGGATGCGTCGCGGTTCCCGCGTTTCGCGCTGCTCGACGGTCCCTCGCCACTCCAGCCACTGCCTCGCTTCTCCGAGGCGATCGGCGGGGGAGTCGAGGTCTGGATCAAGCGCGAAGACCTCCTGCCGTTGGCGTTTGGGGGCAACAAGCTGCGCAACCTGGAGTTCATCGTCGGCGCCGCGCTGGCGGAGGACGCCGACTCCCTGATCACCTCTGGCCGGCGCTGGTCGAACCACGCCCGGCTGACGGCGGCGGCCGGAGCGAAGGCCGGCTTGGCGGTCCACCTCGTGCTGTCGGGACCCGCGACGGATCCACCGAACCCGGGGGTGAGGCTGGGCGAGCTGCTCGGCGCGACCGTGCACCAGGCCCTCTCCGACGATCGGGTCGAGCGCGAGGCGCTGGTCAGGCAGGTTGCCGAAGACCTTCGAGCCGCCGGTCGGCGGCCCTACGTGATCGGCGTCGGCGGCTCCGGGGTCCTCGGCGCGGTTGGCCAGGTGCTCGCCGGCATCGAGCTGGCGGAGGGGGCCGCAACACGCGGGTTCGTCCCGGAGGAGCTCGTGATCCCGTCGGCCACCGGCGGTACCCAGGCGGGACTCCTCGTCGGATTGCGAACGGCTGGCGCTCCGACCCGCGTCCGCGGCTTCGCGGTCGCACGCCCGAGCGAGGAACTGCGGCCCGTGGTCGCGTCGATGGTCGCAGGGTTGGGCGCCCTCGCCGGGCTGGCCACGGTCCCGAGCGAGGAGATCGATCTGGCGGACGGCCAGCTTGGGCCCGGTTATGGCCGTCGGACCCAGGCATCCGATGAGGCCACCCGGCTGCTCGCCCGAACCGAGGGGATCCTTGTCGACCCGATCTACACGGCAAAGGCCCTGGCCGGCCTCGTGGCGCTGGCCCGAGCGGGAGAGCTGGACGGGCGGCGAGTCGTCTTCTGGCACGCCGGCGGAACGCCGGGACTCTTCGAACCACTCGCATAGCCTGGGAATCCGGGCAAGCGAAACGGCCCTGGGTGTTCGCCCAGGGCCGTCGGAGCTTCGAGGAGAGCGGAGCGAGCTACTTCGCGACGATCGTCCCGGTCATGTTTTGGTGCACGTCGCACCGGAAGAAGTAGGTGCCGGCCGCCAGGGCGGGGACCGACTGCGTCTTCTGGCCGGGGCCGCTGAAGATCTCGCCGACGAAGACCTTGGTGGAGGCGCTCGAGTCGGAGTAGATCGCCACGTTGTGCGGGGCCCCGTCCTGGTTGTCCAGGGTCAGATCGAAGGCCTTGCCGGCGGGGACCGTGACCTCGGGCTGAGCGAACGAGATGTCCTTGGCGACGATGGTCACGGAGCCGGAGCTCGGGCCACCGGGCGCAGCTGGGCTCGGTGTTCCTTGAGTCGCCGTCGCGCCGGAGCAGGCGGCCAGCAGAGCGGCCAGGCTGAGCAGGCCGATTGTGAGGGTCAGGCGCTTCATGTCGACGGACTCCTTGGGTACGAGGGCTTCGGTATCAGATCGGTCAGGCGCCGGCGCCGGCGGTGCCGCGGCGGTTCGAGACGAGGGCTGTGAAGGCGGCCAGCTCGCGGCGGGCCACCGCGAACGGGTTCCCGTCGTGGCGGGCAAAGTCGATGGCGAGCACGACGATCAGGGCGACTTCGATCGCCTTGGCGATGTAGGCGGTCGTGAAGTACGGACCCATGACGGCCCAGGCGACGATCGCGGTGGCCGCATAGCCGATGAGGCCGACGCGCACGATCCAGCGGAAGCGAACCGCGATGGCGAGCGGGACGACGATCGAGACAGCGGCGACCACGTAGCCGACCGCGTTCAGCGTGAACAGCAAGCCGCCGAGCGTGAAGTGGATGTAGGCGGTCGCCAGGGCGAGGGCGACGATGACGCCACGGACCACGAGGTCCGAGGTGCGGAGGGAGCTTCGCGGAGCAAACATCGGGCTGTGACCTCAAATATTGTTCGCAAGCCGGTCAGGGCGCCGGCGTCTGCCGCATCCTCGAGCCGGCGACGGGCACAGACCGTGGGCAAGCGACCCCGAATCGCGGATGACGCAGGCCCACCCCACCGATGGACGGTGGTCCAGGCGGCGATCGGCCGGATGACGTAGACGCCATCGCCATCCGGCAATGCCGCCCCTCGTTTCTCGGGCGTATCCTCGGCCCGTGGCCATTCCGATCCGACGCGGGCGCCCCCGCCGCGCCCCCGCCGCAACCTCGACGTCCGCGCCGGTTCAGGGCCCCCGCCCGACCGAATCCGGGCGCGACCCCGACGGCGGGCAGGGGGACATCCACGAGCTGCTGACCGTCGCGGTTGCCGAGGCGGCCCGCCTGCTCGAGGCGGACGGGGCGATGATCTACCTGCTCGACCCCGAGAGCGGCATCCTCCGCTTCGCCCACGATGCCGGAATCCGCAGCCAGCGGGGCCGGCAGCGAATCCGAGCGATTCGGCTGCCGGTCGGTGTGGGGCTGTTCGGTCGGGCAGTCGCCGAACGCGCGGTCGTCGTGACCGCCGACTACCTGGCCGATTCGGCCTTCCAGCACGCTGAGGATCCGGACCAGGTCGTCCGGGAGATCGGGATCCGCTCGATGGTCGTCGCGCCGATGGTCGCGGGCGACGAGGTGTTCGGCGCGCTCGGCACCTTCTCAAGCCGGACTGATGCCTTCGATGCGGCCCAGATCGGCCTGGTCCGGGCGCTGGCCGACCATGCCGCCGCGGCGATGCGCAACGCTCACCTGATCGAGGCGCTGGATGCATCCCGTCGAGAGCTCGCGGAGCGCGCCGACATCGAACGATCCCTGCGCGAGATCGCCACCCGGATAAGCGCCGCGACGGACCTGCCGGCCGTCCTCCAGCTCAGCGTCGACGAGGCGGCTCGCCTGCTTCGTGCGGACGGCGCGCGGATCGACCTCATCGCCCCTGACTCGGGGCTCCTGCGCTGGGCGTATGCCTCGGGCGCGCTGCGCCCCGACAAGTCGGTCTGGCCGGATGACCCGAATGAAACGCTCGACCAGGGAATCTCCGGTCAGGCCGTTGTCGGTGGTCGGCCGTTCTGGACCGGCGACTACGTCTCGGACTCGCGTTTTCCGCATGGTGCCGGGGCCGACCTGTATGCCCGGACCTCCGATCTCCGTTCTGTGATGGCGGCGCCCTTGATGGGCGAAGGCAACGCGTTCGGTGCGCTGACCGTCTTCACCCGTCGTGCCGATGCCTGGGCTGATGCGGACGCATCAGTGCTGGAGGCCATCGCCAGCCAGGCTGCGATCGCGATCACCAACGCCAAGCTGATCGACGAGCTCGCGCGTTCGCGCGGTGAGCTGGCCTGGACCGCCGATGCGGAACGCACCCTGCGCGAGATCGCCGGGCGGGTCAGCGCGATGCGCAACCAGGACGAGATCCTCCAGTCGGTCATCGATGCCTCGGTCCGGTTGCTCGGGGCGACCGGCGCAATGATCGACCTGCTCGGTGACTCCGGCATGGCCGAGGCCTGGACCAGCCAGGAGGCCGGAGTTCGGGCGGTCTTCAACTTGGGCCTGCTGAGCGAGATCACCCTGGATGCCGACGCGGGAGTCTCCGGGCGGGCCATCCGCACTCGACAGGTCGAGTGGACCGGCGAGTACCTCGTGGACGACAGGTTCCGGCACACGCCAGCCCGGGACGCCTTCGTGCTCGAGTCTGGAATCCACTCGGTGATCGCCGCGCCGCTCATTCATCGCGACGTGGTGGCCGGCGCGATCACGGTCTATGGCGACCGGGTAGACGCGTTCGGCGAGCAGGCCGCGGGTCTGCTCGCGGCGCTGGCCAACCAGGCGGCGGTCGCGATCGCGAACGCCCATCTGATCGAGGAGCTGGAGCAGTCGCGCGTCGAAGTCGCTCGGCGGGCCGACAGCGAACGAACGCTCCGAGAGATCGCGGCCCGAGTCTCAGCGATCTTGGACCCGGCCGAGGTCCTCCAGCGAATCGTCGATGAGACGACCCGCCTGCTCGAGTCGGACGGGGCGCGGATCGATCTGTACGACCCGACGATCGACGCCTTGCGCTGGTCGTACGCCGCCGGCGAGGCGATGGCGATCAGGCCTGAGTGGGCCAAGGTCGGCGGACTCAAGCCCGGCCAGGCGGTCGCCGGCACGGCCTTCGCCGAGCAACGCCCGGTCCGCACGGACGACTACCTCGAGGACGACCGTTTCCTGCAAGATGACCTCGCGCGGTCGTTCGTCCAGGAGGCGGGGATCCGATCGGTCATCGCCGTCCCCCTGGCTGGTGACTCAGGGCCGCTCGGCACCTTGTCGGTGGTGTCGCGTCAGCCGGCCGCCTACGACGATGCCGACGCCGACGTGCTGACCGCCCTGGCGACTCAGGCCTCGATCGCTATCCGCAATGCCCGCCTGATGGACGAGCTCGCCCGTTCGCGCGATGTGATCCAGCGGCGGGCGGAAGCCGAGAAGGCTCTGCGTGAGATCGCCGCCCGGATCACCGCCATCAGGACGCCGGGCGACCTGCTCCAGCATGTCGTCGACGAGGCGCAGCGCCTGTTGCGCGCGGACGGTGCGGTCATCGATCAGTTCAACGAGGAGACACAGCGTCTGGAATGGGCCTATGACGCCGGGCTACCCAATGCCCAACGCGATGCCGTCCGCTCAACCTCGCTGCGCCTCGGCGAAGGGCTGTCTGGCACGGCCGTCGCCGAGGGTCGGGTGATGACCGCTGGTGACTACCTGTCGGGCGCCTTCCCCCACGACGACCTGGCCGATTCGCATGCGGCCGAGGCCGGGATCGGTGACCTGATCGTCGCCCCGATCATCGGGGAGTCGGGCCCGCTCGGCGCGATCGAGGTCTTCAGCCACCGGCCTCACGCCTTCGACGCGATCGACGAGGCGGTCCTCGGCGGCCTGGCTGACCAGGCGGCGATCGCCTTCACCAATGCCCGGCTGATCGAGGCCCTCGAGCAATCGCAGGTGGCCCTCGCTCGACGGGCGGACACCGAGCGGGCGCTGCGCGAGATCACCGCCCGGATCGCCGCCCTGCGTGAACCTGACGTCATCCTTCGCCGGGTGGTCGAGGAGGCCAAGCGCCTCCTCGACACGGATGGCGCCCATCTGACCCGGATGAGCGAGGACCGCGGCTATCTCGTCCCTGTCGTGGTCGCCGGATCCAGCGATGCTGGCGATCCGGCCTGGCTGCTGTCGATGAAGCTCCCGCTGGGCGGCGGAATCAACGGCCTCGCGGCGCAGCTCGGCGAACCAATCTGGACGAACGACTACCTCGCCGATCCGCGCATCCCGCATGAGCCCGACGACGTCGCGGCCGCTGAACGTCTCGGGTTACGCGGGATGGCTGCGGCGCCCTTGCGCTCCCCGGGTGGCGAGGTGATCGGCACGCTTGCCGTCTCGTCGGCTCACCCCCGCGCGTTCGGCCCCGACGAGCTCGACCTGCTCCAGGGGCTGGCCGACCAGGCCGCGATCGCGATCACGAACTCGAGCCTCCTCACCCGTCTGACCGAATCCGAGGCGCGCTACCGATATCTCGTTGAAGGTGCCCCGGATCTCGTATGGTCGATCGGCGCTGACGCGCGGCTGACCTTCGTCTCCGACGCGGTCGTCCGCCTGACCGGCCGCCGTCCAGAGGACCTGGTGGGACGACACTTCGGGGCGCTCCTCCACGAATCGTCGCGCGACGTCGCCGAGTTCGACTGGACGGCGGGCATGGCTGCTGGCTCGCAGGAGGTGCGCGGTCGGATCAACCTGGTCGGCCAGGATGGCGAGCCGATTCCGGCGGAATTCATCGCCACTGCCCGGCTCGACGACGCGGGCCGGTTCATCGGCGCCAACGGCTCCGTCCGCGATATGCGCGAGCGCGATCGCCTGGAGCACGAGCTGCGCGAATCGGAGAGCCGCTACCGCTTCCTCGTCGAGAACTCGCCTGACGTCGTCTTCTCCACCGACGCCGAGGGGCGCTTCACCTTCATGTCCGATTCGATGGAGCGGATGACCGGCTGGCGCCCCGACGAGGTCGTCGGCGAGCACTTCAGCAAGGTGGTGGAGGTCGCGAGCCACGAGGAGGCGATGGCCCGCTGGACCGCGCTGGTCATCGAGCCGGCGATGGAGCAGATCGTCCATATCAACCTCCAGAGCCCGGATGGGCGTCTGATCCCGGTCGAGGCCAGCGCGATCGGCATGGTCGATGAGGACGGGAAGTTCGCCGGGATGCACGGCGCGACCCGCGATATCAGCGAGCGCGCCCGCCTCGAGCGCGAGCTGCGCCGGCAGGCCGGCGAGCTCGCCGCCGGCGAGGAACGAGCCCACCTCGCCCGCGAGCTGCACGACTCGGTCACCCAGGCGCTGTTCTCGATGACGCTCGTGTCGCGTTCCGTCGAGATGCTGCTGGATCGCGATGCCGCAGCGGCCCGGACGCAGCTGAGCCAGTTGCGCGAGCTGCAACGGGAAGCCCTCGCCGAGATGCGCGCCTTGATCTTCGAGCTTCGCCCGGGCAACCTCGAGCAGGATGGCCTGACCCGAGCCCTGCGGACCCACACGGCGGCGATCCAGGGACGGATCGGGCTGCCGGTCGTGGTCGATAGCACCCTCCAGGAGCGGCTGCCGTTGGCGGTGGAGGAAGTCCTCTACCGGATCGCACAGGAGGCGCTGCATAACGTGATCAAGCACGCCGGCGCCCGCCAGGTCCGGCTGGAGGTGGGCCGGACGGGGAGCGGCGTTCGACTGCATATCCAGGACGACGGCAACGGATTCAACCCGGCCCGCGTCCCGGATGGGCACCTGGGCCTGGCCGGGATGCGAGCCAGAGCCGACAAGATCGGAGCCCGATTCACCTGCCGCAGCGAACCTGGAGAGGGCACCAGCATCGAGGTCCTCGTGCCCGACCAGGCCATTGCCGCCGCCGGCACAGCCCCGGGCCTCACATCAGGCGCTACGATCCGCGACGCTTGACGTAGTCGACCTCGTCATTCGGCCGAAGAGCGGCCTCGGCATCGGTCCGTTTCGCCGCGCCACCCGGCCGCTGACGATGGTCCAGATGCAAGCCATCGACCCAACACGCCCTCACCCGCTCCGGGTCGTCGTCGTGGACGCCGACGACCTGGTCAGAGAGAGCCTGGCTGGCCTGCTCAGGATCGGCGACCGGGTCAAGGTCGTCGGCATCGCCGGCCAGACCGACACGGCGATGCAGCTGATCCTGACCGCCCAGCCGGACGTCGTCGTCATCGACCCGCGGATGCCCGAGCTGGCCACCGGGCTCGCCTTCATCGGGCGGGTCAAGGCCGTCGCGCCGAGGGTTCGGGTCCTCGTCATGGGCTCGGCCGACCTCGTCGAGCAGGCCGGCCTGAGCGAAGGCGTCGACGGCTGCGTGCGCAAGACGTTCCGTCCGGACGACCTGACCGCCGCCATCCTGGCGGCTGGCCGGCGCTCGATCGACTGACGGCCGGCGCGCTGGTCCTTTGCTAGACTCGATGGTGTTCCGCGCGATCCCACGACCTGTCCGGGGCGCCGCGGCGCCGGGAGCCGATGTGACCGATTCCAGCAAGATCCGCGTGCTGATCGTGGACGACCATGCCGTCGTTCGAATGGGGCTTCGGGTCTTCCTCGATCTGCAGCCCGACATCGAGGTCGTGGGCGAGGCGGCCGACGGTTCGGAGGGCGTCGCGATGGCACGCCGCCTCGAGCCGGACGTGATCCTGATGGATCTGATGATGCCGACGATGGACGGCATCACCGCGATCGGCCGGATCAAGGCCGAACGGCCGGAGACCGAGATCGTGACCATGACCTCGTTCATCGAGGAGGACAAGGTCACCGCCGCGCTCGAGGCCGGCGCCTCGGGCTACGTCCTCAAGGATGCCGAGGCCGAGGAGGTCGCGGCCGCCGTCCGTGCCGCCTACGCCGGCGAGGTTCATCTGGATCCGGCGGTGGCGAGGCTGCTGGCGCAGCGGATGCGCCTTCGAAAGTCGCCGCAGGACCAGCTCGCCGAGCCGCTCACCGAGCGCGAGAAGGACGTCCTCAATCTGCTCGGCCAGGGGATGAGCAACAAGGAGATCGGGAGCGGCCTGTTCATCACCGAGCGGACGGCCCGGACCTACGTGTCGAACATCCTGGGCAAGCTCGGCCTCGCCTCGCGGACCCAGGCTGCGCTCTACGCGGTCGAGCACAAGCTGGTGGAACCACCCAAGGCGAAGTAGCCGATCATGCGAGCGCGACGATCCGGTAGCGACGCTCGCCGGCCGGGGTCGTGACGGCCACCTCGTCACCCACGTCGTGGCCCACGAGCGCCCGCCCGACGGGCGACGACGACGAGATCCGACCCGATGTTGGGTGGGACTCTGAGGCGCCAACGATCGTGTAGGTCATGGTGTCTCCGTCAAGCTCGACGGTGACCTGCGATCCGAGGCCGACCCGTGCGCCGGCGGCCGGGGCATTCACGATCACCGCGGTCCGCAGTCGCGCCTCCAGCGCCTGCACCCGGCCTTCGAGAAACGACTGCTCCTCCCGGGCGGCTGCGTACTCCGCGTTCTCCTTGAGATCGCCATGTTCCTTGGCCGTGCGGATCCGGGCGATCACGTCAGGCCGGCGGATCCGGGTCAGCTCTTCGAGCTCTGCCTGCAGCCGAGCCGAACCCTCGACCGTCAGTGCCTCCGACGCGGGCGCCGGCCTGCTGGCTGGTGTGGCTCTCGAGCGAGGCGATCCGGCTCGCGCCGGCGCTGAGGCCGCAGCCGGCGCGCGGGTCCGCCGTGCCGGCGGTGGTTCGCCGCGCGCCCCTTCGGCGTCGCCGTCGGGCAGGAGCACGACGCGGCTCGGCGGGGCTGCGGTCTCGACCGGCTCGACCAGGAGCGCACCTGTCAGACCGGTCGACTTGCGCCCACCCGCGCTGCGACGAAGGTTGGCAAAGGGCAGCACGACATCAGGATCGGCGAGTCCCGCACGTTCGGCGTCGGGAACGCCCGCCGCGAACGCCTCCAGCAGCGCGTCCTCGTATTCTTCGGTCGCAGTCGTTGCCGCCCACCAGATTCGCATCGAGTCGAGGCCTCGGAGGGTTTTGAGCCAGTTCCCGCCGGCCTGTGGTCGGCGATGGCCCAGCTCGGTCCCGGCCATCGCGGACAGTCGGCGCCGGACCGAGACGTCGGAGGCCCCGATGTAAAGGACGGTCTGCGCCGGAAGCCAGAACGTCGCGAGGCGGGCGGCGAGTGCCTTTGAAACGGGTCGCGCGCCGTCGAGCCGGAGCGTCTCGACGCGCTCGATCCACTTGCCGATTCGAGTCAGCTCGATCGGGGCATTCGGCAGCGGGGCGGCCAATTCGACGATGAAGACCCCTGGCCCCTGGGCGGGAATCGGTCGCCCCCACTGCCCTGGGCCGTCAGCGAGCAGACCGACAGAGCGGAGGAGCGCCGGGGCGCTGGTGTCGAGGGTCATCGATCGATGGTACCCGGGCAGGGCCCGAGGTATGGTGCGGCGATCATGCAGGCTGTCCGCCGGCCGCTCCTCGTCCTCGCCTTGGCCGTTGCCGCCGGGGCCAGCACGTTCGCATTGCTTCCAGAGCTGACCTCGCCAAGCGGCCCGATCGCGGTCGCGGCACCGAACGCGATGCCCGGGTCGAGCCCGTCTCCGGGGACCAGCGGCGCGACCTCGCCGATACCGACGGCGAGCCCGTCGCCGTCTGCCAGCAGCTCGTCGAGCTCGCCGCCCGCCAGCCCTCCGCTGCCCACCCCCACCCCGTTGCCGACCACGATCGATGCCCGGCGAATGGCGCTGTCGGCCGCGCTCGACCGGCTGCGGGCGACCTACGGGATCCCCGGCATCTCGGCGGCCATGACCTTCGCCGATGGTTCCACGTGGGTTGGCTCCTCTGGTCTCGCGGTGGTCGTCAGCGATCGCCCGGTCACGCCGCGGACGGCGTTCGCCGCCGGGAGCATCTCCAAGACCTTCACCGCGGCGCTCGTCATGGCGCTCGCCGAGGAGGGCCGGCTCAAGCTGGACTCACCGGTGAAGACCTACCTGCCAAAGCTGGTCATCAACCGCGCGATCACGGTCCGCGAGCTGCTCGACCACACGAGTGGGCTGAACGACTTCTTCAGCCACCCGGCGATCGACCCGGCGCTCATGGCCCATCGTGATCGCGTCTGGACCGCCGCCGACTCCCTTCGCTACGTGGGCAAGCCGTATTTCAAGCCGGGGACGGGCTGGCGCTACTCCAACACCAACTATCTCGTGCTGGGCATGCTCGCCGAGGCGGTCGGCGGTGCGCCGCTGGCCGACCAGCTGCGCCAGCGCTTTTTCGATCCGATCGGGCTGGATCACACGTTCTACCAGGCGGTGGAGCGTCCACGCGGACCCGTCGCGCATGGCTACCGATTCAGCGGCGCTGACCCCAGGCTCAAAGGCGTGGATGTCTCGGACGGCACCGCCGTCGTCCCGTTCACGTCGGTCGTCACGGCGACCGGTGGCGCAGGCTCGATCGCCACGACCGCCAGCGACCTCACGACCTGGGCACGGGCCCTCTATGGCGGGGGCGTCTTGCGCCCGGAGACGGTTGCGTCGATGGTCGACGATGCCACGGTCACGACGGCGCTCAAGTCGAGCGTTCCGTACGGACTCGGCGTCCAGGTCGTGACGATCGACGGCCGTCCCACGCTGGGCCATTCGGGCCGCCTGCTCGGCTTTCGGGCGGTCATGCGCTGGCTCCCGGACGAGGGGATCGCCGTCGTCGTCATGACCAACCAGAGCCGAACCAATCCAAACCTGCTGATTCGCGACCTGTTGCGGACCGTCCTCGGAATCCCGCCGCCCTGCCCGGGCTGTCCGCGGCGCCCGTGACCTCAGATGGCGGTCCGGCTGGTGCATCAGGGAACCGGACCTGCTTGGGCGGCGGTACCAGTGCCGGATCCGAACGGTACCGCCGGGGTCTTCTCACCGGCGCTGGGTCGATCCACACTTCAGTCTCGCCCGAAGAGGGTCTCAATGGCGATCCGTGTCGAGGTCTACACGATCGGAGGGATGGCCAGCGGAGTTCTGGCCCGGCCTGGAACGCTGCGCGAGGCCCTGGGTGCGGATGGCGAGCTCCATCTGGATCATGCCGCCTGGCAGGCCCTCGACGATCCCGTCCCGCGCTCGGCGGGATCGCTGACCTTCGCCGCTGACGACATCCTGTTCGCGGTCGCCGACGAAGAACCTGGCAGCCCTGTGCACGCCAACTGGCACCATGTGGAGCTCGACGCGGGTCCGTACCTGGTCGAGGGAGAGCTGGCCACGATGCCCGGCTTTGATCCAGGCCGATCGCTGACCCGGCCGTCGGGCGAGTTCGTGCTGCTGCGCGACGTCCGCCTGTCGATTCGCGATCGCCCCGAGGCCGGCGTCTCGGTCGGCGATCACGCCCTGGTCAACCGCTACGGGGTCGAACGCATCCGCGCCGACCTGATGCTGGGCTTCTTCTTTCCTGGCGCAGCGGTTGATTCGGCGAGGAGGGCTGCCGGCGTCGCCTGAACCGGCGGGGGGCGACTCGAGCCTCAGATGCTCCGAGTGCTTCCGGTCCCGGCACGCCGGCGGACTGGCTTGCGCTGCGCGTGATGCTCCGGTCCCGTTCGCGCATGGCCGGCGCGCGCGCCGAGCGGTCTGGGCTCGCTGTCGCGGTCGGGAATGAAGCCTTCCTCGACCGTCCAGGGAATCGCCTGGCGAAGCATCTTCTGAATGCCCCGAAGCAGGTCTGTCTCGTCGATGCAGACGAGCGAGATCGCCTCCCCGGTCGCTCCCGCTCGACCGGTCCGCCCGATTCGGTGGATGTAATCCTGCGGATTCCACGGAAGCTCGAAGTTGACGACGACCGGAAGGTCCTCGATGTCCAGCCCGCGGGCCGCGACATCGGTCGCCACCAGGACCCGGATCTCGCCCGACTTGAAGCCCTCGAGGGCGCGCGTCCGTTCGGGCTGGGATCGATCCGAATGGATGGCCACCGCGTCCAGCCCTTCGCGATCGAGCCGGGTGGCCAGGCGGCTCGCCGCGAGCTTGGTCCGGGTGAATACGAGGACCTGGCGAAGGTCGTCCTTCCGGATCAGGTGGGCCAGCAACGCCTCCTTGCGTTCGCGATCGACCGGATAGACGAGCTGGCGGACGGCTTCGGCTGCCGTATTGCGGGCCATGACCTCGACCGTCGCCGGGTCCCGCAGAAGCGAACCTGAGAGGTCCCGGATGTCCTGCGAGAAGGTCGCCGAGAAGAGCAGGTTCTGGCGGCGCGACGGAAGGAGCTCCAGGATCCGACGGATGTCCGGCAGGAAGCCCATGTCGAGCATCCGGTCGCCTTCGTCGAGGACGAGGATCTCGACCTGGCTGAGGTTTACCGTCCCTTGCCCAACGTGATCGAGCAGGCGACCCGGCGTCGCGACGAGGATCTCGACACCGGCCCGCAGGGCCTTGATCTGCGGATCCATCGGGATGCCGCCGTAGACGACCGTCGAGCGGAGCGGGACGGTCCGGCCATAGGTCCGGACGCTCTCGTCGACCTGCATCGCCAGCTCGCGCGTGGGGACCAGGATGAGGACGCGAACCGGATGGCGAGCCGGCGAGAAGCTGGGGTTCGCCTGGGCGCGCAGCCGATCGAGGATCGGCAGGACGAAGGCTGCGGTCTTGCCGGTGCCGGTCTGGGCCGCCGCGAGCAGGTCGCGGCCGGCCAGGACGAGCGGGATGGCCTCGGCCTGGACGGGGGTCGGGGTGAGATAGCCCTCTTCCGCAACGGTCTGGACGAGGTCCGCGGAAAGACCGAGTGAGTCGAACGTCAAGCATCGCTCCTGCGTGGTCACGTCGCGGGGCAACCAGCCGGAGCGCGACGGTGGCCCGCTGTGGAGCCGCCCGGAGCATAGCCGAAATGGCTACGACCGCTCGGCGCTGATCGGGGCTCTCGTGGCGGCAATCGTCCGGGACCATTGAGGGGTCGACAGCGCGGGTTCGCGGCTGCAATACTCCAGGAGCTCCCAGGCAATCCGTCCATCAGACAGGCCGCAACCGAAGAACGCCGCCGCAACGGCAGGTCCTGTCTCGTTCCGGGATCCGCCCACTGTCGGACACGGATTTCACTCGGCCGTGCTCCGGCTCAGACCGTCGCCCCCAGGTCGACGGCCTGGACGCCCGCAGTCCTTCGCGTTTTTCAGCGTTTCTGCCGTCGGCGGCACCACCCACCTTCACGCGTTGTTGCGCGGTGTTCCGGCTGAGAGGAGGCAAGAGAATTGCGGATGTCCCGACGCGGCGCCCAGCGGGCGTCATCAGGCAGGTCAACCCGCCTGACCGTCCTCGCCATGGCCCTCGCGCTGGTTGCGCTTGGTGGCCCGGCAACGAATCCGAGCCCAGCGGCCGCGGCCGATGGGCTGAAGGTTGTCGTGGTCGTCGGGCCCGCAGGCTCGAGCACGTCGAAGTACGTCGTCAGCGCCAAGCGCTACGCCTCGCAGGCCCGCTCATACGGTGCCACCGTGGTCGAGCTCTACAGCCCGAATGCCACCTGGACCAGGGTGAAGGCCGCGGCCAAGGGCGCGAACGTCCTCATCTATCTCGGTCACGGGAACGGATTTCCGAGCCCGTACGGTCTATTCTCCGCGCTGACCAAGGACGGCCTGGGCCTCAACGAATCGGCGGGGCAGGGCAACTACAACGTCAAGTACTGGGGCGAGTACTACATCCGAACCTCCATCCGCCTGGCACCCAATGCCGTCGTGATTCTCAATCGGCTGTGCTACGCCTCGGGAAACTCCGAATGGGGTGCCGCGAACCCGACCCGGGCGACCGCCATCAAGCGGGTCGACAACTTCGGTGCAGGGTTCCTGCGAGCCAACGCCAGGGCCGTCTTCGCGGAGGGGATCGCCAGCGTCTCCTACGTTTTGGCGGGCGTCTTCCAGACGAACCGAACGATGGGCCAGATCTTCATGAGCGCGCCCAGCGCCAGTGGCGCACGCGACTTCACCTTCAGCTCCACTCGGACCCCTGGCAAACGTGCCTGGATGGATCCGTTCGAGCCCGGCCGGTACTACCGGTCGGTGATCGGCAACCTGTCGTTGACCGCGGCCGAGGTCCGAGGCTCCTGATCCTGGCCCCGCTATGCCTGCAGGTCTTACGGGCTGGCGATCGGTGGGCGCTAAGTGCTCCGAATCGCGCCCAGACGCGGTCGTCGGACGCTCGTTCACGCTTGGGCGAGGTTGCCGGCCACCACCTAACGGCCTCGAAACGCTCGATTTAAGACTGCCAGGAATATCCAGCCAGCCAAGGCGGTGAATCTCGCCCGCTGCCCACAGGCCGGGAGACTAAAGTACGGCGGCGTGGGCGATGACCCGGAGGTTGATCGGTGACCAGAGTGTCCGTCCGCACTGCCTGCCCGCCCGTCGGCGATCGTGGCATGGCGTCCAGGGCAAATGCTCCCCATGCGGCTGGATGGACCGAGCTACCGCGCCGAATGACCTGGCGGCGCAGCGCCTGGCCGCAGCCGTCGATGAGCCACTACCATGCGCCCATGACGACACCCACCTCGCTCCCGTTCACCGGCGACGATGCGGCCGACCGCCTCCTCGTCGACGAGCCCCTGGCGCTCCTGATCGGCTTCGCGCTCGACCAGCAGGTCACGGTGCAGAAGGCGTTCAGCGG
>CAYLSK010000008.1:12144-28699 GCA_964385975.1 uncultured Anaerolineaceae bacterium | reverse complement strand
TGCTCGCCTGCTCGGTGAAGCCACCCTTCAAGAGACTGGGGATGGAACAGGCGAACTCGAGGTTCTCGATGCCTCGCGCGATCTCACCGAGCGCGTCGCTCGGCACCTTGCCGTGCTCGGCGGTCAGGTGGGCGGCGAGCTCCTTGCGATGCGTCTCGACCAGGTTGCGGATCTTGAACATGATGTCCGTCCGCTTCGACAGCGAGGTCGCACGCCAGGCCGGGAAGGCGGCGCGGGCTTCGGCGACAGCCGCGCCGACTTCGGATTCGGAGGCGAAATCCACGTACTTGGTCAGCTGGCCGGTGGCCGGATCGTAGACCGGGCCTTCACGCCCGGATGTCCCGGCGATGAACCGCCCGCCGATCCAATGGTTGACTCGTCCGGGAGCCGGTGTCTGGATCGTTCGGGCACCGGGTTCGGCGACCTGTGTCATCGGAAGACCTCTTCATCGTGGCGGCCGCCGATCGGGCGGACCATGGTTCGACGGCGTGCCGTCACGATACTCCCTCGGCGCGAGGCCGCCCCTCCGGACGGCAGATCAGGAGGGCGGTCGTGCCTCCTGATCTGCCCAGCGCACCTCGGCGGCGCGCCGCGCTCGATCCCGCATTCGAGGGCCCAGCGAGGCGAGCCAGACGAACGCGGCGGAGGAGGCCACCACGACACCAGCGGCGATCAGGCCGCCGGCGTTCAAGCCGAGCGCCACCGTCGGGTCCCGCCAGGTCACGGACACGACCGCTCGCAGGAGCGCCCACGCCCCGAGGCCCATGAAGAAGGACCGGCCGTCGCGCTGCTCGAAGACACCTGCCAGCAGGACGAGCGCGACGCCCGCCAGGATGATCAGCGTGGCGATCCCCTCGTAGGCCTGTGACGGCTGAGACGGCAGGGCGGGCGCGAGGGATCCCCACGGGCCCGGTCCAACGTAAGCCGTTGCCCACGGGGCATCGCTTGGTGCGCCCTGGCCGGAACCGGTCAGAACCATCGTCAGCTTGCCGGCCCCGAGGACGAGCAGGACGGGCGCGGTCGCCACGTGCAGCCATCGCCCCACCGGCGCGCCGAGGAGCCGCGCGACATAGCTTGCGGTCAGCAGGCCGCCGAAGACGCCGAGCCCGAGCTCGAGGCTCCCGACGGCCGGATCGAAGAGCGCCTGCGGCGTCGACCCGTAGTAGTCCCAGTGGAGCACGCCGTAGCCCAGCCGGCCACCGGCGACGGCGCCGGGCACCGCCCCGACGGCGATGAACGCGAGATCGTCGGCTCGTAGCCCGGCGCCCCGCGCGAGCAGGCCGGCTAACACGAGCGTTGCGATCAGGACGCCCGCGAGCGCGAGCACACCCCATCGCACGGCCAGATCGCCGAACGGATGCGCGATCGGATCGAACTGGAAGGTCAGGACGGCGATGGCCACGGTCCCGCGAGTGTACCCAAGGCCGGCTCAGCCGAGCTTCTCGACGAGCTCCCTGACGGCCGCGGCCGACGCGTCGAAGGCGGCCTGTTCGTCGGCGGTCAGCTCGATCTCGAAGACGCGCTCCATCCCGCCCGCTCCCAGCACGATGGGAACGCCGACGAACAGGTCGTGCGTGCCGAATTCGCCCTGGAGCAGAACCGCGCAGGGCAGCACGCGCTTGCGGTCGAGCAGGATCGACTCGATCATTTCGAAGGCAGACGCCGCCGGGGCGTAGAAGGCCGAGCCGGTCTTGAGCAGGGCAACGACCTCGGCGCCGCCGTTGGCCGTCCGTTCCTCGAGCGCCTTGACTCGATCGGCCGGCAGCAGCTCGGTGATCGGCACACCCGCCACGGTCGAGTAGCGCGAGAGCGGGACCATGGAGTCACCATGCCCGCCCAGGACGAAGGCATGGGTGTCCTCGACCGAGACGCCGAGCTCCTGGGCGATGAAGGTCCGGAAGCGGGCCGAGTCGAGCACCCCGGCCATCCCGAGTACGCGCTCGCGCGGGAAGCCGGAGGCCTTCAGCGCCACGTGGCACATGGCGTCAAGCGGATTCGTGACGACGATCAGGATGGCATCGGGCGAATGCTTCGCCGCCTGCTCGACCACCGCACGGACGATGCCGGCGTTCTTGAGCAGCAGGTCGTCGCGGCTCATTCCCGGCTGCCGCGCCAGGCCGGACGTCACGACCACGATGTCGCTGCCTGCGGTATCGGCGTAATCGTTGGTCCCGGTGATCCGGGCATCGTGGCCGACCACCGGAGCCGCCTCGGCCAGGTCGAGTCCCTTCCCCTGCGGCAATCCCTCGACGATATCGACCAGGACGACGTCGGCGAGCCCGGCCTCGGCGATCCGCTGGGCGGTCGTGGCGCCAACGTTGCCGGCACCGATGACGGTGACCTTGTTGCGAGGCATGCGAGACGGGTCTCCTTTTCGGCTCGATCAGGGTCGGGCCATTCTAGGCGCGATCAGTTCGGAGCTCGACGTCAGTCCATGGCTCACCGGGACATCGATCGATGGCCGGGGCAGGTCGGCTGCGCGAGGCTTCAGGTACTGGAGCCAACACCACCTGGAGTCACAGCCATGACCCTCACCCCCGGATTGACGCTTCTCGGCCTCCTGCTCGTTCTCATGGCGATCCCGCTAGCATTCAGCCTGGGACCTCTGATCATCGGCGTGATCGTGCTGGCATTCGGCGTCCGTCGGGCCAACGACGGGTTGGCGCCGGCGATCTGATCCCGCCGAGAATCAGGTTCTGTCGACCGGCGGACCCGCCGCCCGGATCGCCTCGCTCACGCCATCGGCGTACGTCTCGAAGTTGTCCGCGAACATCCGGGCCAGGGTCGCCGCCGCGCGATCGTAGGCGGCCGGATCGGACCACGTCGCCCGAGGATCCAGGAAGCGCGCCGGCACCTTAGGGCAGCTCGTTGGGACCTCGACCCCGAAGATCGGATCGGTCCGGGTGGCGACCCGGGCGAGGCTGCCATCGAGCGCCGCGCGCACGATCGAGCGGGTGTGGGCGATGTTCATCCGTTCGCCGGTTCCGTACGGCCCGCCCGTCCAACCGGTATTGACCAGCCAGACAGGGACGTCGTCGCGCTCCAGGCGATCGACCAGCATGTGCGCGTACTCGCCGGGATGGCGGGGCATGAACGGGGCGCCGAAACATGCGGAGAAAGTGGCCTTTGGCTCCTTGATCCCGACTTCGGTGCCGGCCAGCTTGGCTGTGTAGCCGCTGATGAAGTGATAGGCGGCCTGTTCGCGGGTCAGCCTCGCGATTGGCGGCAGCACGCCGAAGGCATCGGCGGTCAGGAAAACCACGGCGCGTGGCGTACCGGCGATCCCCGTCGGGTCGGCGTTGCCGATGAAGTCGAGCGGATAGGCGCCCCGGGTGTTCTCGGTGATTCGCTCGGAGTCGAGATCGAGCGCGCGGGTTCTCGGGTCGACGTCGACGTTCTCCAGGACGGTCCCGAAGCGCCGGGTGGTCTGGAAGATGTCCGGCTCGTACATCGCCGAGAGCCGGATCGTCTTGGCGTAGCAGCCGCCTTCGAAGTTGAAGGTGATGTCGTCGCCCCAGCCATGCTCGTCGTCGCCGATCAGGCTCCGCCGGGGATCCGCCGAGAGGGTCGTCTTGCCAGTGCCGGAGAGGCCGAAGAAGACCGCCGCGTCGCCGTCGACCCCGACATTGATGGCCGAGTGCATCGGCAGGACGCCCTCGTCCGGCATCAGGTAGTTCATCACCGTGAAGGCCGACTTCTTGATCTCGCCCGCGTACTCGGTCCCGACGATGATCACCTCCATCCGTCGCAAGTGGACGAGGATGGCGGTGCCGGTCCGTGTCCCCTCGGTCGCCGGGTCGGCCCCGAATGAGGGGACACAGATGATCGTGAAGTTGGGTTCGAAGGCGGCCAGCTGCTCGGGTCCTGGCCGGCGGAACAAGTTGCGCGCGAAGATGCTGGCCCAGGCGGTCTCGGTGTAGACGCGTAGACGGCGCTGGTGCGCCGGTGCCGCTCCGATCAGGCAGTCCTGGCTGTAGAGGTCGCGAGTCGCGGCGTATCCGAGCAGACGGGCTCGGAGCCGCTCGTAGTGGGCTTCGGAGATCGGGCGGTTGACGGAACCCCACCAGATCTTGGCCGCAGAGCCGGGCTCGCGGACGATGAACTTGTCCTCAGGCGAGCGCCCGGTGTGCTTGCCGGTTCGGACGACGAGCGGGCCCTCGGCGGCGACGAGTCCTTCGCCGTGGCGAATCGCGTCCTCGTACAGCTCGGCGGTCGGCAGGTTCGCGCGGACGGTGCGTCCTAGCGTGGGACGTGTCCCGGCGCGGGTTGGACTCGTGGAGGGCATCGACTTCGAACTCCCGTGGCGCAGGCGATCACAGTTTGATCGACCGGCCGCGCGTGGCGCAGGCGCTGCCCGGAGGCAGACCCGCGGGAGTCGGCTTTCGCAGTCGCGTTGTCCGGGATGCTACCACGCTACGTTGCGGCTGGGTTGCAGCACGGTAGCGAAACGCCCGCATTCGCACGGGCTCGTTGACATGGGACCCGATCGGCCCGTAGCATCCGGCCACAACCGAAGAGTGCTTATCAAGAGTGGCAGAGGGACCGGCCCGTTGAAGCCACGACAACCTACCGGCGTCGAGTCGGCAAGGTGCCAAGTCCGGGCAGGTCTTCCTGCGAGATAAGGGAACTCCCTTCGGAGACCCCTTTCGACTCCTAAGGCGGTCGCCTGTTCCTGCCGGTCCCCGCGGCGCTCTCCCCCGCGGAGTGAACCCCATGGCGATCGAAATCCTTCCCGTCCCTGCCGCATCGGCCACACCCACCCGGATCGTCGGGTTGCGCTGTCGCGGCTGTGGCCGCGCCGAACCGATCGGGCTGTGGTATGTCTGTCCCGCCTGCTTCGGGCCGCTCGAGGTCGAGTACGACTACGAGATCGTCGGGCAGAGCTTGACCCGGGCCTCGATCGCCACTCGCGCCCCGGGGATCTGGCGCTATGCCGAGCTGCTCCCCGTGGACGAACCACCGGTTCGCGGTCTGCCCGTTGGGTCGACACCGCTTCTGGCGGCCGATCGGCTGGCGCCGACCCTCGGCCTCGACCGGCTCTGGATCAAGGACGACACCCGAAACCCGTCGCTCAGCTTCAAGGATCGGGCGGTCGCGGTGGCGGCGGCTCGGGCCGTCGAGTTCGGCGTGGAGGCACTCGCCTGCGCGTCCACCGGCAATCTCGCCGGAGCAACGGCTGCCGCGGCCGCCGCTCTCGGGCTCCCCGCCTACGTCTTCATCCCGGCCGACCTCGAGCCGGCCAAGGTCGACCATGCCCTGGCGTACGGAGCGACCGTCGTCCCCATCGAAGGCACCTACGACGATGTCAACCGTCTCTGCCTCGAGGTGGCCGACGAGACCGGCTGGGGCTTCGTCAACATCAACCTGCGCCCGTTCTATGCCGAGGGCTCCAAGACGCTCGCCTTCGAGATCGCCGAATCGCTCGGCTGGCGCTCGCCGGACGTCGTCGTTGGGCCGGTGGCCTCCGGGGCGATGTTCACACGCGTCGCCCGAGGCTTCGAGGAGTTGGCCGAGCTCGGGTTGATCGAGCGTCGCCCGATCCGCTTCGTGGGTGGCCAGGCCGCCGGCTGCGCGCCGGTCGCGACCGCATGGGCGGCCGGGACGGACGTCATCGAGCCGGTCCGGGCGCCGGACACGATCGTTCGCTCGCTGGCGATCGGCAACCCGGCCGACGGGCGCTACGCCGTGGAGCTGGCCAACGAGTCCAGCGGCTCGATCGAGGCGATCGAGGACGTAGCCACGGCTGCGGCGATCCGCGACGTCGCGCGGCTCGAGGGGATCTATCCGGAAACGGCGGGAGGCGTGACCCTGGCTGCGGCCGCGGCAGCGCGGCGACGGGGGGTCATCCGGCCGGGCGACGAGGTCGTTGCGCTGCTGACTGGCAATGGCCTCAAGACGCCGGATGCTCGCACCCTCGGACTTGGGGATGGAATGGCCAGGCCTGGCCAGCCGGGACTGGCGCCCGCGATCCGGCCCAGCCTCTCGGCGTTCGAGCGATGGCTGGGAGGCGCAGGATGAGCACGGTCCGCATCCCTCCGACCCTCCGCGCCTCGACCGGTGGCGCCAAGCAAGTCGAAGTGGCCGGAGGGACCGTCCGAGAGGTCGTGGCCGGCCTGGTCGTCGCCTATCCGGCCCTCGGCTCGCAGCTCCTGGCGAGCAACGGCGAGCTGAACCGCTTCGTCAACGCGTTCCTCAACGACACCGACGTCCGCCACCTCCAGGCGCTCGACACCCCCGTGGCCGAGACCGACACCCTCGTCCTGTTGCCGGCGATGGCCGGCGGCTGACGGGCAGTTCCAGCTCGTTCAGATGCCCTTGGCCAGCAGATAGTAGAGGTCGTTCCAGCGCAGCCGATCGCGGAACGCGTCGAGCCGGGTCTCCTCGTCGATGAGCACGAACTCGATCCCGCACATCGACGCGAGGTCGGCGAGCTGTTCCGGCGTCACCGCGAAGCCGAGGCTGGTGTGATGCGAGCCGCCGGCGTGGATCCAGGCCGCCGCGTTCGTCGCGAGGTCCGGCCGCGGTCGCCACATCGCCCGGGCAACCGGCAGACGCGGCAGCGGGTGTGGCGGCGCGATCACGTCGACGACCGTCGCCAGCATCCGGAAGCGCTGACCCATGTCGGTGATCGAGGCCAGGACGGCCACTCCGGGGTGGGCGTCGAACACCAGGCGCACCGGATCCGCCTTGCCGCCGATCGAGAGCGGATGGACTTCCAGTCTCGGACGGCCTGTGGCGATCGATTCGCAGACCTCGAGCATGTGGGCGCCCAGGATCAGGTCGCCCGATTCAGCGAAGTGGTAGGTGTAGTCCTCCATGAACGAGACGCCACCGGCGAGCCCTGATGCCATCACTTTCATCGCCCGGACCATCGCCGCGGTCTTCCAGTCTCCCTCGGCGCCGAAGCCGTAGCCGTCGCGCATCAGGCGCTGGACCGCCAGGCCCGGCAGCTGGGCCAGCCCATGGAGGTCCTCGAACGTGGTCGTGAAGGCGCTGAACCCACCATCGGCGAGGAACCGGCGCAGGCCGAGCTCGATCCGGGCTCCGTCGCGCAGCGAGCCGGCGCGCTCGCCGCCCGGGCGGAGCGTCGCTTCGACCTCGTACTCGTCGAGGTAGGTTTCGATCAGTGCGTCGACCTCGACGTCGCTCGCCTCGTCGACCAGCGCGACGAGATCGCCGACCCCGTAGCCATTGACGCTGAAGCCGAGCCGGCGCTGCGCCTCGACCTTGTCGCCGTCGGTGACCGCGACCTCGCGCATGTTCTCGCCGAACCGGGCGATCCGCGCGGTCTCCCAGTCGCGCCGGGCGCAGGCGGCGCGCGTCCAGGCGCCGATCCGCGCCTGGACCCCCGCGCCCTCCCAGTGACCGACGACGACCTTGCGCTCCAGTCGCAGGCGAGCGGCGATGAACCCGAACTCGCGGTCGCCGTGAGCCGCCTGGTTGAGGTTCATGTAGTCCATGTCGATCCCGGCCCAGGGGATCTCGCGGTCGAACTGGGTGTGCAGATGGAGGAGCGGGCGCTGCAGCGAGGAGAGCCCGGCGATCCACATCTTGGCCGGCGAGAACGTGTGCATCCAGGCGATCAGGCCGATGCAGCTTGGCGTTGCGTTGGCCTCCATGACCAGCTGGCGGATCCCGTCGGGCCCGGTCAGGACCGGCTTGACCACGACCCGGGCCGGGATCGATGGCGAGGCATCGAGCGCCGCCGCAATCGCCCTCGCGTGCTCAGCCACGGTCTCGAGCGTGTCGGGACCGTACAGATGCTGGCTGCCGGTGACGAACCAGACCTCGAAGCTGCTCAGATCGATCATGCTCCGCTCCTTCGGGGTGGGTCCTCGCCTGGCTGGCCGTAAACGGTCGTATAGCGACGATGGAGTCGCTCGACGGCATCCTCGGGCAGGACGTCGGGGGTCCCGATCTGGAAGGCGGCCCAGACGGTCGCCGCGATGTCCTCGACCATGACCGCGGACTTGACCGCCGCCTCGGCGGTCCGCCCGATGGTGAAGACGCCGTGATTCTTGAGCAGGATCGCGCTCGAGCGCCCGATCCCCTCGACGACGAGGGCGCCGATCGAGTCGTCGCCGATGAAGGCGAAGCCCGCGCAGGGAATCTCGCCCCCGAACTCGTCGGCCTGGGCGGTCAGGTAGACCGGGATCGACCGCCCCACAGCGGCGAAGGCTGTCGCGTAGCGCGAGTGGGTGTGGACCACGCCATTGATGTCCGGCCGGTGGCGATAGATGTACAGGTGGCTGGCCGTGTCCGAGGAGGGCTGGAGGGGGCCCTCGACGACCTGGCCGTCGAGGTCGAGGACGACCATGCGCTCGGCGGTCAGATCCGGATAGCGGACGCCGGACGGCTTGATCGCCACGAGCCCGCTGTCGGGGTCCCGCGCGCTGACGTTCCCGCCGGTCCAGACGGCCAGGCCGTTGCGTGGCAGCTCCTCATGCAGGCTCACCAGCTCCTGGCGGAGCGACTCGAGTCGCATGATCACGCCTCCACCGGGGCGGGTTCGGTCGCGACGCCGGTGGGTTCGATCGCCACGCCGGCCGAGGTCGACTCGGCCGAGGTCGACCCGGCGCCGGCGCGCAACCGCCGAAGCGTTTTCATGACCTCGTTCCCGCCACGCCCGAAATAGTCGTGCAGCCGGAGGTACTCGCCGTAGAGCTGGTCGTAGATCGCGACGTGCTCCGCAATCGGCTCGTAGCCGCGGTCCTTGAGCCGGGCCATCGCCCGGGCCGCTTCCTCGATGGTGCGATGGCCACCGGCCTCGGCGCCTGCCGCCACGGCCCCGAACATCGCCGCGCCGAGAGCCGGAGTCTGGTCCGAGGCACTGAGCTTGAACGGCCGGCCGGTGACGTCCGCGTAGACCTGCATGATGAGCGGGCTCTTCTCGGCAAGACCGCCGCAGGCCACGATCTCGCGAATCGGGACGCCGTGGGCCTCGAACGTCTCGATGATCACCCGGGTCCCAAAGGCGGTGGCTTCAACGAGCGCCCGATAGATCTCCTCGGGCACAGTGGCAAGCGTCGCCCCGATGAGCAGCCCACCGAGCTCGGCGTCGACCAGGACGGAGCGGTTGCCGTTCCACCAATCGAGCGCCAGCAAACCTGACTCGCCCGGCCGGAGCCGGGCCGCCTTCTCCTGCAGCAGCCCGTGGATGTCGAGGCCGCGAGCGAGAGCCTCGGCCTGGTAGGCCCCAGGCACAGCGTGCTCGACGAACCAACTGAAGTGATCGCCGACGCACGACTGGCCGGCCTCGTAGCCGAAGAAGCCGGGGATCACCCCGTCCTCGACGTAGCCGCACATACCCGGGACCGCCCGCTCCTCGCGCGACAGCACGACGTGGCAGGTCGAGGTGCCCATGATCATGACCATCCGCCCGGCGTCGATGACGGTCGCGGCGGGGACCGCGACGTGCGCGTCGACGTTGGCGACCGCGACCGCCGTCCCCGGCCGGAGGCCCGTCCAGGCGGCCGCCTCTTCGGAGATCCCGCCGGCTCGCTCACCCATGCTTCGGATGTCCCGGCTCATCTTCTCGTCGATCACGTTCGCGAGCCTCGGATCGGGGGCCGCGAAGTAGTTGGGATCGGGGAAGCCGTCCCGCTTTGACCACATCGCCTTGTAGCCGGCGGTGCAGGCATTGCGGGTCTCGACCCCGGTCAGCCGCCAGACGACCCAGTCGGCGGCTTCGATCAGCCGGTCGGCGGCGGCGTAGACCTGCGGGGCCTCGTCGAGGATCTGGAGAGCCTTCGAGAAAAACCACTCCGACGAGATCCGCCCGCCGTACCGATCGAGCCAGGGCTGGCCGGTCGCCCGGGCGACCGCATTGATCCGGTCCGCCTCTGGCTGAGCGGCATGGTGCTTCCAGAGCTTGACCCAGGCGTGGGGGTTGTCCCGGAGCTCCGGCAGGTTGGCGAGCGGCATGCCATCTCGCTTGACCGGCAGCATCGTGCAGGCGGTGAAGTCGATCCCGACGCCGACCACGTCCAGCGGATTGACGCCGGCCTGGCGGAGGACCGTCGGGATCGCCTGGCGGAAGACCTCCAGGTAGTCGTCGGGGTCCTGGAGCGCCCAGTCCTGAGAGAGCCGCACCTCGCGGTCGGCCAGTGGCAGTCGCGCATCGATCACGCCGTTGGCGTAGGGATGCACGGCGGTCGCGACCTGCCGACCATCCGCGACGTCGACCAGGACGGCGCGCCCCGACTCGGTCCCGAAGTCGACACCGATCGCGTACTTGACCACGCGTCCTCCCTGTTCCGGTCTGCCCCCTCGCGGGCTCGACGTTGGAACGCATTATCAACGTGCCGTTAGCGTTTTGGGGCCGTGCGGAGCCTGACCCTCGCCACCGAGCTGATCATTCGTGAGAGTGCCCCGGCGGCGCCCGAGCCACGGTCGGGCAGGGGCGGTGCGGTGCGCGTCTCGGCGACGAACCTCTGGGCGCACCGGCGTTGACGCTCAGTCCAGGTGGAAGACCTCCGGGATCACGTGCCACCACTCCCCTTCAGATCGTTCAGGTACCGGCTCCTGGAGCGGCTCCGTGACGTGCCACCACGCCCGGGTGGCGGGGTTGGCGGCAATTGAAGCGAGATCGGCCGCCAGGTCGTCGCCGACGTACTCGAGATACGCGATCAGCAGCATCCCGTGGCGGAAGATCGAATAATTCGTCATGTGGCTGTCCCGCAATCGCGCAAGGACGGCCTCCGGTACGTCGCGATGGACCCGCTCGTACTCGTCGATCGCCTCGGGGCGCAGACGAATGACCTGGGCCAGCCGCTTCATCGGGGCACGCCCGACCGCTCCGGCGTGTCCGTCCATTCCGGCCCGTCCGGATACCGGTAGCGCGCGAGCGAGTCCGCCCGCATCTGGGCGCTGTAGCCGGGCCTCGTCGGGACCTGGTATCGCCCTTCGCGAATGACGACCGGATCGAGGAAGTGCTCGTGGAGATGGTCGACGTATTCGATGACCCGTCCCTCGAGACCGCCGCTGATAGCGACGTAGTCCACGATCGAGAGGTGCTGGACCAGCTCGCACAACCCGACCCCACCTGCGTGCGGACAGACCGGGACGCCGAACTTCGCCGCGAGCAGGAGGACGGCCAGGGCCTCGTTGACGCCGCCGAGCCGGCAGGCATCGATCTGGCAGACGCCGATCGCCTTTGCCTGGAGGAGCTGCTTGAACATGATCCGGTTGTGGACGTGCTCACCGGTCGCGACCCGGATCGGGGCGACCGCGCGGGCAATCGCGGCGTGGCCGAGGATGTCGTCGGGGCTGGTCGGCTCCTCGATCCAGTACGGCGAGAACGGGGCGAGCCGGGCCATCCAGGCGATCGCCTCGTCAACACCCCAGCGCTGGTTGGCGTCGACCGCGAGCATTCGGTCCGGCCCGATCTCCTCGCGCACGATCCTCGTTCGACGGACGTCGTCCTCGACGTCCGCACCAACCTTCAGCTTGAACCGCGTCCAGCCGTCGGCCAGTGCCTCGCGACAGAGTCGACGGATCTTGTCGTCGCCGTAGCCGAGCCAGCCGACCGAGGTCGTGTAGGCCGGGTAGCCATCGCGACGGAGCTCCGCTTCGCGGTCGGCCCGCGTGGCGGCAAGGGGCTGCAGAATCGCCAGCGCCTGATCTGGCGTCAGGGCGTCGGTCAGGTAGCGAAAGTCGATGAGGGCCACGAGCTCGGCCGGCGACATGTCCACCAGCAGCTTCCAAAGCGGCTTGCCCGCCCGCTTCGCAGCCAGGTCCCAGACAGCGTTGACGACCGCCGCCGTGGCCAGGTGGATGACCCCCTTCTCCGGGCCGATCCAGCGCAGCTGGCTGTCGCCGACGAGCTCCCGCCAGAAGCCGCCGAGGTCGGCGAACAGCTCGTTGGTCGAGCGCCCCAGCACCAGCGGCTCGAGCGCATGCACGCCGGCCACCACGACCTCCGTGCCGCGCCCGATCGTGAACGTGAGACCGTGGCCCTCGAGGCCGTCGGACTCGTCCGTATGGAGGACGACGTAGGCCGCCGAGTAATCAGGATCCGGGTTCATGGCGTCGGATCCGTCGAGCGAACGCGAGGTTGGAAACCGGACGTCGAGAACCTCGAGCCCGGTGATCGTTCCCACCATGGCTAGCCCTTGACCGCGCCGATGAGGATGCCCCGAGAGATGTAGCGCTCGAGCACGATGGCCATCGCCACAACCGGGACGATCATGATCAGGATCAGCACCGACATCGCCCACCACTGTGGCCCGCGGGTCGCATTCTGGGCTGCAACCAGGAGCGGCATCGTCTGGGCATTGGCCGTCGACAAGATGAGCGCGATCAGGAACTCGTTCCAGGCGAACACCAGGACGATCAGGAAGGTCGCGACCAGGCCCGGAACGGAGATCGGCAGGACGATCGAACGGAAAATTCGATAGGCGGACGCGCCATCGACCGAAGCCGACTCCTCGAGCTCGATCGGCAACGTGGCGAAGTAGTCGCGCAGCAGCCAGACGGCGATCGGCAGGTTGGTCGCGACGTAGGTGATCACCAGTGCCAGCTGCGTGTCCAGCAGGTCGACCTGCTGGAAGAGGACGAACAGCGGGATCACGACCGCGATCGGCGGCAGGATTCGCTGGGAGATCAGCCAGAACGCGATGTCGTTGTTGCCGAGGGAACGGCTAAACCGCCGGCCAATGGTCTGGGCGAGCACAACGAAGATGCTCAGCGCACCGGCCAGGGCGACCGGCCATGGCGCGCCCAGGACGATCGTGACGATGGCCAGGGCGAGACTGCCGACGAACAGGCCGATGATCCCAACTCGCGGCCGGTACGTGAACCGAACCAGCGCGTAGGCAGAGGTCGCGCCGAGCAGCAGCGCGATCGATGCGCTGGCGAGCCCGACCACCACGGTGTTCGTGTAGGGCCTCAAGGTGTCGTTGCCAAGCTCGACCAGGATGTAGCGCCACGCGTCAAGGCTCGGTTGGAAGTCGACGAAGGGAAGGTAGAAGGGTCCCTTGTCGACCTGGACCGGCAGCTTCAGGGAAGTGACCGCCAGCCAATAGATCGGGAAGAGCACGACGAACGACCAGAGAAGCAGGCTGGCGTAGGCAACCAACTTGGCCAACGGCGAAAGATCGAGCGCCGAATGACGCCGGAGCGGGTTCTTCACAGGTTGACCTCAGGCGCGATCACGCCGTCTCCTGAGACCGACGGCGGACAAAGCTCAGATACATGGTGGCCACCACCGTCACGACGATCAGGAGCAGGTAGGCGATCGCCGCTGACCGCCCGAGGTTGAGCGTCCGCCAGTCCAGGTACGACTCGAGGGTCAGTGACTGGGTCGCCGTCCCCGGTCCGCCCCCGGTCAGGATGTTCGGCATGTCGATGATCTTGAAGCTCTCGATCATGCGGATGAGGATGATCGTGGTGGAGACGGGCAGGATGGCCGGGATCGCGATATGACGGAACGTCTGCCAGCGACTGGCGCCATCAACCAGCGAGGCTTCCTGGACCTCCTGGTCCTGGCCTTCCAGGGCCGCAAGCAGAACGATGAACATGAACGGGATCCACTGCCAGGCGTCGCCGATCATGACTGCCACCCGGGCGGCCCACGGGTCGGTCACCCACGTGAAATGGGTCAGCCCGAGGGCCGCCCAGATCGGCTCGAACGGGCCTTTCCCGGTGTCCGTCATCATCTTGAACATGTAGCCAACACCAACCGGGGTGATCGTCAGCGGGATCAGGAAGACGACCCGGAAAAATCGCCGGCCGGCCAGTCGCTGGACCGCCAGGACGGCCAATCCGAGGCCGATCAGGTACTGCAGGCTCGTCCCGACGAAGACGTAGATGAAGGTGACGACCAGCGCACCGGGACGGCCGCCGTCGCTGGCCAAGGTGGACACTAGGAGCCACAGGAAGCCTGCGACCAGGATGCTCGCCAGCAGCCGCAGAATCAGGCCGACGGCGCTCGGGTGGTGCCCACGGAGCGATCGGATCAGCGCCCAGAGCGTCCCCCCGACCCCCGCGGCGAGGAGGAGCCAGCCGACGGAGGTCGGGGTCTTGAGGACGCCAAGGAAATGGTTTCGTTCCGTGCCGAAGAGCAGCGTGGCGTAGTTCGAAAGGCCGACGAAATCGGCTTGGATCCTCCCCCGCTGGAAGACGAGGTGGGTGATCGACAGGGTGATTGAGACGACCAGCGGGAAGATCGACAGGAAGAGAACGACCAGGACCGCCGGCCAGATGAAGAACCAGCGCGCGGAGCTGTCTGCACGCAACGCGCCGAGCGACGCGATCGCTCGGCGCGGAACGGCGGTCCGGGAGCTCGACCCGTCACGGGCCGAACCCCCGGAATTCATGTCGAGCGGGCTATCGCTGGACGCCAAGGCTCGCAGTGTACGCAGCGAGTTGCTTGTCCCGTCCTTCGGCATCGGTGATCTGGTCCCAGCCATCGGAGATCCGTTGCATCGTCTCCTTGGCGTCCTGCTCCCCGGCCAGGTAGGACGAGACTTCCGTGTCCAGCACGTCCTGCTCGTACTGCTTGGTCTTGGGGATGCGCAGATCCAGGATCATGTTGGGGCTCTGGAGGCTGTCGCCGATGGCTCCCAGGTAGTTCTTGGCGGCCGCCTCGCTCATCCCGACCTTCAGCCAAAGGTCCAGATTCTGGAATTGTGAGGTCCGGTACGGGTTGTAGCCGGTCTTGCCGAGCGTGACGTCTTCGTTGGACTGCTCCGGTGCCGTCATGTACGACAGGAACGCAAAGGCGGCGTCCTTCTTCTCGGCCGAGCTGGCCGCGTTGATGGCGCCCGACCAGCCACCGAACGATGCGAACGGGGCGTGGTTCACGCCGTCCACAGCATACGGGCAGGTGGTGGCGTCACAAGGCACGAGCTTGCCGGTGTTCCGATCGAGGACCTCGGTCCAGCCCGGGAGGATCACCGAGCCGACCTTGTCCTGGACCGTCGAAGTGGCCGGATCGAGGGCCAGCGTGCCGATGTCGCCCCAGTCCATCGAGAGCGCGCAGCGGCCGGTGTCGAACAGGCCGCGGGTGTCGCCCACGCCGAGGTTCAGCTCGTCGGGCGGGCCGTAGTCGAGCGACTTCTTGTACGTCGCGAGGCCCTTGGCGAACGCTTCGTTGTTGAACAGCGACTTCATCGTCTTCGTGTCGAAGAAGGCACCCTGGCCGGTGCCCTGGCTCTGGATCAGGCCACCGGCGATCGAGATGATCCACCAGAAGCTCTGCTGGCCCTTGGCCTTGGCGATGCACGACCCGTAGTCCGGCGTGCCATCGCCGTTCAGATCCTTGCCGTTGAACTGCGAGGCGACCTTGAGGTACTCGTCCCAGGTCTTGGGTGGCGACTGGATGAGGTCGCTCCGGTAGTAGACCATGTGAAAGTCGCCGTCGAGCGGGACCGTCAGGATCTTGCCTTGGTAGGTCGCGCTGAAGTCTCGAAAGAACGGGCCGATGTCGTCCCATTTGATCGACGAATCGGCGGCGACCCTGGCGGTCAGATCTTCCAGATAGCCGGGGCCCGCGAAGTCGCCCAGCCACTGGGGGTTGAAGACGTACGCGTCGAAGCTATTGGCACCGGTCGACGCGTCGAGGAAGGCGACGTCGTAGATCTCCTGGAAGCCGACCGCCACGACGTTGACGCGCGCACCGGTCAGAGCCTCGAACGCGGGTGCTCGACGAATGAGCGGCTCGGCGACCTGGGGGCCGTTGAAGGTCAGCAGATTGACCGTCACACCGGCGAATTGTCCGGTAGCGGCCTGCGTCGGGGCCGCGGTCGGGGCCGCGGTCTCGGTCGGCGCGGATGCTGCCGGTGCAGAGCTCGGCGCCTGGCTTGCCGGCGCGACACTTGGCGTGGTCGCGTTGCACGCGGCCACGACGAGAATCAAGCCGACCACAGGCGCGATCGTTCGGAATCGCGACACGGGTTTCCTCCTCTTGACCCCGCGAAGACCGTCCAGCATACTGAACGGGCGGCGGTAGGTTGAACAGTATGCCAACCGCCGGCCCGAGAAGTCAATATGTTGTACGGAGTCCATCCTGCTGTCCAGGGCGCCTGAACCGGGCCCGGAGCGAGCGGATGACCGGAGGCGCGACGGTGGATCGCAGGAGCGCGAAGGCGCTTGAGGCTGGGGACGGCGCGACGACACTCGAGCCGTCGAACGATGATCGCGGCGACGCGGAGGCCGAGTCGCTCGCACCTGCCGTCACGCGGGCCGCAACGCTTCTCGGCGTTCTGGCGGAGAAGGCCGGCGAACCGGCCGGCCCGAGCGAGCTCGCTCGGCGACTGGGGATCCCGAAGTCCTCGATCGCCAATATCCTCGGGGCGCTCGCCGACGCCGGCCTCGTCCGGCGGATCGGCACGGGATTTGCGCTCGGGCGGCGCCTCGCCGAGCTCGGCGGGGCCTACCTGGCGACGGTCGACCAGGTCCAGGAGTTCTACGAGGCGTCGCGACAGCTTCCAAACGGCTCGGACGAGACGGTCCAGTTCGCCGTCCTCGACGGCCTCGATGTCACCTACCTGGCGCGCCATGACGGACGCCAGCAGATCCGCCTGACGTCGGGGATCGGTCGGCGGCTGCCGGC
>CAYLSK010000008.1:228-12044 GCA_964385975.1 uncultured Anaerolineaceae bacterium | reverse complement strand
CCAGCCTCGCCGTCTCTCCGAAGATCGCCGCCCGCTCCGATTCGGTCAGTGAGCCGGTGAGCCGTTGAGCGGCCTCGACGACCTCCAAATATGAGGCAGCGAGCAGGCAGACGGGCCAGTCCGAGCCGAAGAGGAGGCGCTCCGGGCCGAACACCTCCAGTGCATGTTCGACGAAGGGGCGGAGGTCGGCGACTCGCCAGCGCCTCCAGTCCGCCTCTGTCACGAGACCGGACAGCTTGCACCAGGTGTTCGGTAGCCGCGCGACTGGCCGGATGAGGCTCGCCCACGGCTCGAGCCTTCGGCTTCGAATTGCGGGCTTCGCCAGGTGGTCGACCACGAAGCGGAGCTCCGGCATCGCCCGGACGATCTCCAGGGCCGCTGGGAGCTCGCGGGTCCGGACGAGCAGGTCGTAGGTCAACCCGGCGCTCGCGACCGCCGCCAGGCCACGCCGGACCTCGGGGCGGATGAGCCAGTCAGGGTCGGCTTCATCGTGGACCGGATGTCGGATCCCGACGAGGAACGAGCCACCCGGGCCGGCTCGCAGCGCGGAGATGGTCTCGATGACCGCCGGATCCGTCAGGTCGACCCAGCCAACGACGCCGGCCACGAACTCGGTCGCCGCCGCGGTCGCCAGGAACTCCCGGGTTTCCTCGAGGCTCGAGCGGGCCTGCACGAGGATCGCTCGGCCGATCTCGGCCTCGACCAACAGCGGCGCAAGGTCGTCAGGGCCGAAGCGACGGGCGATCGGCCCCTTCTCAGCGGTCATCCACGGGTAGTCAGCCCGGGCCGGGTCCCAGAAATGGTGGTGAGCATCGATCGAGAGGTGGCTCATGGGGGCGTGGGCGCGTCAGCAGGAATGAGGGCGTCGCTCCGGAGCTCGGCCCACAGGTCGGCCGGGATCGCGGTTCGCATGAGGGCCGGGTAGTCGTCCAGATGCTCCTTGCTGCGAACGCCGGCGATGAGCCCGACAACTGCGGGATGGGCGAGCGGGAACTGGACCGCCGCGGCACGCAGCGGGACCCCGTGGCGATCGCAGGCAGCCGCCAGGCGGCGGGCTCGCTCGACGACCTCCGCCGGGGCCGGACCGTAGTCGTAGCGGCTGCCCGGTCTCGGGTCGACGAGGATTCCTGTGTTCATCACCCCACCGATGAGCACGGCGATCCCGCGCGCCTGACAGAGCGGCAACAGCTCCGTCAGGGCCTCCTGGTCCAGCAACGTGTAGCGACTGGCCACGAGGAATGCATCGAACTCGCCCTCTCGGGCGAATCGGGCGAGCATCGCAGAGTGGTTCATGCCGACCCCGATGGCCTTGACCACGCCCTGCTCCCGCAGCCGGTGCAGGGTCGGGTAGGCCTCGCCGATGGCCGCCTCCCAATGGTCGTCCGGATCGTGGATGAGCAGCAGATCCAGGCGATTCACGCCCAGTCGATCGAGGCTTTCATCGACCGAGCGTTTGACACCGTCGGCGCTGTAGTCGAAGACCACCTTCCGTCCATGCGTTTCGACGAAATAGGCGTCCTCGACGCCCTCGATGACCTGCCGGTCCACGTCGGCCGTGCCTCGAACGTCTTCCGCAGGGCGGACCAGCCGACCGACCTTGGTCGAGAGGACGTACTCGTCGCGTGGCCGACCCGCCAGTCCGGCGCCGAGTCGACGCTCGCCGGCTCCGTAACCGTAGAGCGGCGCCGCATCGAAGGTTCGAATCCCGACCTCCCAGGCATGATCCACCAGTGCGACGGCGTCGCCGGCAGCCACCGGTGTGAATAGGCCGCCGATCGATCCGGCGCCAAATCCAAGACGGGTGATGGCCAGGCCGGTCCGGCCGAGCTGGACCCGTTCGAAGGGTTCGTATGGCATCCATTGCTCCGTGCCTGGCCGGCAGCGTGCCGGCCGCGATTGACGCCATTGGCTAGCCTATCGTATCGTTCAGTCCGTCGTCCACGGGTCAGCATACTGAACACCAAGAGGGCTATCGCCTTGGCCTGGTCGGTCCCATGCGCCTGATCTCATATCGTCCGCCGGCCGGTGGCGAGGCGCTCGGCGTCATGGCGGATGATCGCTGGATGGCGGCCAGCGAGTTGCTACCCGGCGGACCGCGCACGATGCAGGCTCTGATCGATGCTGGCTCGAGCGCGCTGACCGCACTCCGCGAGGCGAGTGACACCGATCGCATCACGAGCGCCGGCCGTCCGATGGCGGAGCTGAAGCTGCTCGCCCCGGTCACCCGACCTCGCAAGGTGGTGGCCATCGGCCGCAATTATCCAGAGCACGTCGATGAGGAGGGCTCGGAGGCGCCGCCGGCACCCCTCATCTTCGCCAAGTGGTCGAGCGCTATCGTGGGGCCCGGCGCCGAGATCCGTTGGGACCCCGAGCTTACCAGCCAGGTCGACTACGAGGCGGAGTTGGCGGTCATCATCGGCCGGCCGGCGCGCCGGGTCAGCGAGGCCGATGCGCTGGAGTACGTCCTCGGCTACACCTGCCTGAACGACGTCTCGGCACGCGATCTGCAATTCGGCGATGGGCAATGGGTGCGTGGCAAGTCGCTCGACACGTTCTGCCCGATGGGTCCTGTGCTCGTAACGGCGGATGAGATCCCGGACCCACAGGATCTCGACATCGAATGCCGGATCGGCGATCGGATCGTCCAGCGGGCGAATACGTCGATGATGTACTTCGGGGTGGCCGCGATCGTCAGCTACTGCTCGCGGGCGTTCACGCTGGACGCCGGCGACGTGATCGCAACGGGAACGCCCGGTGGCGTCGGAATCTTTCGCAAGCCACCCCTCCTGCTCGGGGACGGCGACGAGGTGTCGGTCGAGATCGAGGGGATCGGGCGGCTGGTCAACACCTGTCGGTGGGAATCGATCGGCGCGCCGGCGTGAGCGGCTCGTCCCCGGAGCGTTTCCTTGTGACCGGCGCCCTCGGCTGCATCGGCGCCTGGACGGTCCGGTCGCTCGTGCGCGAGGGCGTGCCGGTGGTCGCCTACGACCTTGGCAGCGATCGGCGCCGCTTGCGCCTGCTCATGACCCCCGACGAGCTGGATCGAGTCACGTTCGTGACCGGCGACATCACCGAGCTCGACCGGCTCGAGGCTGCCCTCGACGAGCACGAGGTCAACCGGGTCATCCACCTCGCCGCCCTGCAGGTGCCGTTCTGCCGGGCCGACCCGGCGCTCGGTGCTCGGGTCAACGTGGTCGGCACGGTCAACATCTTCGAGGCCGTCAAGCGTCGCGCCGATCGCATGGGCCCGATCGTGTATACGAGCTCGATCGGAATGTTCGCAGCCGATGACGTGGACGCGGGGACCGGTCGGCTGGCGTCGACCGCGACCGCCCATCCGCTCAACCACTACGGCGTCTACAAGCTCGCCAACGAAGGGACCGCGCGGATTTATGCGCTGGACGATGGGCTGACCAGCATTGGCCTTCGACCGATGACCGTATACGGCGTGGGCCGCGACCAGGGCATGACCAGCGGGCCGACCAAGGCGATCGTCGCCGCGGTCCTGGGCCAGCCATATACGGTCCCATTTGGCGGCGCGACGCTGTACCAGCTCGCCGAGGACGTCGCTCACACGCTCATCCTGGCCAGCCGGACCACGCTCACCGGCGCCCACGTCTTCAACCTGCCGGGGGAGCCCGTCGATCGAGCAGGGCTCGTTGAAGCGATCGAGGCTGCCGTGCCCGGAGCGGCCGATCTGCTGGACTTCGCCCCGGTCAGTCTGCCGTTCCCCTCGGAGATCGACCATGACGGAATCGAGGCGCTCGGGGAGGTGCCGCTGACGCCGTTCGCGGATGGCGTCCGCGCGACCGTCGCGATCCTTCGTCGTCTGGCCGAGACCGATCGGCTCGACCCGGGCGAACACGGGCTGGAGGTCGCCTCGAGTCCGGCGAGCCGCTGAGGAGGGCGCCGGCGCCCGGCGACTGAGAGCCGGCTTGAGCCGCTTCGCTGCGTGGCCATATTCACGCGGGGAGAACGCCAGGCCCTCTTTCGACGCCAGCGGGGGGTTGTTCGGAGCTCGTTCAACCCCGTGCACGCTCAGCTGCCGCTGGAAACGGCCCGGCGTTCGCCGGTCAGACCCTGGGATTCTGACCTAGCGCTCCTCCGGCGTGCGTTTGGCCAACTCGCCCGGCCGCAAGCCGAATTCCGTGCGCGCGGCCCGAGCGCCCGGCCCGAACGCTCGAACTCGAGGGGCGCGCATGACTCGACCCAGCGAGCCTGATACGACCCCAGCGCGCGCCGCTCAAGCCTGGTCGAGCGCCTGGGCCAGGTCCGCGATCAGGTCGGTGACATCCTCGATCCCGACCGACAGCCGGACCAGCGCCGGATCGACCTCGAGTGGCGACCCGGCCACGGACAGGTGGGTCATGGCCGCCGGCAGCTCGATCAGCGACTCGACTCCGCCGAGCGATTCGGCCAGGGTGAACAGGCGCGTCCCCTCCCCGATCGCGACCGCCCGTTCCGCGGCCGTGCGCCCATGGCGGCCGCCCGCTGCCGGCACGAACGAGACCATCCCACCACCGGAGCGCATCTGCCCGCCGACCAGCCGGGCCGACGGGTCGGCTTGCGGACCGCTGCTGAGCCCGGGATAGCGTACCGACGCCACATCGGCTCGATCCGCCAGGAATTGCGCGACTGCCGCGGCGTTGGCGCCGTGGCGCTCCATCCGCAGGTGGAGCGTGCGCAAGCCGCGCAGCACCAGGAAGCAGTCGAGCGGACCGGGGACGGCGCCCATCGTGTTCTGCAGGAAGCGGAGACGCTCGGCAACAGCTTCATCCGAGGTCACAGCGACACCCAGGATCGTGTCCGAGTGGCCGGACAGGTATTTCGTCGCGGAGTGGAAGACGATGTCGGCCCCGAGGGTCAGGGGCCGCTGCAGCGCTGGCGAGGCAAACGTGTTGTCCACGACGATCAGCGGCGCCCGGCCACCCTGCGCGGCCCGTTTGCGCACAACCTCGACCGTGGCCGCGATGTCGACGAGCTTGAGATGCGGGTTGGTGGGACTCTCGAACCAGACCAGCCGGGTCCGCTCCGAGAGGGCCTCCCAGAGCGCATCCTGGCCCAAGGCGAGATCCACGTATCGGGCGTCGATCCCCTTGGCTCGGTGGACCCGCTCGAGATAGCGGAAGGTGCCGCCGTAGACGTCGTCGCCGACCACGATCTCGTCGCCCGGTTCGGCCAGCTCGGCGATTGCCGCGGTCGCCGCCGACCCTGACGCGAACGCGATCCCGTGCGCACCGCCCTCGAGAGCCGCGACGGCGCGCTCGAGTCGTTCGCGAGTCGGGTTCTGCGATCGGGCGTATTCGTACCCGCGACGCGGCCGCGCGACGCCGTCCTGGGCGAAGGTCGAGGTCTGGTAGATCGGCGGCGAGACCGCTCCGGTCAACTCATCCGGCTCGGCGCCGGCATGGACAGCGAGCGTGTCGAAGGCATCCTGGTGGTCGGCGTCATGCACGGCGGCATCATGGCATTCGCGCGGCTAGGGCGTGACGGTCCAGCCATCCAGCTCGAACACGAGCTCCTCGCCATCGATGTCGTCGATCTGGACGCCGGTTTGGTGGAACCCGAGTCGCGAGATGATCGCGAGTGACGCCACGTTGCCCGGCGCAACCGCGGCTCGGAAGCGATGCACGCCGTGCTGGCTGGCCGCCCAATCGAAGAGCGCCCGGACGACCTCGGTGGCGACCCCTTGCCGCCGATAGTGCGGCTCGACGCGATACCCGACCTCAACCCGCCCGTCGGCCTCGGGCGGCGTGTGGAACCCCACCGTGCCGATGAACCTGGTCGTCCCGTCGGGCTCGGTTCGAATGATCGCGCGGCCGAGCCAGGGTTGGGCCGCCGGATCCACTTCCAGATCGACAATCCGGAACTGCAGGAAGTTGTCGAGTTGGTCGGGCAGGTCGTCCGGGACGCGCGTTCCCATCTCGGCCGAGGCGGCATCGAGATCGCGGGCCAGCAGCTGGCGCATGAAGCGCATGGACATCGAAACGAGCTCGAAGCGGGCGGTGCGGATGGCCGGAGCGTCCATTGGCGCATCGTCGCACATCGACAGATAACCTGATACATTCACGTCGCACGTTTCAGGCAATTCCCCGCCGAGGATCCTCGATGAGCACCGCCGCCAAGGACAGCCCTACCACCGTTATTGCTCCGATCTCGCTACGCGAGCGGTTGCTCGCCTGGAAGGAGATCCTGGAAACCGCGAACCCGCCGAAGGCTCGTCCGCTCGACACGTTCGGCAAGTGGCTGGTCATCACCCGGGCGGCCGTCTTCCCGATGACGATCTGGTCGGGACTCATCGGCGGCCTGCTGGCGGTCGAGGCGGCCCGGACGGCCGGCGGAGCGGCCGTCGACTGGGGCCTCTTTGCGATCGCGGTCGTCGGTCTCGTCCTGGCCCACGCCGCGAACAACATGATCAACGATTACTTCGATACCTCGAGCGGCATCGACACCGAAACGTACGTCCGCGCCCTCTACGCTCCGCACCCGATCCTGGCCGGCTGGGTGACGAAGCGTCAGCTCGCGGCCGCGATCCTCATCGTGAATACGGTCGATGCCTTGCTGATGCTCTACCTGACCTCGGTTCGCGGGCCATTGATCGTCGCCTTTGCGTTGGGCGGCCTCTTCGTCTCCGTCTTCTACGTGGCCCCGCCGATTCGGCTCAAGCACCACGGCCTGGGCGAGCCCGGCGTCTTCCTGGTCTGGGGCCCGCTGATGGTCGGCGGCACGTTCCTCGCGGCGACCGGGACGATCGCCCCGTGGGTGCTGCTGGTCTCGGTGCCCTATGCCCTGCTCGTCACGTCGGTCCTGTTCGGCAAGCACATCGACAAGATCGAGGCGGACCAAGAGCTCGGCGTCCGGACCCTCCCGGTGATCCTGGGCGAGGCGCGCGCCCGAACCGTTGGAACGTGGCTGATGGTCGCCTTCTACCCGTTGACGATCCTGGCGGCCGCCGTTGGCCTGATCGGACCCTGGGTCCTCCTCGTCGTGCTTGGGATCCCGCGACTCCTCGACGTGCTGCGGACCTTCTCGAAGCCCAAGCCAGCGTCGGCGCCGGAGAGCTACATCGGGTGGCCGCTCTGGTTCGTGGGTTGGGCGTTCGTGCACACCCGCCGGTCCGGCGGCCTGTTCACGCTGGGCCTGCTCCTCAACGCATTGATCCCGATCAGGCTGCCCTGGCTGTAAGGGGCATTTCGAGGGGCTGAGGGTTCTCGACCTCGCGCTCGCGGCCGCTGGCCGGACGAACGGTCGAGGCCGCGATCGTCGCATCGTGCGCGGGCCTCGTCGACGCCGACGCTCCCGAGTGGCTGGCCTGAGCGCTTGCGGCGGAGACGTCCGCCGTCCATCATCGGGGCGTGGCCAGGCGGGTGAGCAGTGACCGCTTCATCGGCAGAGGCGATGAGCTCGGACGACTGGCGGGCGCGTACGCCGAGGCGGCGGCCGGTCGGCCCGTGTTCGTTCTCGTCACGGGCGAGGCAGGGGTCGGGAAGTCGCGCCTCCTGGGAGAAGCCCGCCGCGGATTCGAGTCCGCCGGGGCCACCGTGCTCGTCGGGGCATGCATCCCGCTCGGCGACGTGCTTCCGTTCGGGCCGCTGGCTGAGGCGCTTCGACCACTCGTCGCGGCCCTGGGGCGGGATCGCGTCATGGCGCTGGCGGGACCCCACCGCCAGGCGCTCGCACGGCTGATTCCAGAGCTTGCGACGACACCCGACCGGCTCCCGGACGAGCAGCCTACCGGGGCCTGGCGTTTGTACGAGGCGGTCCGGACCGTCCTTACCGCGATGGCGCGGGAGCGCCCGATCGTCCTGACGATCGAGGACCTTCACTGGGCGGATGGGTCGACCCGAGCGCTCCTCCAGTATCTCCTTGCGACGTTGAGCGACGGTCCCATCCTCGTGGTTGCCACGTATCGAAGCGACGAGCTGTCGGCGCGGCACCCGCTCCTGCAAGTCCTTGCCGAGCTCGAACGATCGGGCCGTATCGAGCGCCTCGATCTCGAGCGGTTCGGGCGGGCCGATCTCGGCGACCTTGCGGAGTCGATCCTGGGCCGCGCGCTCCAGGCCAGGGATCTCGATTCGCTCGTCGAGCGCTCCGATGGGAATGCATTCCTGGCCGAGGAGCTCATCGCGGCGTCGGCCGCCGGGAAGGGCGACAAGGGGATCCCGACCACGCTGGCTGACGTCCTCGCCGTCCGCCTCGCGGGTCTGTCCCCTGATGCGCGGCGGATCGTCCGCGCCGCGTCGGTCTTGGGTCGACGGGTCGACCACCGGCTGCTCAAGAGGATCCTCTCCGATGCTGAGGATGTGGTCCTGGCCTGCCTTCGGGAGGCGGTCGACGAGCGGATCCTCATCCCCGCGGACGGAGGATCGGCGGCCGCCTATGCGTTCCGCCACGCGCTGTTGGGCGAGGCTGCCTATGCCGAGCTCCTCCCGGCGGAGCGCGTGGCCCTGCACGGGGCCGTGGCACGGGCGCTCCAGGCGGAAACGGCGGATGACGACGTCCCGGCCGAGGTGGCGGGTGAGATCGCCTACCACGCCTTTCGTGCGAACGACCTCCCCCGGGCGCTCGTGACCGCGACCCGGGCGGCGGAGGCGGCCGCCGACATCTATGCGTTCCCCGAGGCGTTCCGTCAGTACGAGCGTGCCCTGGAGTCCTGGCCACATGTGACCGATGCCGCGTCGAGGACCGGCTTGGAGCGGTGGGAATTGTTGTTCCGCGCTGCGCGGTCCGCCGCGGGGGCGCACGATCCGGCGCGGGGCTGCCGACTCGCGGAGGATGCCCTTGACGCCCTCGGCGACGGTCGGGAGCTGGAGGCGGGCGCCGTCGTCGCCCACGCGTTTTGGTTCGCCTGGGAGGCATCCGACTACGCAGCCTTGGAGAGCTTCGCGTCGGCCGGCGTCACGCTCGTGCCGGCCGGGACGCCAGGCGACCTCCGCGCGCAGGTCCTCGCCAACCTGGCAGCGCTCCGCTGGCTGCAGGGCCACCACGAGGTGGCCCTCGCGCTGGGCCGCGAAGCGGCGACAGCCGCTCGGCAGGCCGGCGCCCGGGGCGCCGAGGGTCGAGCACTGGCCGTGGTCGCGGAGACACTCACCCAACTGGGACGCCCCACTGCCGCCTTGGCGGCCTTCGGGGAGGCGGCCAAGGCAGCCAACGATGCCAGTGATCCGGAGGAGCTGGCGCGAATCGCGCACGGAACCACCTGGGCGCTCAACATCGCCGGCCACTTCGAGCAGGGGCTCCAGGTCGCTGGTCAGGCCCTCCAGGCGTCCATCGCCAACGGGACTGAGAGCCGCCAAGGGGACTTCCTGCGCGCCGTGGTGATCGAGTGCCTCGTCGAGCTCGGACGGTGGCAGGAGGTTGGCGAGCTCGTCCGCCGGGTGGACGAGAGGCGGATCGCAAGCCCGGCGACCGCATGGACAGAGGCGATTGTGACCCGCATCCACATCAGCCGTGGCGAGTTTGCGGAGGCTAGCCGGATCCTCGGCAAGACCCTTGGCATCCCTGCGATCGCCTTCAACCTCGTGTGGGAGACGGAGGAGACAGCTCATCTTGCCTACGCCGAGGGGCGTATCGCCGAGGCTCGTCGTATCGTCGAGACGGCCATCGCAGCGTGCCCGACGGCGCACGACTCCGCTCTCTGGTGGGTGCTCAGCAAAGCCGTCAGCGGCGAGGCGGACGCCGCGTCCGAGGCGCGCGCGCGGCGACGCTCACACGAGGCCGCCGAAGCCATCGCATGCGGTACTCGATACGGCGACCTCCTGCGCCGTTCGGTGGAAGTCGCGATCGCGACCGCCGAGTCCGGGCCGCTAGCGGAGGCCTATCTAGCCTGGGAGATCGCGGAACGAAGCCGCCTCCTCGATCGATCGGATCCAGTCGCCTGGGATCGTGCCGCGAGCGCCCGCGAGGCGCTTCCCCAACCCTATGAGGCAGCCTACGCCCGATTCCGGCACGCGGAAGCGATCCTCGCCGCCAAAGGTTCGCGCGATGAGGCCGAGCGGGCTCTGCGGACCGCCTACACGACGGCTGCCGTCCTTGAAGCGAGGCCGCTCCTGAGGAGGATCGAGGCGCTGGGCAGGAGGGCGCGGCTCTCCCCCACCGCTCGGCGCCCGGATGGCCGAGTCCGCGGTCGGTCGACGGAGCTGACGCCACGCGAACGCGAGGTCGTCGCCTACCTGGCCGAGGGACGCACCAATCGCGAGATCGCGGCGGCGCTGTTCGTGAGCGAGCGGACCGCCTCGGTCCATGTTTCGAACCTCATGGGCAAGCTCGGAGCGAGGAGCCGCTTCGAAGCGGCGGCCATCGCGACCCAGCGCGGCCTCCTCCCCGCCTCCTCCGACGAGCGAGGAGCGCCCATCCGATAAGGCAGGCCGCCGCAGGGCCGAGGAAAAATACGTAGCCGGCAGGCCTCCACCTAAGCGTTTGCACGATGTTCGCGTTCCTCCCGGTGCCTACCGTCCCATGCATCAGCCGACGACCGGCTGGGTGCGAAGGATCGGAAGGAGAAGGTGCGATGAGCGCCATGGTCAAGGCGGCGGGATATCCGCCGCGCGCCGTCAGGCTGAGCCCGATGAGGCTCGTGATCGGGGCTGCCCTCGTGGTCAGCGTCGCCGCAGGCGGCTTCGCGGTTGGTCGGGCGACCTCCGACCGGCAGGCAGTCGCCGTGAACGGAGGATCGCTATCAATCGGGGCGGTCCATCCCGAGCGCGGGACGATCGTCTATCGACGGACGAGGCCGGCGCCGGAATCCGAGACGGCGATCCGCGATCGTCAGCGCCACCACCCGAACGAGGCTCCGGTTCGCATCTTCACGCCGGAGCAAGCGATCAAGGACTGCCAGATTCATCGCCACCTGAATTGCTGAGCGCGCCGTCGTCAGCGCGCGCCCAGGCCCTTCAGCGCCGGGGATGGGCCAGGAACTCGAGCAGGTCGAGCTTCGTGACGACGCCGAGCGGTCGATCGCCCCGGACGGCGATGACCGCGGACGCGCCACCGGAGAGGAGCCCGAATGCCTCGTCGAGGGTCGCCCCGGCGTCGACGACCGGAAGCGGCCGGTCCATGACCTCGCCAACCGTCCGATCGACGACGGTTGGGTCGCGGTAGGCTCGATCGAGGAGGCCCTTCTCCGAGATCGAGCCGACGAGCCCGGGGAGAGCGGCGCCGTCAGCCGCCTCGGAGACCGGCATCTGGCTGATCCCGTACTCCTGGAGGACGCCGATCGCATCACCGACCCGCTGGGTCGTTCGGGCGACGACGAGGTCCGGGATGTGGTCGTCGCGGTGGCGGTCGCCGACGACGTCGCCGACCCGGACGACGGCGCCAGTGGTGGCCAGCAATCCGTTCGCCCGCATCCACTCGTCGTTGTAGACCTTGGACAGGTAACTTCGCCCGCTGTCCGGGAGGATCACGACGACGACGGCGTCCGCGCCGCCATCGTCCCGTGTCAGATCGCGGACGACCTCGCGGGCGGCGACGAGCGCCGTCCCGCATGAGCCGCCGGCGAGGATTCCTTCCTCGCGGGTGAGGCGGCGGGCCATGGCGAAGGCGTCGCGATCGCTGACCCGCACCCAGCGATCCACGAGCGAGGGATCGTGGGTGCCCGGCAGGAAGTCTTCGCCCACGCCTTCGGTCAGGTAGGGCCGAGCCGTGTCACCGGACAGGACGCTCCCTTCGGGGTCGGCGCCGACGACCTGGATGGCCGGATTTCGCGCCTTCAGCGCGCGGGCCGCCCCGGAGATCGTGCCGCCGGTCCCGACGCTGGCGACCAAGTGGGTGATAAGGCCGTCCGTCTGCTCCCAGAGCTCGGGCCCGGTCGTCCG
>CAYLSK010000008.1:0-218 GCA_964385975.1 uncultured Anaerolineaceae bacterium | reverse complement strand
CGTCCGTTCGTGGGCGCCCGGGTTCTCCATGTTCCAGTACTGGTCCGGCTTGAAGGCGCCCGAAATGTCGCGGGCAAGGCGGGCCGCCACGGAGTAGTAGCTCTCCGGCGAATCGGGGGCGACGTTGGTCGGGCAGAGGACGACCTCCGCACCGTAAGCGCGCAGGAGCTGCTGCTTTTCCGAGGACTGCTTGTCGGCCATGACGAAGATGCAGCGGT
>CAYLSK010000007.1:0-29997 GCA_964385975.1 uncultured Anaerolineaceae bacterium | reverse complement strand
ACTCCTGACAGGGAGCGGACGATCTCGTCGCGCTTGATCTCTGGCAGATGGAGTTCCGGCAGGCGGACCTCCTTGACGTTGAGCTCAGGCATCGGGCTGCCTCCGCCATACGGTTTGTGGTGTCCCAAGGATACCGCTGGACGCCTCCGGGCACGGTCGCGCCTCCCGTACCATCGACCGGTGACGCCCAGGCTTCAGCTCGATCGGGCGACCGCGCGCCGCTTCCTCACCCGGCGCCATCTCCTGCTTCCGCCACGAAGCCTGCCATCCGAGCCGGCCTCGGTGATGCGCGTCATGGATCGTCTTGGCTCGCTCCAGTTCGACCCACTCGACGTCACCGGCCGAAATCACGATCTGGTTCTCGCGGCACGAATCCAGGGATATCAGCGGACCTGGACGGATGCGCTGTTGTACGAGGAGCGGCGCCTGTTCGAGGCCCACAACAAGGGCCTCTCGCTGCTGCCCACGACCGAGCTTCCGTGGTACCGGATCAGCTGGGAGCGGAGTCTCGTGGACCACGAGGCGGCCGCCTTCCGCGACCACGGCCCTTTGGTCGAGGAGCTGCTCGAGCGGATCCGCGCGAACGGTCCGCTTTCACCGAGCGACGTCGAACCGCGGGCCGCGATCGACTGGTACTGGCGCCCGACCAACCAGGTCCGCGCGATCCTGGAGGCGCTGGCGGAGGCCGGCATCCTGGGGCTCGCCCGACGTGAGGGCAACCGACGCGTCTACGACCTGGTCGAGCGCCTCTTCCCCCCGGACCTCCTTGCTGAACGACGCCCGGAGCGAGATCAGCGCCGCCACAAGCTGCTGTCGCGCTACCGGGCACATGGGCTGCTCGGTCGCTCCGGCAGCGCTGAGATCTGGTATGGCACGGCGGCCGGCACCGGCGCGAGCGCCACGGACCCAACGGCCGAGCCGACGCGCGCTCAGCTGCTGGCGGAGTTGGTCGAGGACGGGGAGCTCGTGCCCGTCGCCATCGATGGTGTCCGCGGCGAACGCTTTGTCCTCGGCGACGAGGTCGCCCTGCTGAGCGCCCCCGAATCCGAACCTGGTCCGGCGCAAGTCGCCTTCCTGGCGCCTCTCGATCCGTTCGTCTGGGATCGCGACTTCCTGCGCTCGCTCTACGGCTTCGACTACGTCTGGGAGGTCTACGTCCCGTTCGCCAAGCGCCGCTGGGGCTACTACGTCCTTCCGATCTTGTTCGGCGACCGGCTGATCGGGCGAATCGAGCCGCGAGTCGACCGCCGCCGCGGTCTGCTTCGGGTCCTCGACGTGTGGTGGGAGGAGGGCTTCGATCCGCTTGCGGAAGACGGGTTCCTCGATGCATTCAGGGACGCGCTGGAGGCGCATGCACGATTCCTGCGGGCCAGCCGGATCCTGCTGCCGAGGTTCGCCAGGCACCGGGCCATGGCCACGGGGGTGCGCGGTCGGCTGGGGAGCGGCGGCCGGGTCAGAGCCTGACGGTCAACAGGCTCCAAAGGCCACGGTTGCCGGCTCGATCGCGCGCCCGAATGCGGTACTCGTACGTTCTGGCGCGTGGCAGCGTCTCGGTCACGCTGGTCACCGTGCGGAACCCGAGCGACTGCCAGGCGCCACCGACCACGCGACGTTGGACCTCGAAATCACGCAGGCCGGCGGTCAGGACCTGGAGGCGCGTGTCTGACCCCGTCCAGCGGACCGTGACGCGGGCCTTTGCGGCATCGAGGGCCTGGACCGAAACCAAGCCGGCTTTGGTCCAGCCGCCGGTCTTGTCGGGCGCTTTCAAGAGAACCCCGGCGTAATAGCGATTGCCGGTCGTGGAGACGGCGGCCCCGAACCCGACGTAGTTGTAGTCGCTCGAGAGGATGATCGAGCGGTGACTGGGCGAGCCCAACCACGCCGAGACGGCCTCCAAGGTCGACTCCGGCTCGGTCGGATAGTTGTTCCAGACGAGGACCTCGCCGGCTCCCATCCAGGTGATCCCGGCCTCGTTGATGGCATCGAAGACGGTATGTCCGTCTGGACCCGTGTGACTCAGGGCGTCCATCGTCGCGATGATCTCGGCACGCTTCTCAGCGATGGCCATCGCTTGCGGATCCATCTGGAGAGCGACCAGCCCCTGTCCGGCGCGCTGGGCGTTGACCAGCGTCGCGAGATCGGACTCAGCTCGAACCAGCGTCGCCAGATCGAATGGCCCCGGGTACGCGGCCACCGTCAGCGGGGCGACGGACAGGATCAGCAGGCCTGCGAGGATTGGAGACGCAAGGCGTGCGGCGGCGGTGGGCACGTACCCATCGTGCGGTGGAGGGCCCGGCTGCCGGTATGGGCTGGCGGTCCCCCATCTCGGGGTGCGTTGGTACTGCCGCACCGGGCTCCAGACCAACCAAACCCCACCGGACCGGCACGGACCGCACGCGACGCCCAACAACCGCTGTGGGACCATGAGCCGACCTGAAGCACGAAAGGAGCAGAACGATGGCTGCGATTCGCCGCGCCGAAGCCAACTGGTCCGGCGCCCTCGCCACCGGCGCCGGCACTGTGACGGCCGCCTCGTCGGCCGCATTTTCCACGTTGCCGGTCTCGTGGGCAGCGCGCACCGAAGCATCCAACGGGCAGACGAGCCCGGAGGAGCTCCTGGCAGCCGCGCATGCCTCGTGCTTCTCGATGGCTCTCTCCGGCGCGCTCGGCCGAGCGGGGACGCCACCCGATCGCCTCGAGGTGTCTGCCGAGGTGACCTTCGACAAGCTCGAGGCCGGCTGGCGGGTGGTGTCGAGCGCACTGACCGTGCACGGCTGGGTGCCCGGTGCCACGGCCGCCGATTTCATCGCGGCCGCGGAGCAGTCCCGCGACGGCTGCCCGATCAGCCAGGCGATCAAGGGCAACGTGGCGCTCAGCGTCGAGGCGACCCTCGAGCGCTGACGCTACCCGATCGTCAGCAGTCGCCTCGGGTTCGCCACGCTGATCGTCTCGATCTCGGCCTCGGAGACGCCGGCGGCGCGAAGGTGGGGCAGGAACACTTCCGCCAGGTAGGCGTAGCCGGTGCCCTCGTAGCGCTTGAGCTGGGAGTCGTGGCAGACGTCCTGGCTCAGCAGGATCCGATCCACGTGCCCGCGCGCCAGGAGCTCACAGAGCAGCTCGACGACCCGGCCCTCGCCGTGGCGCTCGGTCGGGGTAAAGCTCATTCCGAGGAAGTCGAACTCGACGCTGGCCCCCCGCCGGACGATCTCCAGGTAGTGGTCGAGAACCGGATACGAGTCGGCGTGACCGATGACGACGCGCGACAGGTCGGCGCCCTCCTCGTCGAAGACATCGAGCTGGGCGAGTCCGACGTCGGACATGACGGCGTGGGTGGTGATCGCCAGACCTGTCCGCCGCGCCGCTCGCGCAACGGCCCGATGAACCCGTTCCTCCGCGGGTGAGAGCCACGGCTTGTCCGTTCCGATCTCGCCGATGATGCCCGGACGAATCCCTGTCTCTCCGGCTCCGTCCGTGATCTCTCGGACCAGCTCGTCCGCCAGGTCGTCGACGGAGCGGCGATCGATGCGGGCCTCAGGCGGGTAGTAGGCCGATCGATACCAACCACAACCCATGACGAGATGGAGGCCACTCGCTTCGGCCAAACGTCGCAGCCAGAGCGGGTCGCGACCCACGCCTGGCAGGGTCAGATCCACCAAGCCGCTGCCGCCGGCCGACCGGAAGCGCTCGAGCTCCGCCAGGATGACGGGCTCGTCCCGGGTCAACTGCCAGTAGTCCCAGCGGTTCTCGACGTGCCACAGCGCGATCTGGGTGTGCTCGTGGGGTAACGTGAAGCCGAGCGCGGCAGGCTCGATCGGTCCAAGAACGGTCTGGATCTGGGCGGGCGACACTGCGCCCGGATGCTACGCCCTCGCAGAGGCCGCGGCGCGGGCCGTCGGTGCGGTCGGTGCCGGCGAAGGGAAGCTGGCCGCGGCCAGCATCAATGCCAGGATCGCGCCGGCCCGGCGCTCGAGATCGGCGGGCCGGTAGGCGCTTCCGGCCTCGATCCGCTGAAGGAGCAGGCCGTCGAGCAGCGCAAGGAAGCCGCGGGTCACCGCATCGACGTCCAGCCAGGCGGGCAGCTCGCCGCTCACGATCCCCTGCCGGATGAGCAGCTCACCCGCCCCCACCAGGCGCTCGCGACGCGCCGCCAGCATCCCGCGAACGCCGGGCTCGCGGTCCGCCTCCGCCCAGGCCTGGACGAGCGAGATCTGGCCGGGGGCGCCGGCGTACTCGTCGATGGTCTCGACATAGAGGCCGATCGCAATGCGCATCCGCTCCAGGGTCGTCGTTGCGTCGGTCAGTCGCTCGGCCAGCTCATCCAGGCCTCGAGCCGCGATCAGGTCGCAGCTCTGGCGGAAGAGCTCTTCCTTGCTCGAGAAATAGGTGTAGATCGCGCCGACGGAGAGGCCGCTTGATTGACAAACGTCGGCAATCGTGGAGCTGTGATAGCCCTTCTCGCTGAAGACGCGGACCGCGGCATCCACGATCCGAGTACGGACTTCCTGCTCGTGGGCGGCGCTGACGCGAGGCACGTTGACTCCTAAAACGAACGTTTGCTCACCCAATGTATCGCGCCGCCAGGAACGGCGCAAGGGACGGAGCTTGACAAAACGAATGACTATTCTCTATGGTCACGCCGTCACCCGTCGCCAATTGGAGAGAATCGCGATGTTCAGCCGCTGGGGCGCCTTCGTCTATCGGTTCCGCCGCGTGGTCGCGCTCGTCGCGGTCGTCGTGGCCCTGGGCGGAGCTGCGCTCGCGACCCAGACCTCGTCGGCGCTGAGCTCGGGTGGCTGGCTCGATACCACGTCCGAGTCGGCCGACGTGGCGGCCCGGCTCGACACCGAATTCGGCGCCGGCAAGAGCGCGGTGATCGCGGTCTTCCGGTCGACGGTGCCCGCGGCGCATGCGACATCGCCGGACTTCCAGGGCGCGATCGCCAGCGCGGTCGCCGGGCTGAGCTCGGACGCGCGGGTGACTGGCGTGGTCGGCTTTGCCGAGACAGGCGACCCGCGCTTCATCAGCACAGCCGGCGATGCGGCGTACGTCGTGATCCAGCTCGATCTGACCGATGAGGCGTCCGTCGCGGCGGTCGACGACATCCGGGCCGCGATCGCCCCGCCGGCTGGTTACTCGTACCAGCTCACGGGCTACGGTCCGATCACCAGGGACTCAGCAGAGCAATCGGAGAAGGATCTCCAGAACGCCGAGACGGTCTCGCTGCCGGTCGCCGCCCTGGTCCTGATCCTGGTCTTCGCCTCGGTTGTCGCCGCCGGCATGCCGCTCTTCGTGGCCGGCCTGGCCATCCCGAGCAGCCTGGCCCTCATCTACATCGTCGCCCAGCAGGTCGAGATGAGCATCTTCGTGCTCAACATCGCGACCATGCTCGGTCTCGCCCTCGCCATCGACTATTCGTTGTTCATCGTCAGCCGCTATCGCGAAGAGTTGCGCCGGGGTCGCTCGGTGGGTGACGCCGTCACGCGGGCTGTGGCGACCGCCGGCAAGGCGGTGGCATTCAGCGGCGTCGCGGTGGCGATCGGCCTCTCTGGCCTGCTCCTGTTCGAAGCGCCGGCAATTCGTTCGATCGGGATCGCCGGGGCCCTTGTCGCGCTCTGCTCGGTGGGCTTCGCGCTAACGTTCCTGCCGGCCGTGCTCGGAATGCTCGGCCACCGGGTCAATGCTCTCTCGATCACGGGCCTTCGCCGTCGTCTTCGACCGGTGGCCGATGGGCCGGAGCCCGTTCGCTCGTCGCGCTGGGAGCGGCTCGCACACGCCGTCATGCGCCGGCCACTCGCCGTCCTCGCCCCCACACTCATCGTCCTGCTCATCGCCGGCAGCCCGGTCCTGCGCCTCGAGCAGGGCGTCCCCGGCGCCGAGATCTACCCGCCCGGCGTGGAGAGCCGCGACGCGTACGTGGCGCTGCAAACCGAATTCGCTCCCGGCGAGACAACCCCGATTGTCATCCTCGCCAAGATCCCTGGCTCGCCGACCGATCCGGCGATGATCCGCGCCCTCTCCGACTACGCCGCTGCGCTCACCACGCTCGACGGGATCGATCGGGTGGAGGGCCCGTACACCATCGCTGACCCCCAGACCGGGACACTGCTGACGCCTGCTCAGGTGGCCGCGCTCTACGCGTTGCCAGAGGGCGAGCGCCCGGCCGGTCTGAACACACTACTCAGCCAATACGTCCGCGGCTCAATCGTCCGGCTGGATGCGATCAGCCCGCTGCCGCCGTCGGAACCAGCCGCCACGGGGATGATCTCGACCATCCGGGCGACCACGGCGGGGGACGGAATCACGACCCAGGTCGGCGGTAGCGCCGCGACCGGCTACGACTTCCTGATCTCGCAAGCCGAGCGGGCGCCGTATGCGGTGGGCCTCACACTGATCGCCAGCGGCGCGATCCTCTTCCTGCTGTTCGGCTCGCTGATCATTCCGCTCAAGGCGGTGATCATGACGTTGCTCTCGATCAGTGCGAGCTTTGGTGCGCTGGTCTGGATCTTCCAGGATGGGAACCTGTCGGGGATCCTGGACTTCCAGCCGCTCGGGTACACCATCGCCGGTAACCCGATCATCATGTTCAGCGTCATCTTCGGGTTGTCGATGGACTACGAGGTCCTCCTCCTGTCGCGCATCCAGGAAGCCTACCGGCGGACCGGCGACAACAGGGCGTCGGTGGCCGAGGGCCTGGCCCGGACGGCCGGCGTGATCACCGGCGCCGCCCTGATCATGATCTCGGTCTTTGCCGCGTTCGCCCTCGCCCAGATCATCACGATCAAAAGCATCGGCGTGGGGATGGCGATCGCGGTGGCCGTGGATGCCACGATCATTCGGGTCCTGCTGGTCCCCGCAACGATGCGCCTGATGGGCCGCTGGAATTGGTGGGCGCCCGGGATCCTGGGCCGCCTCGTCGATCGGCTCGGGTTCAGCCACGTCGAGGACGAAGACCCGGCCGACGCTGCCGAGGCTGCGATTGCGAGGGACCCAATTCCAACAGGGCTGGCGTAAGCGACCAGCGAGGCGATTCGCCGCCGCGATTCCGGCCCAGACAACCCGGATTCCAGTCGGGGTGGTACAGGCGTCGCTCTCCGTGTCGTCCCTTCCATCGTGGTTGGTGAGCGTGACGTGACATTGTCCATTCCCGTTCGAGTGCCTGCCCCCTTCGCCGATCCGATGTCCCGTTGACCAACCAGGCTGGAATGGGTCTACCAGCTCACGGCGCTCCGGCCGGCCTGGCCGGCTCCTGACGCTGACGGCCCCTGACCCCGGCGCGGAAGCGTCACGCTATCGTTGAACGATGCGCCTCCTGCTGGACACTGCCTTGCGGCCCGGAACCGTCGAGCGCCTGCGGTCCCTCTCGCCCACCCTCGAGGTGGTGGACGTCTCTGGGGATGACGCCTTCGAGATCGACGCACTGGCCGATCCTGAGGTCGAGATCATCGTCGGATCGCGCGCACCGGCCGACCTCGGCCAGGTGCCCGGTCTGCGGTGGCTTCAGGTCCGCTCGGCCGGGGTGGACCACCTGGCGGCCGATCCGCCATGGCAGAAGGGCGTCGTGGTTACCAATGCCCGGGGCGTCTTCGCGATCCCGATCGGCGAGTACGTCAGTGGAGCGATCCTGCGGATCAACCAGCCGACCCGGGCCTGGGCGACCGACCAGGCCGCCCACCGTTGGCCGCCCGACGAGCAGCCGCTGGCGACGATCGTCCGGGGCAAGACCGCAGTCATCGTCGGCTACGGCTCGATCGGCCGGGAGGTGGCGCGCCAGCTGGCGGCCCTCGGCCTGCGGATCGTGGCGGTGAAGCCACGGCCGGAGATCCGGCTGGACCCATCGTTCCGGGTGCAAGGGACCGGCGACCCTGACGGCTCGATCCCGCATCGGATCGTCGGCGTGGAGGAGCTCGTGGAGGTCGCGCGGGACGCGGACTACGTGGTCCTGACGCTGCCACTGACGCCTGAGTCACGCCGGATCATTGACCGGACCATGCTGGCCGCCCTGCCCGCAACGGCGTGGCTGATCAATGTCTCGCGTGGCGCATTGGTCGACGAGGACGCGCTGCTCGACGCCCTGCAGGCGGGTCGGCTGGCCGGTGCCGTCCTCGACGTGTTCAACGAGGAGCCGCTGCCATCGGGCCATCCACTCTGGAACGCACCGAACGTCACGATCACGCCTCACGTCTCCGGTGCAACGCTCCAGTTCCTGGACGACCTTGTCGTCGAGAACGTCCGGCGGTATCTGTCCGGCGAACCGTTGCTCAACCCGATCGATCCCGAGCGCGGATACTGATGATCAGGGAGGGCTTGATGGACGACCGAGACGACCCGTTGACACGGTTGGGACCCGACAGCGGCGGGCGAAGGCCAGGCTCTGGCAATGCCCGCGCCTATCGCTGGGAGTGGGGCCCGGACGACGCCCGACGCCCCGGTCTTCCGTGGATCGGGATCTTCCTGCTCGTGTTCGGGGGCCTGCTCCTCGTCCAGCAGGCCTATCCCGAGCTGGAATCGGCGGGCTCCCTGTTGGTCCTCGCGATCGGCCTGGCCTTCCTGGCCAAATGGGCGATCGATCGCGGCAGCGGGTCGCTCTACGCCGGCGCGATCATCACGGCGCTGGCGGCGCCCGGCCTGCTTGAGGCAGCCGGTCTCCACGCCAACGGGTTGGGTACGTTCAGCTTCGGCGTTGCCTTCCTGTTCATCGCCTCCGTTCGGGCGGCGTCAGGTGGCAGCTGGGGTTGGCAGCTCTGGTTCGGTGGCCTGCTCGCTCTCGTTGGTGGCATCGACATCAGCAGCCCGGCAGCTGGCGGCCTCGTCGTGCCGCTCCTGCTCGTCGCGCTGGGTGCGGCGCTCCTCTTGCGAGACGTCAGACGCGGCAACCGTCCCGGGTGAGCGGTTGGGAGCAACCAGGTACGCCGACGCCTGGCGGGTCGCCACCGCTCTCCTACTGGACGCGGAAGTCCGAGGTCGACCCCCTCAGCCCCGGGCAGCTCATCCGGAGAGCCTGGCGCCTCTATCGCTCGACGCCATGGCGCTTTCTGCTGGTGGCGGCGATCCCCGAGCTGATCCGCGACCTGCTGGCCATCCCGGGCCTGGTGATCGCCGGCCTCGGGGTCCAGGGCCTCTTCGAGGTGACGACCGATTTCTTACGGCGCATCGCGGCGGACCCGGAGGCCTACCGATACACCGACTCGCAGGCCTTCCAGGCCGAGCTGCAGGCCAAGCTCCAGGCGGTGATGCTGCCGCCGGCTGACCTGGCGGTCCTGTCCGCTATCGGCGTTGGTGCCGGGGTCGCGGCAGCATTGATCGGGGCCTCGGCGTTGACCGCCGCGGCGCTGGTGGCGGCTTCGGACCGCCCGATCTCTGTCGCTGGCGCGTTCCGCCTCGTCGCGGCCCGCGGCGGCCTCTTGAAGCCGATCGTCGGGCTCGGAGTCGGCTGGACGGCCGTGTCGTTGCTGCTCGTCGTCCTGCAGACCTCCACGGGGTTCCAGGCGTGGGCCGGCGTGCCGGGGTCGCCGCGCAGCGTCCTGCTTGGCAGTCTGCTCGCCGTCCTGGCCCTGGTCGTGACGATCGGCATTGTCGTCCTGGCGGTGCGCTGGGCGCTGCTCATCCCGGCGGTCCTGGTCGAGGCGCTCGGTCTCGGTCCGGGTCTCGCCCGTGCCGCATGGCTGACCCGAGGAATCCGAATCCGGCTGAGCCTCGCGATGGCCGGGATCTTCATCCTGCAAGCGCTCAGTGTCGGGCTCGTGGCGACGGTCGTCGGGTTCGCGGTTGGGCTCGCTGCCGGCTCGGTGGTGGCCGGATTCGGTGCCTACCTGATCGCCGCGCTCATCGGCAACCTGCTCTGGGCGCCACTCCTGCCCGCGATGCTGGCCCTGGCCTACGACGAGCGAACACGAGTCGCCGACAAGTCCCCGACGGTTGGGACGTAGGCATCTGCTCGGTGGGCCGGGGCCCGGCCGGCGCTATGCCACGGGGTCTGCCACGGCGATCGTCTCGACGACCTCGCGCAGGATCTCCACGACCCGCTCGATCTCGGGCTCGGTGATCACGAACGGCGGCCCCAGCAGGATCGTGTCGCCGTCGACGCCGTTGGCGTTCCCGGTGCCTGAATAGACGAGCAGGCCTCGCTCCCGGGCCGCCCGCACGACGGCCTCGGTAACCCGAGCCGCGCGCGGAAACGGCTCGCGGGTCGAACGATCGGCCACCAGCTCGAGGCCAACCATCAGTCCCCGGCCGCGGATCTCTCCGACGTGGGCGTCCTCACCGAGACGGCCCTCGAGCAGCACGCGCAGCCGATCGCCCTTGGCGGCGCTCGCCTCGATCAGTGACTCCGACTCGAGGATTCGCAGGACCTCGCCGGCGACCGCGGCGCCGACGGGGTGGTGTGAATAGGTGAAGCCGTGGACGAACCCGCCAGCACCGGTCACCGTCCGATGGATCTCGTCTGACGCCGCCACGAACCCGAACGGCCAGTAGCCCGAGGTGGCCCCCTTGGCTGCAACGAGCATGTCGGGCCGGACGCCCCAGTGGTCGAGGGCGAACCAACGGCCGGTCCGCCCGAAACCCGTCATCACCTCGTCCGCGATCAGGAGCACGCCGTGGCGCCGGCAGACCTCGGCGATCTTCGGCCAGTAGTCGTCGGGGGGAACGGCCGCGGCGAGGGTCGCGCCGACGATCGGCTCGGCGACGAATGCGGCGACGGTCCCGGGTCCGGCGGTCTCGAACGCTCGATCCAGCTCGGCGACCAGCTCGTCGGCCGTCGCCAGGGCGTTCGCTCCGGGCCAGTCCGCGCGGTACGGGTAAGCCGCCGATACATGACGGAAGCGGCCCAGCCAGCCTTCATACGGGCGTCGCAGCGGCCTGCGGCCGGAGAGGTCCAGGGCGCCGAGTGTGTTGCCGTGATAGCTCCCCCAGCGCGAGAAGACGATCCAGCGGTCCGACTCGCCCCGCGCGAGGTGATAGGCGCGGGCCAGTTTCAGGGCCGTTTCGATCGCCTCGGAACCGCCCGACACCGGATAGAGGGCCGGGCCGTCCACCGGCACGTGGCGCGCGATCTCGCGCGCGTACGTCTCGACCGGCTCGGTCGTGAAGACGCTCCCGTGGGCATAGGCGAGGCGGCCGGCCTGGGCGGCCATGACGGCCGCAATCTCGTGGCGACCGTGCCCCACTCCCACGACGATCGCGCCACCGGCCGCGTCGAGGTACTCGCGACCGTCCGCGTCGCGAATGGTCGAGCCATATGCCTCGACCGCGATCGGCGGCTCGGGCAGCGAAGAGCGTCGGAAGACGCGACCAGGGGTAGAGGCCATCGCCGGCATCGTAGCGGACGAGACCCCTGGGCGAGGGCAAGGGTCCAGCGCCGGGAACCGATCCTCACGGACCGGTGTACAAAATACGGTTGACCGCGGAGGCCCCGACTGGAAGACGGCGAACTGATCAGCCGTTCCCGCGCCGGCGACACAGCGGCGTACGAAGCGCTCGTACGCCGCTATCAGGACGTCGCCCTGCGCACCGCATACCTCGTTGCCCCGGAGGCCGATGCCGCCGATGCTGTTCAGGACGCGTTCGTCAAGGCGTATTCGGCGCTTCCCCGGTTTCGCGACGGGGAGCCGATCAGACCATGGCTCCTGCGGATCGTGGTCAATGAAGGGCGCAATCGGCGACGCTCGGCGGACCGGCGTTCGGGTCTCGCCCAGCGCGCGGCAATGATCGATCCTCGTGACGCCGTGGCCGCTTCACCCGAGTCGGAGGTCCTCGCGGCCGAGACGCGCGACCAGCTCTTCTCAGCGCTCGGGCGGCTTCGCCACGACGACCGCGAAGTGATCGGCGCCCGCTACCTGCTGGACCTGTCAGAGGCCGAGACGGCCGAGGCGATCGGGATCCCCCGTGGGACAGTCAAGTCGCGGACCTCGCGCGCCCTCGCTCGTCTCCGCGAAGCCCTGGCCGAACTGGATCGAGGGCACGCGGATGCTTGAGCAGCCACTCCACCGCCGCCCGGAGGACGAGCTCATCGCGGCGCTTCGCCGGATCGAGCCCGTGATCGCCTGGCCGACGGCGGCGCCGGGTGCCGGTGGTGAAGACCTCGCGCAGACGATACGGGCGAGGATCGAGGCGATGCCTCCGACAACCGCGCGCGACACCATCCCGAGCGGGCCCGCCAGCTGGTACGAGCCTCGAATATGGACTCGGCGACCCGCTCGCCGAGCGCTCTTGATCGCCGTCGCCGCGCTGATAGCGCTGGCGGCCATCGCCGGCGCGGCCGGTCTTGGGCTGCCGGGCCTGCGGCTTCTCTTCGGGGGTGGGTCGGTCAGCCCGCCTCCGAGCCTCGAGCCGAGTCGATCGCCGTCGCCCGGCGGCCCTGGGACCTCGATGAATCTGGGCGATCCAATCGCGCCGTCCGACCGAGCGGCGCTCGATGCCCGGGCTGGCTTCGAGGTTGGGTGGCCCGCCGATCCACTTGTCGGGCCACCTGACGCCGCGTACATCGACGAGACGAAGCGCGGTCAGGTCAGCCTGGTTTGGGCCTCGCGACCGACCCTGCCCACAACCCTTGAACCGGGCGTCGGACTGCTCATGACCGAGTTCCTGGGCTCAGTCGACTCCGGTTTCTTCGACAAGGTCGTGGGGCCGGATACGACGGTCGAACCGGTCCTGGTCGGCGCCCACCGAGGCTACTGGCTGAGCGGCGCCCCGCATTTCTTCTTCTACGCGGGCGCCGGCGGTCCGGTCCAGGATTCCCGCCGCTGGGTGGGGGATGCCCTGCTCTGGTCCGACGGCCCGGTCACCTACCGGCTGGAGTCGGCGCTGGGGCGCGACGCGACGATCCGGGTCGCCCAGTCGCTCCCCTGACCCGGAACCGGCCGGCCCGGGGCGGTGTATGAGGGATGCACGGAGGAGCCAACGATGCCGTCCTTCCCTCGATCGATCGCCCGAATTGCGGGCCTCGTCATCGCTGTTGTCGCGGGTGCGAGCGCCTGCACCAGCGCGGCGCCGGCCGCCTCGGCGCCGGTGGCCATCGCCCCGTCGCTCTCCCCAACCGCGGTTCCGTCCGGCTCGCCGAGCGAGGCGGACGGCTCGCGCGACGCGTGGCTGGTCGTCGGGCGTCCAGGACGTGATGGATTGCAGGTGATCCTGGCGAGCACCTCGGAGCAGTTCTTCACCCTGCCCGACGGGGTTCCCGACGAGCGATGGGCCACGATGGTCTCTGCCACGCCGGCCGGCGGCAAGACCCTGATCAAGGAGCTGGAGGTCTACGCAGACTCACCCGGCCGATCCCAGTCGATCGACGGCGCCTGGCGCCTGCCGACGATCGGCGCCGACCCGCTTCCCGTCGGCGTCTCCGCAGACGGGCAGATGATTGTCCTCGTCGATGCCAGCCCAGGTGCAAACGACGATATGAGCCGCTTTGCGATCCTGTCCCGGACCTTCGACAAGAAGCCGCGGGTCGTCGAGCTCCATGGATCGTTCGAGTTCGACGCACTCTCCCCTGACGGGTCGACGCTCTACGTGGTCGAGCATCTGGCCGGACCGCCGGACGGGCACTACCAGGTCCGCGCCGTGGACACGGCAAACGGGACGCTTCGCGAGGCCGTCGTGGTCGACAAGCAGAACCTCAACGAGGCGATGGCCGGCTGGCCAATTGCCCAGGTGCGTCGACCGAACGGGTTTGTCTTCACCCTCTATCGCGGGACGGAGCACCCGTTCATCCATGCGCTCAGCAGCAGCGACGGTTGGGCGCTCTGCATCGACCTGCCCGCCATCGGGTCCGATGATGTGGATGCGGCACTCGATTGGGGCCTCACCCCAACCACTGACGGACGCAGTATTTTGGCCGTCAATGCCACCCTCGGTTTGGCGGTCGACGTGGACGCGAACGAGCTCAGTGTCCGTCGGACGGTTCAATTCGACGCCCCAACGTCGGCCGCCATATCGCTGGCCAAGTTCGGACACCAGGAGGGCGGGCCCGTCGGTCGGCGCGCCGTCGTCTCGTCGGATGGCTCGGCGCTCTACGCGGCCGGATCCGGCGGCATCGTGCGGATCGCGTCGGACGACCTGACGTTGACCGGCACCCTCCTCCCGGGAACGGCGGTCGATTCGCTCGGCCTGACTCCTGACGGCCGGACGCTCTACGCGCTGGTCCACGCCGGCGGACGGATCCTCGAGCTCGACACAGCGTCTGGCGAGGTGATCGGGCGAGTCCCGGGAGACGGCTACGATCGACTGTTGGCGATCGTCCCCTGGTAACTGATCTTCTTCCTCGGGCCGGCCGACGCGCTGGCTCGGTCCGCCCTCTCAGGCATTTCTCAGCGATCGGTGCGACGCTCCGGGTGACGGGTTCAAGCGATCCCGCCCAGTCGAGAGGCCCACATGACCCGATCGCGCATCGTCGCCGCCGCCGTTGTCCTGATCCTGGCGATCGGCGTGGGCGGTTACGTCGCCTACGACCAGATCCTGCGCGGCGACAGCATCGCGCCGCTTGCGCTGCCAAGCTCATCGCCTGCGGCTGCCGGTGCCGCTGCTTCCACGGACCCGGCCGCAAGCGCCGGTGCCGCCGCCAGCTCGGACCCAGTTGCCAGCTTCGACGGCGACGTGGCCGGCAGCTGGACGGTGGCCACAGGAAGCCAGGCCGGCTATCGCGTTCGCGAGCAGCTCGCCAGCCTGCCGGCCGAGAGTGACGCCGTTGGGCGGACGGACCAGGTCAGCGGCACCATCACGATCACCAGCGACGGAACGACCTCGTCTCTCACTGCCGGCACGCTGCAGGTGGATACGACGACGATCACCTCGGACAAGACGATGCGCGACAACCGACTGCGGACCGAGGGCCTCCAGACGAACAGCTACCCGACGGCTTCGTTCACCGTCACTCAACCCGTCGAGATCACGGCCGCGGCGATCTCCGGCACGAGCTCCGACGTCACACTGGTCGGCGACCTGACCCTCCACGGCGTCACGAAATCTGTCCAGATTCCGGCCAAGACCCAGCTGGTCGATGGCACGATCCAGGTTGCGGGCTCGATCAGCTTCGGGCTCTCGGACTTCAACATGGTGGCCCCGAACATTGGCGGCTTCATCGTCTCGATCGCCGACCAGGGATCGCTCGAGTTCGTGGTCGTCTTCGCCAAGAGCTGACTCGGTGGGCGCGAGGCTATTTCGTATAGACGCCGCCCGAATCCAGCTCCTCGCGGATCAGGCGCAGCTCCTCGTCCGAGGGCGGCGGCGTCCCGGCCAGGTCGGGCGCGACGGCGATCTCCCAGCCGATCGTGTCGCGTACGGCATCGATCGTGGCGCCAGGATGGAGCGAATCGAGGCGCATCTGGCCACTGTCGTCAAAGTGGTAGACCCCAAGGTCGGTCACGACGAGGGTCGGACCCCGGCCCAGCCAGCCGCCTTCGCGCCGAATCCGCTCGGCCTCGGCTGCGTCACCGAGGTTGCCGGGCGAGGTCCGGAAGTCGATCGTCTCGACGAAGCTGCGCTTGCTCTGGCGCATGATCACGAAGACCTCGCGAGCGTTGATCGCGATCTCGCAGGCTCCGCCTGAACCAGGCAACCTCGTCGTGGGGTGCGCGTAGTCGCCGATCACGGTCGTGTTGATGTTGCCGAATCGATCGATCTGGGCCGCCCCCAGGAAGCCGACGTCGATCAGGCCGCGCTGGAGGTAGTAGCCGAACAGCTCGACCATGCTGACCACCGCGGTCGCCCCGGTCACGATCGTCGGGTCGCCGATCGACAGCGGAAGCCGAGCCGGCCGGGCGCCAAAGACGCCCGCTTCGTAGACGAGCTCGAGCTCCGGCGCGACGGTTCGCTTGGCGAGGTTTACCGCGATGTTCGGCAGCCCAACCCCAACGAAGCAGACGCGTTGGCCGGCCAGCGCGCGCGCCGCGGCCACGATCATCATCTCCGACCTGGAAAACGCCCCGGCGGTCATCGGTATTGGCCGTAGTCGACGGATCCCGATGGGGCGCTCGCGCTCGGGCGGAGCGACGCGATCCGCTCTGGGCCGAGCTTCTCGACATACGCCGCACGCCCGTTGATGTCGAAGACCCACTCGCGAAGCCAGGCCTGCGTGGCCGCCTCGTCGCGCGAGATCGGGTCCCAGTCGAGGTAGAAGCGATTGTCCCGATCGTAGGCACCTTGGACGTACGAAGGGTGTGCCCCCCACGGCTCGACGACCACGGCATCCACGATCAAGCCGGGAATGATCGTCCGGTTTGGATCGGCGCGGATGACCGCCTCATCCACCAGTTCCTCGACTACGACGATGACCCGCTCCGCGGCGAAAGCGGCCTCCTTCTGGCAGCCCAGCAGGCCCCAGACCTGGGTGTCGCCGCCGGCCGACGCCCGCTGCGCGTGAACGATGGTGACGTCCGGGCGGAGCGGTGGAACCGCATAGATCGTGCCGTCCCCATAGGGAGAGGCGATCGGTCGGATGCGCGGATTGGCGACCGGCAAATCCGTCTCGAAATAGCTGCGCAGTGGAAAGAACGGCAGGTTCATCGCACCGGCGGTGTAGCGCCCAACCATCCCGAAGTGGCTGTATTCCTCGAGCTCGAGCGGCTCGTCCGGGATCTCGCCCTCGATCCGGCGGCGGATCGCCCCCAACCCGCCGACACCGGGGTTGCCGAGCCATGAGAAGACCAGCTTGCGAGCGACGCCGGCGGCGATCATCTGGTCGTAGATGAGATCCGGAGTCAGGCGCGCGAGGGTCAGGTCGCGCTTGCCCTGGCGGATGATCTCGTGGCCGGCGGCGAACGAGATCAGGTGGGTGAACCCCTCGATGGCAACGGTGTCGCCGTTGCGCACGAGATCTCGAACCGCGTCCACCATCGTCGCGACCTTCGAAGTCACGATGCGAGAAGCTCGCTGGCGGGTTCGGGCGCGAGCGCGATGTCGAAGGAGATGCGTCCGTCGACGACCGGCGCGACCAGCTCGTCCTTGACGCCGGCGATCGTGTCGTCGTCGAGGTATGGACCGCCGGCGACGTAGACCTGGGTGACCAGCGACCGGTGATCCGTGGCGCCGAGCAGCATGTGGATGTGGGCCGGCCGCCAGGGGTGGCGACCGAGCGCCGTCAGCAGCCGCCCGACCGGCCCGTCGTGCTTGATGGTGTAGTGCCGCGGCCGGACGGTGGCGATCTCGTAGCGCCCGTCGTCGGATGTCGACTGGCAGCCTCTCAGGTTCCACGGTTCGAGCCGGTCGTCCGCGTCGGAATAGCGGCCGTCGCCGTCCGCCTGCCAGATATCGACCGTCGCACCTGCGATGGGCGATCCATCGAGGGCGTCAGTGATTCGGCCGCCGATGACGAGCGGCTCGCCGGCCGACCGTGGCGAGGCAATCGAGCCGGGGTTGGGGACGAGCGGGGCGCCCGGCCGGTAGAACGGACCGAGGACATTGGAGCTCGTGCCCTTGATGCCGCGATGCGTCGCGTCGTCGACGAGCCTCGACAGGCCCAGGACATCCGACAGGAGGATGAATTCGTCCGCCCGGCCAACCTCGCCGAGGAAGGCGAGCGCCGCCAGGAGCTCGTCGTTGTTCAAGTCCAGCTCGGCGGCCAGCTCGTGGATGGCTGCCACGACCCGTGGCATCGCATTGACGAGGCGATCGTTCCAGACCGGCGCGCCGGTCGATGATTGGATGGTTGTCACTTGGGCCGCGCCTCACGCTGTCGAAACAGGTCGCTGTGGACCGGGCTGCTCGTGTCCTCGAGCGGCGGTAGCCCGAGCAGGGCCCGGCGCGCCTTCTCGATGTCGGCCTCGTGCTTGAGCAGGACGTTGAGCGTTTCCGGCGCCTCGTCCGGTCGGATCGAGGCGATCCCGAGGACGATGAGGGTTCGGGCCCAGTCGATCGCCTCCGAGATCGACGGGCGCTTCTTGAGGTCAAGGTCGCGGATGGTCCGGACGAGTCGGGCGACCTGCTCGGCAAGCGCCTCGGAGAGGTCCGGGACTCGGGCGAGAAGGATATCGCGCTCGCGCTCGACCGATGGGTACGTGAGGTGAAGGTAGAGGCAGCGCCGCTTGAGGGCCTCCGACAGGTCGCGGGTGCCGTTCGAGGTGAGGAAGACCATCGGCCGCCGGGTCGCGGTCACCGTGCCGAGCTCGGGAATCGTCACCTGGAAGTCCGACAGCACCTCCAGCATCAGGGCTTCGGCCTCGACCTCGACCCGGTCGACCTCGTCGATCAGAAGGACGACAGGCTCGGCGGAGCGGATTGCGGCCAGGAGCGGGCGGTCCAAGAGGAATGCCTCGGAGAAGATGTCCTCCTCGAGCTCGGACCAGGACTCGCGCCGGTCGTCCGCCTGGATCCGGAGGAGCTGCTTCTTGTAGTTCCATTCGTAGAGCGCCTTTGATTCGTCGAGGCCCTCGTAGCACTGGAGGCGAATCAGGCGAGCGCCGGTAGCAAGCGCGACGGACCGGGCGAGCTCGGTCTTGCCGACGCCGGCCGGTCCCTCGATCAGGACTGGTTTCTGGAGACGGTCGGCCAGGAAGACCGTCATCCCGATGCGCCCGTCGGCGAGATACGCCTCCTCGCGCAGCCTCGTCACGACATCGTCGGAGGAGGCAAACCCGGGATCCCGGTCCTCCGTCCGTTGCGGCGCGGCTCCTTCGCTTGCTGTCGTCATCGCGTCCGTCATTGTGCCTCTCCGGCTGGACCGTTCGTGGTCGACCGCGTTGCAGGTCGACCGAGCTGAGGATCAATCGTCGTTCGACGGGCATCCGGGAACCGGCGCCTGTGGCGCAGGCTGGGTTACGCGATGCCGGACCGACCGACGGGCTGCCGGGTCTCGGGCCGGCGACCCGCGAACGCATGGTCAAGCAGTGCCATGACGTCTCGCGGCGAGATCTCGAGCTGCGTTCCGGCCGTAGCCGCGGCGATCAGGCCGGCCGCCTCGTCAAGGCTCTCGATCTGCATCCCGATCTCGCCCAGACCAGCCGGCGCGCCGATCGCGCGTCCAAGATCAAAGACCGCGCCTGGAACGTCGGAGCGGCCGAGCGCGGCGGCCATTCGGCCGATCGCGGCCGGCTGGGACGGCAGGACGTGCGCCAGCGCGTAGGGCAGGACGACGGAGTGCATCTCGGCGTGCGGCAGGTCGTACGCCCCACCGAGAATGTGGCAGATCTTGTGATGGATGCCGCTGCCGGCAGCAGCGAACGCCGCGCCGGCAAGGTAGGCTCCGCCGAGGACGTCGCCACGCCCGGCCAGGTCGCTCGGGTCGGCGACGATGACGAGCAGGCCGCGGGCGAGAACCCTGATGCCCTGTTCCGCCATGAGCGAGGTGATCGGGTTGGCCCCTTCCGCGTAGAGGGCCTCAGCGCAATGGGCGAGGGCATTCATGCCGGACGGCCCCGAGATCGACGGCGGCAGGCTGAGTGTCAGGATCGGGTCGTAGACGACCGTCCGCGGCTGGACCACGGCGTCGCGGCCGGTTTCCTTCCGCGCGCCGCTCGTCAGACCCCAGATCGGCGTCATCTCAGAACCGGCGTAGGTCGTCGGAACCGCCAGGATCGGGATCGGCACGTCGAGGGCGACCGCCTTGCCCAGGCCGGTCGCCGAGCCGCCACCGATCGTCACGATCGCGTTCGCCCGGGTCGACCTGGCAAGCCGGCGGGCGTTCTCCGCGTCTTCGACGGGGACGTGGGGCCGTACGTCGCCGATCTGGCCAACGATCCGATCACCGATCCAGGCGACGAGCTTCTGCGCCCAGGTTCGACCGGATCGATCGGCGATCAGGAGGATTCGTCGGGCCCCGAGACGGTCGAGCTCGTCCGGGAGGCGCTCGAATGCGCCATCACCGAAGACAACCCGCCCGGGAAGGGCGTCATAGATGAACGGTTCCATCGCCTGCGAACCCGTCAGCTGCGCTCGGCCGGGGTGTCATCCGGCCGCGGGTAGAACGGGGGTATGGCCGCATCGACGTTGACCCAAACCGACTTTGCCTCGGTGTACTCGCGCATAGCCTCGAAGCCCATCTCACGCCCGTAGCCGGACAGGCCTGTCCCGCCGAACGGTGAACCGGGGTTCACTCGCTTGTAGCTGTTGACCCAGACCATCCCGGCACGGATCCGGGCGGCCACTGAGTGCGCTCGCGACAGATCGCGGGTCCAGAGCCCGCCGCCCAGGCCGTAGTCGACGTCATTGGCGATCGCAATCGCCTCTTCATCGGTCCGGAAGGTCGTGACGGAGACGAATGGCCCGAACACCTCCTCTCGGCAGACCCGCGATGACGGGTCCGCCCGAACGATGGTCGGGCGCATGTAGAAGCCACGGGCGAGCGCCGGGTCGGTCGGCGCGGTCCCGCCGGTCAGGATCTCGCCACCCTCAGCCTTGGCCACCTCGACGTAGGACAACACCCGGTCGCGATGCCCTGCCGACGTGAGCGGGCCCATCTCTGTCGCCGGGTCGAGGGGATCGCCGAGTCGGATCGATTCGGCGAGCTCGATGAATCGCCTCAGGAAATCGTCGGCAATGGACTCGTGGAGGATCAACCTCGAGCCCGCGATGCAGGCCTGACCCTGGTTGTGGAAGGTCGCGAACGCCGAGCCGTTCACGGCGGCCTCGAGATCGGCGTCGGCGAACACGATGTTCGCCCCCTTGCCGCCGAGCTCCAGCTGGACGCGTTTGATGTTGCCGGCCGAGGCCGTGACGATCGTCCGTCCGACGGCGGTCGAGCCGGTGAACGCGATCTTGCGGACATCCGGATGTCGCGCCAGGTGCTCGCCCGTGATCCGGCCTGGCCCCGGCACGATGTTGACTACGCCGGCCGGAATTCCGGCCTCCGCCATCAGCTCCCCGATTCGAAGGGCGCTGAGCGGCGTCAGCTCCGCCGGCTTGAGGACGACCGTGTTTCCGGCGGAGAGGGCAGGTCCCATCTTCCAGCTGCAGAACATCAGCGGGAAGTTCCACGGAACGATTGCACCAACGACGCCAAGCGGCTCGCGCAGGACATAGTTCAGAAATCCCGGTTCGACCGGAATGACGTCACCCTGGAGCTTGTCCGCCATGCCGCCGAAGTAACGGAAGGTGGCCGCTGTTCGAATGACGTCCAGACCTCGGCTGTCGCGGATCGGGTGACCGGTGTCGAGGCTCTCGAGACGGGCCAGCTCGTCGGCATGAGCCTCGATGAGGTCGGCCAGCCGGAGGAGGATCCGGCCGCGGGCGGCTGCGGCCAGCCGGCCCCACGCAGGAAACGCCGCGGAGGCCGCCGCGACCGCCCGATCGACATCGGCTGGCCCCGCTCTGGCGACCCGTGCGATCAGGGAGCCGTCGTGTGGGTTGATGGTTTCGAACGTCGACCCGTCTGCGGCATCGACGAACGCCCCGGCGATGAACAAGCGGTCGCGGATACCGACTGCGGAACCCGCGTCCGTCAGTGTCATCGGGTCCTCTGCGCGAGAAACGGGCCGAGCCGGCCGATCAGAGCTCGACCGGAACGGACGGCAGTTGGCCGCTCGAGATCAGGCCTGGCAGGTCGGGATCGGCATTCTCCCAGACGAGCAGCATCGCCCGCTTCGGAGCGTAGCCCTGGTGCCGGATGTCGGCCGGCATCGCGGCGACGTCGCCGGCACGCATCGTGACCTTCGCCAGCGCCGAACCCGAGTCGCGGTCCTCTACCTGCCAGATGAGCTCGTCCGACAACTGAATGAACCACTCGACACGGTCGTTGCCGTGGATGATCGGGAGGATGTACTCCTCCGTCGTCGGGCAGTACAAGCTGTCGCCGCAAACCGACACGACCGATGGGTTCCAGGTGACCTGCGACCGGGACAGGTAGGCGAACAGGTTGAACGAGTTGACCTCGTTCTCGAAGCCCGGCTCCGGATACTTCTCAGGCTCGTCCTGGGGCACGTCGAGGAAATGCCGGTTGATCGGATGGCCGTTCTCGTCGTTCCGCAACGGCTCATCGCCCGGAACGCTCACCATTCGCGCCGCCGTCACGCGATGCCGCGTAATCGCCGCTCGATTGCCGCCGTGCTTGATCCCGAACGCCGAGCCCGTCTCGGTCGGAGAGGCGAACGGATCGAACCCCTCGTTCGTCCAGTCGTCGAGCATCTCGTCGAACGTCGCCTTGATGAGTGGCGTGGAGAAGTTCTCGAGGTGATCGAGCTCGGCCTTCCGGTAGACGTCGTTGTAGCGTCCGGCGAACAGGTCGACGGTTCCGTAGTGGTTGACGGTCCCGACGACGCCGTCGAAGTTCACGATGCCGTAGAAGAACTGCCAGGCGACGTCGCGCTGGAGGGCCTTCAGGAACGCGTCCGCCGACATGAGGTGCTTGCCGGTCGGCCATTCGACGTAGACGAAGTACTCGTCGCGGCTGAACTTGAATTCGCCGAGGCGGAACGCGCGGTACCCGTCGGCATTCGGCTTGCTGGCCTTGACATCGGTCGCGGCGGTGATGCTCATCGTGCGTCTCCTCGTTCGCCAGGCGATCAGGGGTTGGTCTGGATGATCTCGGCCCAGCGATAGATCGTATCGGGCCCCTCCTGCGTCTGGAGCAGGACGACCGCCGGCCGTGCCGCGTGAAACTGATACGCGGCGCCCACGGGGAGCAGCGTCATGTGGCCGCGGCGTCCGACGACGCGGCCCATCGACGGCCCGCTGGGATTGCCACTTAGCGCATTCGATCCGCGCTCGGAGGTCGGCCCGATATCATCGGGACCCAGCTTCTGGAGGCGGATCTCGACCTCGCCGTCCATGACCAGCGCGAACTCATCGTGCGGAGCCGTCCGCCACTCCGACGTTCCCTCGGCGCGGATCGCCTCGACGACATATTGGCGGTTCTTGCCGACCGCGATCTTTTCGTATGGGCGGGCCGCTGACGCGACCTCGAAGACGTTCGAGAAGGCGTACCGCTTCGGGTCGTCGTCGATGATGTCGATCGTGCCCTTCTCGAAATCAGCCAGCGATCCGAACCGCGTCGCGTACGTCTTGGTCATCTACCGTGCCTCCTGTGATCGGGGCGGGTTCAGATTGCTGGTGCAATCGGGTACGATGAACGCAGCTCGGCTCGTGTACGCATAGCGAACGGCCGTGCGGCCAGCGTACGAAGTATCGACTCGGAGTCGAAACGATGTCAAGGCGCAGCGCAGACGGGATCGAGGTCGCTCGGAGCGAACGATTACAGTCGCTCGAGCGGGGGCTCGCGGTGCTGCGCTCGTTCACGCCGGAGCACCCGGCGCTCACGATCAGCGAGGTCGCCGAGCGGACCGGCCTGACCCGGGCCACCGCGAGGCGGATCCTGCTGACCCTGGCCGACCTTGGCTATGTCGACGCTGAACGCCGCGAGTTCTCGCTGACGACGGCGGTCCTCGAGCTGGCCAAGCCGTTCTCAGTCGAGCGCGATCCATGGAGCTTCGCGCGACCCTATCTCGAGTCGCTGACCGAACGCACCGGGGAGTCGGCCTCAATCGCCATCCTGGACGACACGGAGATTCTGTATGTTGCCCGGAGCCAGACGCGGCGGCTCATGACGCTTGCGGTCACGGTCGGCTCGCGGCTGCCGGCGCACGCGACATCGAAGGGCCGGGTCCTGCTGGCGTTCCTGCCCGAGCCAGAGCTGGAGGCCTACTTCGCCCGCAGGGCGATGGCGCGCTACACCCAGCAGACGGTCGTCGACGAAGTCGAGCTTCGCGACATCCTCGCTGAGGTGCGGCGCGATGGCTTCGCAGTCGTCGACCAGCAGCTCGAGGAAGGGCTGTCGTCGGTCGCGGCGCCGATCCTCGACGCCTCGGGACGGGCGAGCGCGGCGCTCAGCCTGTGCGCTCACGCCGGACGGGTCGACGGCGCCACTCTCCGGTCGGATTTCCTCCCGCTCGTCGTCGAGACCGCCCGCCGCGTCAGCGCCCTCACCGTCCGGCGCTGAGTCGCCCGGCGCCCCGCGGCCGGGGCGCGCCCCGGTTAGCCGCGTCTGCGCGACCCGTCGCTCACGCGTGGCGACGGCGGGCGATCCGGCCGCCCTCCCCAACCTTGGGGCGGGGGTGGCGCCGGTGAGCGAAACGAACCGGGCACGAGCACGTCGACCGTGCCGATGGTCATCGCCGTCAGCTGGGCGATGACGTCGTGGACGTCGGGCGTCGCCGGCAGCACGCAGCGGAGATCCGTGATTCCGGCATGGGCCAGCGCAATGACGCGGTCCTGGCATTCCTCGAGCGTCCCGAAGATGCCGATCTCGGCGGGGTGACCAAAGCGCGCGAAGTCGGGGTCCATCTGGGCTCGCACGGCGGCCTCGGCGTCCGTCCGACCAACCGACACCGGGACGAGCGCGGCGACGCCGAGCGATGCCGGGTCGCGGCCGGCGTCCATCGCCGCTGCCCTTGCCTCGTCCGCCGCCGTCTCGAGATCGGGGGTTTGCCAGGCCGACAGGACGATGTCGTCGACAACGCCGAGCAATGACGCAAGCTGCCGGCTGGACTGCGCGACGGCAGACAGGCGGACCTCGATGCCGATGACCGACAGCCCCTCGCGCACGGCGCGAACGCCCTGCGCCTCGCCGTCGCCATCGACCAAACCGAGCTCGAGGCGCGTCCCAACCGGAGGGTCCTGCCGCATGCGCGCATCGACGAGCTCGACCAGATCGGCGAGGCGACGCCGATTGTCGACCATCGCCCCGACCGCCGTGGTGCCCAGGACACCGAGCAGCCCGGCGGCCACGGGCCACGCATCCACGTCGCCGATGAGCGCCGTGCCGGCGACCGGATCCGCAACCCACACGATCTCGATCCCGGCTCGCTCGCACATCCGGGCCAACGGTGTTACCGCTTCGCGGGCCGTCCGGCCATCGAACACGACCCCCAGCCGGACCAGCCTGTGTGGAGGTGGCCTGGTGGGGTCGAAGGCAGGTGTTGCGACGTTTACGACGGCCGATTTCCTTTGCTCGCCCTGCGACGGCTTGTTCGCCTACCGTACAGTCATCGACGATGAGCCCGCAATCCGTGGCCGAGACTGAGGGTGGCTCGGTCCTGCTGCGGCCATTGCTTGCCCTCGTGGCGAACCTCCGCGAAGCGGGGGTCGGGGTGTCCACCTCGGAGGTGATCGACGCGACCCAGGCCCTCCGGACCATCGCGATCGATGAGCGTCTCGCGCTTCGTGCCGCCCTCGCCACGACGCTGGTCAAGAACGCCGATGACCTTCGGACGTTCGATCTCCTGTTCGACCTTCGTTTTCCAGTTCGATCGGGGACGGGCCCGTCGGCGTTCGACGGAGCGGGGCTCCCTGCGGGGGTTCGACCCACGGGTCGCGAGATCTCGACCAGCCTGGACCGACTGGCCGACGACGAGCGGGACCAGGGGGACGCGAGCGGTCTCCTCGCCCAGATCATGGAGGCGATCCGGCGCGGTGACCCGGACGCGCTGCGCGCCCTGGCCGAGATGGCGATCGGCCGGTACGGCGGCATCGAAAGCCAGCCAGACGCGACGGAGCGCTACTTCTTGTATCGGATCTTGCGTTCTCTCGAGTTGTCGAAGCTGATGAGCCAGATGCTCGCAGCTGCTCGTTCGGAGGCCGGCGACGACGGGATCGATGAGCGGGCCCTGCGAGGCGACCTTGCCGAGCGAATCGAGGCCTTCAAGCAGCTCCTCGCGAGCCAGCTCCGCGAGCAGCTGGCGGCGTCACGCGGCATCGACGAGACGATCCGCTCGCTGGACCTGGTCGCGACCGACGAGATCGACTTTCTCGGAGCCTCGCCACGCCAGCTCGCCGCGATGCGCGAGGCAATCCGGCCGCTGGCGAGGGTCCTCGCGACGAAGATGGCACGCCGCCGGCGTCGCCGCGACCGCGGGCGGCTCGACGTGCGGCGGACGGTCCGTCGGTCGCTGTCGTCCGGCGGGGTTCCCCTCGACCCGGTCTACCGCCGACCGAAGATCGCGCGGCCGGACCTCTATCTCCTGTGCGACGTTTCGGGTTCAGTCGCGGAATTCGCATCCTTCACCCTGACCCTCCTCCAGGCGATGAGCGCCGAGTTCAGCCGGATGCGCTCCTTCGCCTTCGTCGACGGGATCGACGAGGTGACCGACCATCTCCGCGACGTCGCCTCGTTCCTCGAGGTCCGCCACGTCCTCTACCGCGCCGATGTCATCGCCGATGACGGCCACTCGGACTATGGTGCGGTCTTCGAGCGGTTCTGGGAAAGGCACGGGGGCGGACTCGACTCGCGATCCACCATCATCGTTACCGGCGACGCTCGGTCCAACCACCGTGAGCCGCGGGTCGAGGCGCTGCGGACGATCCATGGCCGCGCCCGGAAGGTCTATCTCCTCAACCCTGAGCCAGCAGGCGACTGGAACACGACCGACTCGATCGTCGATGCCTACGGTCCCGCGCTCGACAGCATCTTCGAGGTCCGCAACCTGCGCCAGCTCGCCGAGGCCGTCTTCCGCATCACCTGAACCCCGCGATGCACGAATTCCCCCGAAAACAGTTGACGCGAGGGTCTACGATGCGCCTGTCTGTTCGTAGAGCGCCCCGATGTTCGCGTCGCGTACAACCCGCGGGAGCCTGCGAGATGGTTCGAGGAGAGGGAGGCGGCACGTGGGGTCGACGTACATCGACGACTGGCGCAGCTACGTCACACGGCACCGGCTAATCGTGGCCATCGTGGGCGGCCTCGTGGCCACGCATGTGACCACGAACTTGGGCATGTGGTACCACGGCATCGGGCTATATGACCTGAACTTCAACTACCTCAACGGGCTGCTCGTGTTCGGGAACTCGGCCCAGGACCCGAAGGGGATGATGGACCCGGTCATCCTGACGGCCTTCGGGGCGGGGGTCCACTACGCCCAGGGCGTCGCATTCGCGCTCATCTACGCGTTTGGAATCCACCCGCTGCTGCCGATCGCCAACACGGTTCGCGGTAACTTCGCCAAGGCGATCATCTGGGGTCTGATCCTGGCCACGCTCAGCGCGGTGTGGTGGATCAACCTCTTCCCGAATCTCTTCGGCCCGGGCGTGAACGCCGGCATCTTCATGACCAACGTGCCCAGCGCGGCAGGCGACTGGTGGAAGTGGCTGGTTGCGGTCTACCTGTGGCACGTCGTCTACGGGTTCAATCTCGGCGCGTTCTACCAGCCCAAGGAGATCACGGCGGTGCAGGAGGCCTAGCCGGGGGATTCAAGCCGCGGCGGCCTCAATTGCCGATCGGCTCCAGCCGGGCCTCAATCCTCGCGCGCTCCGCGTTCCGTCGCCGGCCGCGGAGCGACGAGCGGCGGTTCATACGGCCTCCTCGACTTCGTTGATCGCGCCGGCCGCAGTCGCCGCCGCCAGGATCTCGCCATGCTCGCCGGCCACTGCCGAAACGGATTCGCCGAAGATCCGCAGCGCAATCGACATCTCGGCGGCCGTGACGGTCAGCGCCGGCGACAGCCGAACACTCGACTTGCCACATTCGAGCACCAGCAGGCCCTTCCGGTAGGCCTCCCACTGAACCTCCTCCGCATGCTCAGCGGTGTCGAATTCGATGCCGAGCATGAGGCCCTTGCCGCGGACGTCGCAGATCAGGGCCGGAAAACGCGTTCGAAGCTCGGCCAGGCCGGCCATCGCCTGCTCACCCCGCACGGCCGCATTCTCGACCAGGCCACCCTCCAGCAGCTCGATCGTCGCCAGGGCCGCCGCGCAAGCGACCGGGTTGCCGCCATACGTGGACCCATGCGCACCCGGCCCCCAGGCCTCGAGCAGCTCGGCCCGGGCGACCAGGGCGCTGAGGGTCATGCCCGAGGCGATCCCCTTGGCGGCCAGCAGGATGTCCGGCTCCACGGCCCAGTGTTCGACCGCCCACATCTTGCCAGTCCGTCCGGCCCCGGACTGGATCTCGTCGGCGACCAGCAGGATCCCATGGGCATCGCAGATTCGGCGCAGTCCCTCGAGGAAGCCGTCCTCGGGCACGATGTAGCCACCCTCGCCCTGGATCGGCTCGACGAAGATCGCCGCGACCTCGTTGGCCGGCGCCAGCTTGTCGAACAGCACGTCATCGAACCAGCGCAGGTCCTCAACCCGCCCGTATGGCGCGTGGAAGACGCCCGGAAGGAGCGGCCCGAAGCCAGCGTGGTACTTCGCCTTCGAGGCGGTCAGCGAAACCGAGCCGTAGGTCCGCCCGTGGAACGCGCCCAGGAAGGCGACCACGTACGGCCGCTTCGTGGCGAAGCGTGCCAGCTTGATCGCGGCTTCCACGACCTCCGTCCCGGAATTGCCGAGATAGACTCGCAGCCGTCCCGAGATCGGGGCGATCCGGGCGAGCTCGCGGCAGACCTTGGGATAAATCGGCAAGTAGAAGTCCGAGGCGCTGAAGTGGATCAGCTCGGCGGCCTGCTCCTTGATCGCCGCCACGACCTGGGGATGCGCATGGCCGGTCGAGTTGACCGCGATCCCAGCCGCGAAGTCGAGGAAAAGGTTGCCGTCGATGTCCTCGACCGTCAGGCCGTCACCACGGACCGGGACGATCGGGTAGGCCCGCGGCAGGCTCGGTGAAGTCCACGTCTCGTCAAATTGGATGTGGGCCCGTGCCTTCGGGCCGGGTAGCTCCGTGACGATGTGCGGAACGGGCCGATCCCCGGCGATCCGCGAAGGGGCCGACGACACGGTTCACCTCAGGCGGGAATGCATAACAAGTATGCAGATTGGATACTCAGCGAGTCGAGTATAGCCGAGCCCCACGAGACGCCGAACAGCGGGCCCTCGCCCCGATCGCATTCCTGCCAAACGTCCACCAGGCGGGCACTCGTCATCGATTCTTGCGGCGACTCGGTCCGTTGGCTTCGTGTCTGAGCGTGATCCGCGGGCCTGGCCGCCGATTTCGCTGCCAGATGCCCGTCACGCGAGCCTTTGTCACTGGGCCGCTGACCAGTGCCCACATGAAGAACATTCGCCGGAAATCTTCGGCCGAGAAGAGCGGGCGCCTCGGGTCACCCGAGCCGGCCTGAGCCCAACTGCTCGCCCCGGGTCAGTCGACGACCGTGTGGCTCTGCTCGCGCATGAATTGAGCCACGTAGTACATCGAGAGGCCGGCCTTGCCCGTCGAGCCGCTCCCCTTCCAGCCACCGAAGGCCTGGACCCCGGGCCAGGCACCGGTCGTTGCGCCGGCCCGCCGGTTGACATAGAGCACGCCGGCCTGCGCTCGGTCCAGGAATTGTTGGACCTCGGCCGGATCCTCGCTATAGACCCCGGCGGTCAGGCCGTAGACCGAGTCGTTGGCCAGGGTCAACGCCTCGTCCAGCGAGTCGACCGCCGCCACCGCCGTCAACGGGGCGAACAGCTCGTCGCGGAACAGGCGATGCGACGCGGGTAGGTTGCCGACGACCGTCGGCTCGACATAGAAGCCGCGCTCCATCCCCGCATCGGTGAGCCGCTCCCCGCCCACATAGACGGTGCCATCACGGCGCGCCTCGGCGACCGCAGCCTGATGTCGATCGACGGCGCGCTGGTCGATGATCGGGCCCATCCAGTTGGCTCGGAGGAGCGGATCGCCGACGGTAAGCGCCTCGGTCTTCTCGACCAGCCGCCGGACCAGCTCGTCGTGGACCGGCCGCTCGACGTAGACCCGCGAATTGGCCGAGCACTTCTGGCCACCGAAGCCGAAGGCGCTGCGCATGATGCCCTCGGCCGCCTCGTCCAGGTCCGCGTTGCGCGAGACGATCGCCGGGTTCTTGCCGCCCATCTCGACGATGCACGGCCGCGGCCAGCGGGTCGAGAACGAGTGGAAGAGCCGCATCCCCACGTCGTACGAGCCGGTGAACACGATCCCGTCCACGCCCGGGTGGTCCTGCAACGACTGGCCCACCGAATCGCCTGGGCCCATGACCAGATTGATCGCACCGGCCGGAACCCCGGCGTCGACGTATGCCTCGACGAGCTTCACGGCCGAGAGCGGCGAGGCGCTCGAGGGCTTGAGGATCGCGCTGTTCCCGGCCAGGAGGGCCGCGCCGGTCGGGCCGGCGGCGAGCGCCATCGGGAAGTTGAATGGGCTGATCACCGCGAAGACGCCGTGCGGCCGGAGCACCGATCGGGTGTGGACCG
>CAYLSK010000006.1:0-30313 GCA_964385975.1 uncultured Anaerolineaceae bacterium | reverse complement strand
AGGAAGCCCCGGATCGAGTCGGCCACCTGCTGATAGCTCGTCTCGCCCATGACCAGGCCGTAATGCGAGTGTGCGGCGAACGGCTCATACGTCGCCCCGAGCCAGTCGGCCAGGCGTTCGGAATCGGTCATCGGAACGGTCCGATCCAGCCCGCCGCCGACGACCAGGACCGGTACGCCCTCCAGGCCTCGGCGGTCGACGGGCACCCCCGACAGCATCTGGCGGCGCGCCGCGCCGGCCTCGTGCGGCTTCTGACCGAGCAGATGCTGGATGCGAAGGACGTCAGCCAGGGTCAGGTCCCGGTCGTCGCGCAACAGGCGCTCGGGGAGGGTCTCCCAACCGATCAGGGCGCGGCCGTAGACGTCCGGGATCTCGCGCAGCTCGTGCTGGCGACCCGGCGGGCGGAGCTCTCGAGGCAGCTCGGCGCTCACCAGCACGAGCCCGGAGACCGGCATTCGTTCGGCCGCCTTGAGGATCAGCAGACCGCCCATCCCGTGACCGACGACGACGACCCCGTTGCCGAAGCGCTCGAGCGCCGCAACCACGTCCTCCGTATAGGTGTCGAACGAGAGCGTCGTCGGATCGGCCGTCTGCGACCAGTAATGGTTTCGCAGGTTCAGCGCGTGGCCCTCCCAGCCACGCGCCGCGAAGTAGCCGAGGTAGCGGTCCCAGGTCCACGACCCGCCGAGCTCACCGTGCACGAACAGGAGCGGCTTGCGTCGCGACCGGCGCTCGGGCAACCACGACTCGATGTAGAGCCCGCGGTCGTGGAGCTCGATCTCGTCCTTTCGGATTGGACGGCCGCCGGCCGACGGCAGCTGGGCGTGCGTGAGGATCTGCTCGGGAGTCGTGTCGGCCATCGGGCTCACCACTCGTGTGGATTGATCACCAGGCCGGACAAGGCCTTCGGATAGAAGTAGGTCGACTTCTGCGGCATGACGTCGCCGTCGCGAGCGACCGCCGAGATCGAAGCGACCGGCGTCGGCTCCAGCAGGAAGGCGGCGTCCGCCAGTGCCTCCCCGGCATCCACGGCGGCGATCGCCTCCGACGCCGACTTCGTATAGTCGATCGCACCTGCGGCGACGGCCTCGTCACCGATCCCGGTGAGCCGCTCCAGGGCGATCCCGAGCAGCGTGACGTCGAGGCCTCGGAGCGCAGCGCCGCCGCTCGGTAGATATGGCTCGAACGCCTCGCGACGGGCGGTCAGGATCGAGCCACCCGAGCACGTCCACAGCCCGAATCGGCCCTGCCCACCACGGGCCGTCCCGATCGCCTCGAACACGCCCTTGAGCTCCGCCGCCTCCACCCCGCGGCGCACATCGAACAGTCCGTCCAACCCCGCCAGGAGCCCTCGAGCTCCCTCGTCGCCCAGACCGTGGAGGATCCGATGGGCCGGCAGGACGGTCAACGGCTGGCGCGTCGCCTCGAGGAAGAGGGTCAGGAGGTAGTCGAACGCCGGATCCTCCTCGCACGATCGCGTCATCCGGCGTTCGTCCCGGTAGCGCAACGCCGTCTCGTAGCGATGGTGACCGTCGGCGAGCGTGACCGGCCCGCGGGACGCCGCCGCCAGCAGCGGGGCGACCGCCTGGGCAGCATCGCCATCGGCCAGGACTGCCCACAGGCGGTGCTGCACCCCGTCATCATCGACGATCTCCAGCACGGGGCTCCCTGAACGGATCTCGTCGATGACCGGCGACCCTGCGGCCGTCGGATCGTCGTACAGGACCACGACCGGGCTCGTATTGACGCCGGTCGCGCGGAGCAGCTTGTAGCGATCCTCTCTGGGTCCGGCCAGGGTCCGCTCGTGCGGGAGCACGCCTGATCCAGGTCCGAAAGGCTCGAGCCGGAGTCGCGCGAAGAAGCCAACCTGCGTCCGCGAGACGTCGGTTCCGGGGACCAGGTACGACTGTTCGTAGAGGTAGATCGATGGATGCGGGTCCTTGTGCAGCGTCCCGTCTGAGCGCCAGCCGGCGAGCGTCCGGGCGGCCCGGCGATAGCGATCGTCGGCGGCGTCGCCGGCATCCTCGCGCGGCAGGTCGAGGCGGACGACATTGGCCGGGTGACGAGCGAGCAGCCGCTCCTGCTCGGCGGGGCCGATGACGTCATACGGCGGGGCGACCACGCGGGCCGGATCGTCGACCGTCGAGGCGTTGTAGCGGAGCGCCCGAAATGGGCGAATCTCGGGCACGGGACCCTCAGGATTGCGGCGCGCTGGCCGACGGCTAACGGGACCGTTGCATCGTACGATAGCCGCCAGACGAACGCCCAAGACCGTGCAACTTTCGCTCGATCCGAGGCGTCCATGCTGCGACCAGACCCACCCGAACCGTCATCCGGAGTCTTCGTGCGCCGTCGCCCCACTCGTTCCGGTGCCAGACCGTACTCCCGGCGCGCCTCGCGCGCGTTCGCCGCCCTCGGTCTCCTGCTGTCAGCCCTCGGTCTGCTCGCTGGGACTACCGCGGCCGCCGATGCCCTCACGATCGAGGCCCACGCCCTGCTGGGAGGGAACGCTCGCATCGGGTCGTGGATGGCGATCCAGGTCCACGTCGTCAACAACGGTCCGGCCGTCGCAGGCGAGCTCCGACTGGCAGGCGGAACCCAGGGTCAGACCCGCTTCGGGACCGCTGTGGATCTGCCGACCCAATCGGACAAGAGGTACGTGCTCTACGCTCAGCCGCCGGCGTTCGGGAGCCAGGTCGAGATCATCCTCGCCGACGGCGATCGGAGTGTGGCGTCGACGAAGGTCAAGTTCACCATCCACGATGCGACGCAGCTGGTGGTCGCCGTCGTGGCCGAGCACCCCGAGCGGATCGTCGGCAGCTTCGACCTCCTGCCCAACCAGAACCAGGTCGCACCGCTGGTGATGAGCATCGCTCCCGGAGACCTGCCCGAGCGGGTGGAGGCCTGGGACGCGCTCGATCGGGTCGTATGGCAGGACATCGACGCCGAGCAGCTCAGTCCGGCCCAGCTCGAAGCGCTCCGCGGTTGGGTCGCCGGCGGCGGTCGGCTCGTGATCGCGGGGGGAACGAACGGCGCCAAGGCGCTCGCCGCGTTCCCCGACGTGCTCCTGCCGTACCGGCCGACGACGACCACGGACGTTCCGGCCGCGTCACTGACTGGCCTCCTGGGCGCTCTCCCGCCCGGGGCGACGGAGCTCCCGGCCCTCTCTGGAGCTCTGACCGACGGTCGTGCCCTGGCCACGGTCGGCAATCGGGTCGTGGCCGCCGAGCGCGCCTATGGTGGCGGCGAGGTGACCCTGCTCGGATTCGATCCGACCGCTGGCTGGATCGTCGACTCCACGACGTCGCAAGGCCTGTGGCGCCGTCTCCTCCCGGCACGATCATCGGGAGGCCTCACCTTCTCCGACGACAGCATGCTGGTCAGCGCGGTCTCGCAACTCCCATCGCTCGCGCTCCCCCCGATCGGCGGGCTGATCGTTCTGCTGGGCGCGTACATTCTGCTGATCGGCCCGATCAATTACCTGGTCCTGCGGCGCCTCGACCGTCGCGAGTGGGCGTGGCTGACGATGCCGGTCCTGGTGGTCGTGTTCACGGTCGTGGCCTATGGCTTCGGCGCCCTCTTGCGCGGCAACGATGTGATCGTCAATGAGGTGGCGATCGTGCATGGCGCGGCCGGCGCCACCGACGGCACCGGCCAGATCTATCTCGGGGTCTTCTCGCCGTCGCGCGGCAAGTACCAACTCCAGGTCCCCGGCGGCGCCCTCCTCTCGTCGCCGATCAACGGCGACATCTTCGGCGGCGCGGGCGCGGCCAGCCAGCTTGACGTGCTCCAGGGCGACCCGGCGCGCGTCCGCGACCTCGACGTCGGGTTCGGCTCATTGCGAACCATCCGGGCCGAGACCGCGGTCAGCGTCCCGCTCATCGAGACCGACTTGCGTCTCGAAGATGGACACCTGAAAGGGACCGTCAAGAACGCTTCGATCGAGCTCCTCCAGAAAACAGCCGTGGTCCTGGGCGGCACGGTCGTCGTGCTCAAGGATCTGCCGCCGGGTGCCCAGACCACGATCGACGTCGGGATCCAGAACACCCAGTTCGGGCAATCGCTCTCTGACAAGGTCGTCGGCCAGATCTTCTTCGGCAACGGCAGTCCGAACGCCGACTCGACCGAGCTCTATGTTCGTCATTCGATGGTCGATCAGCTGACCTACGATCCGAACTTCGGCTCGACCGGTCAGCTGGCGACCGATGGGCCCGTCGTGATCGCCTGGGGATCGCGCGACCTGCTCCACGTGGAGATCGAGAAGCAGCAGCCGCGGCGTCTTGGGAACGTGCTCTACTACCTGCCAGCGAGACTGACCGTGCAAGGGACGACCACATTCCGCTCCGATCTCATCCGCTCGAGCGTGGTCGCCGCCGACGCGGCATTCTTCAACAAGGATCCGTTCAGCATGAACTTTGGGCGCGGCACGGCGACGATCGCCTACCGGCCAACGAGCTTCGAGGGGACGCTCGAGGTGTCCGAGCTGGCCATCGGGCTGAACTTCGGTGACAACGGCATCACAACGGCCCCGACCCCCGTGGAGCCGCTGCCATCCATCCCGCCTCGCTGCCCGAATCCCCCCACCCCCGACTGCGCCCCGGCGATCATCGACGGCCTACCCGAGGTCGAGGTCTTCGACGTCACGAGCCAGGAATGGAAGCGACTGCCACACCTGTCGCCCGGGCCTCGCTATGGCCTGACGGATCCGGCGCTCTATGTTGACCCGTCGTCCGGAACCGTCCTCATTCGCTACGTCAACGATCGACAGGACAACGTTGGATTCAGCGTCGACGTCTCGATCACGGGGACGGTTCGATGACGGCGATCGTCCGGACGGTAGGCCTGGTCAAGCGTTACGACAAAACGCTGGCCGTCGCCGGGATCGACCTGTCCATCGAGCAGGGCGAGATCTTCGGCCTGGTCGGCCCCAACGGCGCGGGCAAGACGACGACCCTGCGGATGCTGGCGACGCTGCTTCGACCGTCCGCCGGCAGCGCCGAGATCGACGGCTGGTCTGTGACCCAGAACCCTGACCAGGTCCGCCGCGTCATCGGCTTCATGCCAGACGTGTTCGGGGTCTACGACGACATGAAGGTCTGGGAGTACCTCGACTTCTTCGCTCGCTGCTACGGCCTGCCGCCCGCCGGGCGACGGCGGATGATCGCCGATCTGCTCGAGCTCGTCGATCTCGGCGCCCGGCGAGATGACTACGTGCAGACCCTGTCGCGAGGGATGGAGCAGCGCCTCTGCCTGGCCCACGCGCTCGTCCACGACCCGAAGGTGCTGCTGCTCGACGAGCCGGCATCCGGCCTGGACCCGCGGGCGCGGGTCGAGTTGCGCGAGCTCCTCCGCGAGCTGCGCGCGCTGGGCAAGACGATCCTGATCAGCAGCCACATCCTGCCTGAGCTCGAAGAGCTGTGCACCAGCGTGGCGATCGTGGACCAGGGCAAGGTACTCGCGCAGGGACGGGTCGCCGAGATCGAGCGGCGCCTTCGCTTCGGGGCCGTCCTGCGCGTTCGCCTGCTCGCCGAAGGGGAGGCCCTCGAGGCAGCTCGCGAACGCTTCGCCGGCGATCCCGATGTGGCCTCGGCAACGATCCTCGACGATGGCACGATCGAGCTCGGTTTCCGAGGCGACGACGCCGCCTCAGCTCGTCTGCTTGCGGAGTCTGTCTCCGCCGGCCTGCCGATCGTGAGCTTCGCGCGCGCTGCCAGCGACCTCGAGGAGCTCTTCCTCCAGGTCACCGCGCCAGACCGCCAGCCGCTCGAAGCGGCCTAGGGAACCCGGATGACCGACATGATCGTATCGCCGGAGATGCCCGAGCCGAGCCAAGGGGCCTCACCGGCGGGAGCGCCGGCTCATGTGCCAGCGCCCGCTTCGGGCCGTTTCCGCGCCCCGCTGCGTGGGCTGACCCGGACCGCAAGTGGGATCGCGGCCGTCGGCGTCAAGGAGCTGCGAGGGCGGATGCGTGGCCGGCGCGCGTTCGTGATCCTGACGATCTACCTGCTCCTGCTCGGGGGATTCGCCTGGATGGTCGAGCTGATCATGGAGCGCAGCATGTCGTCAGGCTTCGGCGGGACGGCGACCTACGCAGGTGCATCCATCGGCCAGGGCATCTTCGCGGCCCTGCTGATGCTGGAGACGCTCCAGGTTGCCTTCCTGGCTCCCTCCGCAACCGCCGGGGCGATCAGCCTCGAGCGCGAGAAGCAGACCCTCGAGCTCCTGGTCGTCACCCCGATCTCATCGATGGCGATCGTCCTGGGCAAGCTCCTGAGCGCTCTCATCTATGTCTGGCTGCTGATCGCCGCCTCCATTCCACTGACCGCAGTCGTCTTCGTCTACGGCGGAGTGGCGCCCGACGACGTCCTGCGCGGCTACATCGTGCTCATCGTCACGGCCCTCGGGCTCGGATCGTTCGGACTCTTCTGCTCGAGCCTGGTGAGGCGCACCCAGGCGGCGACGGCGATCACGATCTTCGGGGTCCTGGTCATCACCATCGGATCGGTCTTCCTGCTCGCGTTCTGGGGCGCCATGACGACCCACGACAACGGAGACGGCAACGGGCCGGTCAGAGGGACGACGCCGCAGGAGATCGCTTACCTGAACCCGTTCCTCGCGGAGGTCGACGTTCTGTGTGGCACGGAGACCTCGCTTGGCGGCTGGTGCAGCATCGAGTCCTCGCTCCTGCCCAACCAAAACGGCGTGGTTTTCGTCGGTGGCGGCGACCAGATCGCGCCGGCCGCGCCGGTCCCATTCGTCAACGGGGGGCAGGGCGGCTTCATCGCCCAGCCAGTTGGCAACGCCGTCGGGGTGGCCGAAGACGTCGCGCCATTCGGGATCGTCCGCGATGCGTTCTGGCCGCGGAGCGTGGTTGCCTGGCTCGTCCTGTCGGTCGTGTTCCTGCTGCTCTCCGTCCAGTTCGTCTCGCCGACCCGTCGCTGGCGCCTGCGCCGCCGGCGGCGTGACCTGGGGAACGCCCCATGATCGGCATCGATCTCGCGAGGGTCCGCGCTCGCCTCTCCCGCCCGCGCGCGGTCGAGACGACGATTCCGCCCGACCCGCGCTCCCGCCTCACCGTTCCGCTGGATCCGGTCCTGCTGGAGCTGCGGGCGTCACTCCTGCCCCACCGTCGCCGGCTCTGGCTTCGGCGCCTCGTCCGCCGGGCCTGGATCGCCATCGCCGCGGTCGTGGTCGCCGAGCTCGTGTTGTGGACGCTGGCGCGCCTCATGCCCCTGGCGACTGCGCCGGTTGCCGCAGCGGTGATTCCGCTGGTCGGCCTGCTCGGCTGGCTCGTCGTAGGCGTTCGCGTTCGACCTCGGCTGGGCGAGACGGCGCTGGCACTTGACGGCGAGGAACAGCTGGGCGACCGCGTCTCGAGCGCCCTCGAGCTTGCGGTCGAGTTCCCTGAGTCAGCCGGTCCGGAGCTGCAAGCTACTGACGAGGTCACGACGGGTCGGCCCAACGAATCGACCGACACCGAAAGATTCCTCCGTCGCCAGCGACGCGATGCGCTCGCCGCAGTTCGTGCGGCGCCGTTGGGCCTCTTCGTGCCGCGCCTATCGCGCCAGCCGGCTGCGGCAGCCCTGGTCGCCGCCCTGCTGCTCGGTCCCGTCGTGCTTCTCCCGAACCCGCAGGACGCGGTCATCGCCCAACAGCAGCAGATCCGTGAGGCCGCCGAACGCCAAGCCGAGCGCCTGGACACGGTCGCCCATGACTTGGAAGCCAAAGGCCAGGATGCCAACGACCCGCGAACGAGGCTCGCGGAGGAGCTGCGGGAGCTCGCGCTCCGACTCCGCGACCATCCCGAGGAGTTGGACGCCAACCTCGCCCGGCTCGGTGCCATCGAAGATGATGTCCGCGCCCAGATCGACCCCGCGAACGAGCAGCGGGCATCGTCGCTGACCTCGTTGAGCCGCTCCCTGTCGCAGGCCGCGACCGGCAAGCCGGACGCGAACCGAGACGGCGACCCGAAAACGACGAGCGACGACCTCAAGAAGCTCGGCGACGATCTCGACAGCCTGACCCCCGAGCAGCGAGCCAAGGTCGCCCAACAGCTTGCCGGGCTCGAGGCAACCGCGTCGCAGGCCGACGGTTCGGCGGGAACCGCCCTTCGCGATGCCGCACAGAGCCTCGCCCAGGGCGACACGGCCGGCGCCCGATCGGCGCTCGACCGGCTCGGCCAGTCATTGACCGGTGCGCAACAGCGGGTCACGACCGGCCGCGACCTGGCCACGGCAGCCTCACGTCTGCAGGACGCCCGTCGAGACCTCGCCGATGCAGGCCGCACGACCCAGGGGCAAGGTCTAGGTCAGGGTCAGCAGGGCCCGGGCCCGAGTGGCCAGGGTCAGGGCCAGGGGCAGGGCCAGGGGCAGGGCCAGAGTCAGGGGCAGGGCCAGGGCCAGGGTCAGGGGCAGGGCCAGGGCCAGGGGCAGGGCCAGGGGCAGGGTCAGGGTCAGGGCGCAATCGGGGGCGGGGGCTCGAACGCTCGATCGCTCGGAAACGGGATCGGCGGCAATGGCCGTCCGGCCGGCCCTACGAATCCCAACCGCCCCGCCCAGCTCGGTGCCGATCTCTCGTCCGTCTATGCGCCGTTCGATCGTCTCGGCAAGCCCGGCGACCCGTCCTACGTGGCAGGTACCGGCGGCGACGGCCAGACCCAGCAGGGCAACCAGACCGGATCCGGCTCCAACAACGGGACGCTGACGCCGTATCAACAGGTCTTCGCGGATTTCGAACGATTTGCCCAGACCTCGCTCGACCGTGGCTACATCCCGCTCTCCATCAAGGACTACGTGCGTAACTACTTCAGCTCACTCGATCCGGAGGCACCATGAACGCGTCCCGCGCGACAGACCAGGCCACGCCCAAGCTGGCGCCAGAGGCATTCGCCGAGCGCGCCCAGGCGATCGAGCGCGAGGTCGGGCGAGTGATCGTCGGCCAGGCGGCGCTCGTCCGCCAGACCCTGACCGGGTTGCTGGCCCACGGCCACGTCCTGCTCGAAGGCGTACCCGGCCTGGGCAAGACGCTGCTCGTGCGCACGATCGCCGACGTGATCGACTGCGAGTTCAACCGGATCCAGTTCACGCCGGACCTGATGCCCGCCGACATCACCGGCACGAACATCCTGATCGAGGAAGGCGGCCAGCGCGTCTTCCGCTTCCAGCCGGGTCCGATCTTCGCCAACCTGGTCCTCGCGGACGAGATCAACCGGGCGACCCCCAAGACCCAGTCCAGCCTCCTGGAGGCGATGCAGGAGCACCAGGTCACGGTCGCGCGGCAGCGCTTCCCGCTCGACGCCCCGTTCTTCGTCCTGGCGACCCAGAACCCGCTGGAGATGGAGGGGACGTATCCGCTGCCGGAGGCGCAGCTCGACCGCTTCCTGTTCAAGGTCATGGTCCCGTTCCCCTCTGAGGAGGACCTGATCGCGATCATGGACCGGACGACCGGCACTGACGCCGTCACGGCCAGCAAGATCTGCAGTGGTGCCGAGGTCGTCGAAATGCAGCGGCTGGCGCGAGCCGTCCCGATCGCCCCGCACGTCACGGCCTACGCGGTCAGCGTCCTGGCGGCCACCCATCCGGATCAGCCTCGGGCCCCCGGCCTCGTCCGCGACTACGTCCGCTACGGCGGCTCGCCGCGTGGTGCCCAGGCGCTGGTCTCCGCCGGCAAGATCTACGCCCTGCTCGACGGCCGCTTCAACGTCTCGATCGACGACATCCGGGCGGTCGCACTCCCCTCCCTGCGGCACCGGATCATCCTGAACTTCGAGGGTGAGGCGGAGGGGATCACGACCGAGGCGGTCATTCGCTCGGTCCTCGACGCGGTCGTCGCGCCGTCCGTCGAATAGCGGGCGCGACGGCCCCGCGAGCTGAGCGATGGATGGTCGGCAGGCGTTCTTGCCCAGCGAGGTCGACTCGACCGTCTTCGATGAGGCGTTCCTTCGCCAGCTCGAGCGCCTCCTCGTGCTCATGCGCTCGCCGGTCCGCGGCGGGCTGAAGGGCGGTCGCCGGAGCGTCAAACGGGGCCAGTCGGTGGAGTTCGCCGATTACCGCGATTACGCGCTCGGGGACGACCTCCGCCAGCTCGACTGGAACGTCTACGCGCGGCTGGAACGCCTCTTCGTCAAGCTCTTCATCGAGGAAGAGGACGTGACGGTCACCCTGCTCCTCGATGCCTCGGCGTCGATGACGGCAGGGCAGCCGCCAAAGCTGCTATTTGCCAAGCGGGCCGCCGCCGCCCTCGGCTACATCGGCCTCGCGAGCGAGGATCGAGTGACCGTCAGCGCGCTGACCGGCCGAGTGGCTCGGCGCCGCGCGGCAATGCGTGGCTCGGGCCGAATCTTCCGGCTGCTGGCCGACCTGTCGGCGATCGAACCCACCGACGGACCGACCGACCTCGTTGCCGCCGCCCGCCACGCGGCGGCCCAGTTGCGCGGGAAGGGCGTGGTCATCCTGCTCTCCGACCTGCTCGATCCTGCCGCTGACAAGGTGATCCGCGAGCTCGCCGCGACCGGCTCGGAGCTGATCGTGCTTCACGTCCTGTCGCCCGACGAGCTCGATCCGCAGCTGGAGGGCGACCTGCGGCTCGTCGATGTCGAGACCGGCGTCGGCGTCGACGTGACGGTCGACCTCCCGACGCTCGACGCATACAAGGCCCGCCTGTCGGCCTGGAAGGCCGGCTTCGCCGATCTTGCCGCGAAGCGGCGGGCGAGCTACGTGGACCTGCCGTCGGACGCCAATCTGGCCGACCTGATGTTCAACGAGCTGCGCCGCCGACGAGTGCTGGGGTAACCGGCGATGCCGTTCACCAGCCCGCTGGCGCTGCTCGGCCTGCTCTTCATTCCCGCCGTCCTGGCGATGTACCTCCTGAAGCTGCGCCGCGACGAAACCGTCGTCCCGTCTACCCTGCTGTGGACCCGACTGCTGGCCGACGTCGAGGCCAACGCGCCGTGGCAAAAGCTGCGACGCAGCCTTTTGCTTCTGCTCCAGCTGCTGCTCGTGGCGATTCTCGCGCTGCTCGCCGCCCGCCCGTTCCTGGAGCGGCCGGCCGGCCTCGCCCGCGACGTCGTCCTCGTTCTGGATACGTCGGCCAGCATGGCCGCCACGGACGTCACTCCGAGCCGCCTGGAGGCGGCCAAGGCGGCGGCGCTCGACGCGCTGCGCGATCTGCCGACCGGCGGCAAGGTCAGCGTCATCGCCGCCGACCGCACTGCCCGGATCGTGGTCAACGAGACGACCGACCTCGGACGGGTCCGCCAGGCGCTCGAGAAGATCCAGCCGAGCAGCTCGAGCGGCGACCTCGGCGATGCCCTGGAGTTGGCCGGCAAGCTGGCGGCCAGGTCGGGCGACGCCCAGATCCTGGTCGGCACGGACGGGGCGCTGGCCACGACCCCGACTGGCACGGTCGAGGCACCGATCAGGGTTCTGGCGGTGGGTCGATCGCACAAGAATCAGGCGATCGTGGCCCTGGCGGTCCGGACCGCGCCGTCGGCCGTCACACGTTCCGTGTTCATCAGCATCGCCAACCTCGGCCTCGAAGCGGCGCACCGGCGGATCGAGCTGTGGGCCCCGGACCGAATGCTCGAGGTCCGAGAAGTCCAGCTCGACCCCCAGGCTCGCGCCGACGTCGTGATCGACGATGTGCCGGCCGACGTCGGCACCCTGGAGGTCCGGCTGGTCGGACCCGACCCGAGCGTCACCGGGCCGCCCGACGACCTGGCCGCCGACGACCGGGCCTGGGCCGTGGTACCGGCCGACCAGCGACGCCTGATCCTGCTCGTCGGGGAGGGCGATCCGTACCTGGAGACCGCGCTCAGCTACCTGCCCAACGTCGAGCTCTATGGCGTGACACCGGCAGAGTACGGACCCGAGACCGCGCGGCAAGACGGCCGTCCGTGGGACCTGGTCATCTTCGAGGGTACGCTCCCGGCGACGTTGCCGAAGACGCCGATCCTGGCGATCGCGCCGACGACCTCCGGTCCCCTTGGCGAGGTGACCGGGACGATCGACGGTCCACGGATCGGTTCGTTGAGCCCGGACGAGCCGATTCTCCGCTACGTCGACCTCTCGACCACGCATATCTCTGAGGCGGCCCGGCTGACACTCCCCGATTGGGCTCGCACGGTCATCCCTGGTCCGAGCGGCGCCCCGCTCCTCTACACCGGGAACCGGGCCGGCCTCCCGACGGCGGTCCTGGCCTTCGAGCCACGGAGGTCGGACCTTCCGCTCCAGGTTGCCTTCCCGATCCTGCTCGCAAACCTGACCGGCGAGCTGATGGGTGGCTCATCGGCGCCGGCCGAGGCGATTCAACCTGGAGCACCGGTCAGCCTGACCATCCCGGCTGGCGCGACCGGGCTGTCAATCACCCGGCCGGACGGGTCCGTGGTCGAGCTGGCGCCCGGGAGCGGAGAGGTGGGTTCGATGACCTTCGCCGCGACGGACCTGCCGGGGATCTACGTCGTCACGCCGCACCTGGCACCCGGGGCCTCGCCCGTGCCGTCGTCCGGCGCGGCCGGATCGGGTGCTCCGGCGCGCGCTCCCGTCGATCCGAACGCGCCGGTCCGCTTCGCGGTGGACCTCTTCGACATCGATGAGTCGACGATCGCCCCGGGTTCGGCGGCCACCATCGAGGCGCTCGGACGCGCACCGGCCGCCTCCTCCGCACCCGGGACCGGGACCGCAGCCACCGAGCGACCGACGGCCCGCGACGAGCTCTGGATCCCGCTGGTGTTCATCGTCCTGCTGGCGCTCTGCATCGAATGGGCGGTCTACCAGCGAGATGCCGTTGTCCGGCTTCGCCGCGGACTGGCGACACGCTTCGGGCGGACCCGGGAGAACGGGAGCGCCTGATGGGGATCGCCCTCGACACGCCCCTCGCGCTGATCCTCCTGATTCCGGCGCTGGTCCTGACGTTCGGCCTGCACGTCGCCTCCCGCCGTCACCTCGGCTCCCGGCGTCGGCGCGTCGCCCTCATCGTCCGGACGATGCTGCTGACCGCACTCGTGCTCGCCCTGGCCGGGTTCCAGCTCGTCCTGCCGGTCGATCGGCTGGCCACCGTATTCGTCGTGGATCTCTCCGATTCGATCGGCAACGCCGGCCGCGAGGATTCGCTCGCCTTCTTGCGCGAGACGCTGGCTGAGAAGCCAAACGGGGACGTGGCCGGGATCGTCGCATTCGGCAAGGAGGCACTCGTGGAGCGGCTCCCGGCCGATCTGACCGAGATCGACCGGATCGCATCCGTCCCGGTCAAGTCCGCGACCGACATTGGCGCGGCATTGCGCCTGGCGACGGCGCTCTTCCCGGACGACGCCCAGAAGCGGATCGTGCTCCTCTCCGACGGCAACGACACGACCGGGGGCGGCCAGGCAGGGGCGGCCCTCGCTGCCGCACAGGGGGTCCGGATCGAGACCCGCCGGATCGGCCCGGGTTCGATCGACGAAGTCCTCGTCGAGCGTCTGACCACACCGTCGACAGCGCGCCTGGGTGATTCGATCGAAGCCGTGGCCGAGATCCGATCGAGTGTCGCCCAACCGGCGACGGTGCGCCTCTACGCCGACGGCGCGCTGGTGGCGACACAGGCGGTCAGCCTGGAGGCGGGCGTCACCCGGGTCACTCTTGATGTGACCCCGACCGAGGCCGGCTTTCACACGTTCCGCGCGGTGGTGGAGGCCGCGCGCGACACGTTCAGCCAGAACGACCGAGCCGACTCGAACACGATCGTCAAGGGCGGGCCGCGGACGCTCGTCCTGGCGGGCGACGACAAGGTGGCAGCCGAGCTGGTGGCGGCCCTCAGGAGCCAGCGCCAGACCGTCGACACCATCGTCCCGGAGGCGCTGCCGACCGACTTCGCGAGCCTGGCGAGCTACGACAGCATCGTCGTCGTCGACGTTCCGCGGCTGCGCCTGAGCGATCGCCAGCTGACGGCCCTGCAGGTTTACGTCCGGGACCTCGGCAAGGGCCTCGTCATGATCGGCGGCCCGGAGAGCTACGGCGCGGGCGGCTACCAGAAGACCCCGATCGAGGCGGCGCTGCCGGTCGACATGGGCGTGCGCGATCGGCAGAAGCAGCCTGACATCGCGCTGGTCGTGGTGATCGATCAGTCTGGCTCCATGGCTGCCTGCCACTGCAACACGTTCAACCGCGGCAGCGGCACCGGGATCGCCGGGGTGCGCAAGGTCGACATCGGCAAGGAGGCGATCCTGCGGGCTGCCGCGGCCCTGACCGAGCGTGACGAGATCGGTGTCGTCGGCTTCAACGAGGCCGCCCATTGGGTCGTCCGGACGCAGCCTCTCGGCAACGTGGCGGATCTGCAAAGCCAGATCGCGGGCATCGAGCCGGATGGCCAGACGAACATCTACGCGGGGCTCGACCAGGCGGTCCAGTCGCTCGAGGGGGCGACGGCGACCCGCCGCCACATCATTCTGCTGACCGACGGCTGGTCCACCTCCGGCCAGTACGACGAGATCCTGGCCCGGATGAAGGCGGACGGGATCACCCTCTCGACCGTGGGCGCGGGCGGCGGCGCCAACCCGTTCCTCGAGCAGCTCGCGCAGCAGGGTGGCGGCCGCTATTACGCCGCGGCCAACCCGGCGAGCATCCCGGACATCTTCCTCAAGGAGACCCAGCAGGTATCCGGCCAGCAGATCGTCGAGGAGAGCTTCTTCCCGATCCAGACCTCGTCGTCACCCATCCTGCGAGGCCTGGACCAGGGCCTTCCACGCCTGCGAGGCTACAACGGGACAACGATCAAGTCGGCTGCCCAGGGGGTGCTCGTCACGGCACGCGACGATCCGCTCCTCGCACAGTGGCAGTACGGCCTGGGGCGGTCGGTCGCGTGGACGTCGGACTCGACCGGGCGCTGGGCAAAGGACTGGATCGGCTGGTCCGGATTCACCCGCTTCTTCAGCCAGCTCGTCAGCTGGACCTTCCCGGGCGAGGAGACCGGTGGCATCGAGGCGACCTTCCAGACAACCGGCGGAACGACCGGACTGCATGTCCAGAGCGCGAAGCCCGACGGTTCACCACGCGACTTCTACTCGACCAGCGCGGTGGTCGTCGGGCCGGATCTCGAGCCTCGGACGGTGAACCTCGTGCAGACCGCGCCCGGTGTCTACGACGCACCGCTTGGCGAGATCGATCCAGGTGCGTACGCGGTTCGGATCACGCAATCGAAGCCCGGGGCGTCGCCGCTCGGGCGGACGGTGGGACTGGTGGCCCAGACGCCCGCCGAATATCGAGTGCTCGGGGCCAACGAGCCGTACCTCGCCTCGTTGCGGGCAGCGACCGGTGGCCAGGCGATTCTCACGGCCCTCGATCCATGGCGCCACGACCTGACCGCGACCAACCAATTCACCGAGCTGTGGCCGCGGCTGCTCGTGCTGGCGCTGCTGCTCTGGCCGCTCGACATCGCGCTGCGCCGGCTGTCGCTCGGGCGACGGGAGCTGGTCTCGGCTCGAAACTGGGTGACCGGCATCGGGCGCCGTCGCCGGGTGACGGGGCCGCGAACGGCAATCGGGGCCAGCCTGCTCGCGGCGCGTCGCCGGGCTGGTGGCGGCGCCTCACGTGCGACGCTGCGGCCGACGCCGTCAGAAGCGGCCGCCGAGGCCGCACCGGCTACTGCGACGCCCGCTGCTGCCGCGACACTCTCGGCGCCGCCGGCCGCTCTCGCGCCCTTGGCCCCTCCAGCGCCCCCGGCACCCCCAGCCCAACCGGCACTCCCGGCCCAACCGGCCGACACCATTGCCCGGCTGCGCGAAGCCAAGCGTCGCAGCCGCGAGCGGTGATCGGGCGGCGGGGCCCTGCCCACCCTTCCGGTGATAGCCTTCCGCCCGATGTCCTCATTCCGCCGAGCCGTCGCCGGCCTCCTGCTGAGCGCGCTCGCGGTCACCGGTTGCGGGACGGTCGAGACGACCCCGGCCGCCCCAACTCCGGCCGATTTCGGCGGGATCATCTCGGAGTTCGCGAAACGAGGTGTCATCGCCATCCATGCGGTCTCGGGAGACGCCGGCTGCACGGACCCCGTGCTCATCCCGACCGCGATCGGGTTCGATGCAAGGGGTCTCGACCAGGCATCGAACGTGCGGATCTACCTGTACATCTTCAACAACCGCGCGGCCTTCGAGCGCCTGCGTCCGACCATCGACGACTGCGCCGGGAGCTTCGTCACCGACCCGGAGACCTACCAATCGATCGACGAGTCGCCGTTCGTTCTGGCCGGCCAGGGCCCGTGGGGAATCGCGTTCGAAAAGGCGCTCCGAGACGGGCTCGGGGTCGCCGCCGGCTCCGGGGATTAGGGGCTCACGGGCTTCTGGCTCGCGGCTTGGTGCTGCCTTCGGGGCTCAAGGGCCTTCTCCCAGTCGATTTCCCGATCGTTTCAACCAAGCGGAACGACCCGCGATAGCACGACGCGCCAAGGCGCCGAACGGACGAGCAAGCCACGGTCAAGGTTCGACGAGCTCCGCCGCAGGGCTCGCCGGCGTCGTCGCTCGAGCGATCTCCGTGCCGGCCAGCCAGGCCGTGATCCGCCCATGCTGGCGCCGCTCGATACTGAACAGAATGACCCGACCGTCGGCCGCAGACCGGCCCGAGCGAACCAGTCCGGCGTCTCGAAGCAGGTGCAGCTGACGAGTCATCGCCGGTCGACTCAGCCCGATCTCAAGCGCCAGGACTGAAGGCCGTCGTGGCCTCAGCGCGAGGGCGGCGACGATGCGGCGCCGCGTCGGATCGGCGAGCAGCTCGATCCCTGGACCGTTCCGTTTGGGCATGTCGCTCACGGTCGAGATGATGGCGGACCAGGCTTGGCCAGCGATCAACCGGCACTTACGTCGGACTTCCTCGCGCGACCTCGTCCAGCTCCAAGCGATCGTTCCGCTTGATTGGAACTATCCGAAATGTGACCGCCGGGGAACATGATGGTCGACGCGTGGAGCGGCCTGGGCGGCGCGGCCTGGGCGGCGCGGCCTGGGCGACGCGGCTTGGGCGGCCTGCCCCTCAGACGACCCGCAACCCCAGGATCTTTCGCGCGATCACGAGCCGCTGGATCTGGCTCGTCCCCTCCCCGATCTCGGTCAGCTTGGCGTCGCGGAAAAAGCGCTCGACCGGATACTCGGCCACGTAGCCGTAGCCGCCGTGGATCTGGATCGCGTTGTTGGTGGCGCGCGAGCTGACCTCGGACGCGAAGAGCTTGGCCTGCGCCGCGGCCAGACCGAACTCGCGACCCTGATCCTTGAGCCATGCGGCGCGCCAGACGAGCTGGCGGGCCGCCTCGATCTCGGTGGCCATGTCGGCGACCATGAAGGCGACCCCCTGGAAGCTTCCGATCGGACGCCCGAACTGCTCGCGGGTTTGGGCGTACGTGATCGACGCATCCAATGCCGCCTGCGAAAGCCCCACCGCGAGCGCGCCAATGCTGATCCGCCCGCCGTCGAGGATCCGCAGGAAGAGCTTGAAGCCGTCCCCTTGCTCCCCAAGGATGTTCGCCGCGGGAATCCGCGCACCGTCAAAGATGAGCTCGCCGGTTGCGGAGGCATGCAGCCCCAGCTTCTCTTCGAGCCGTCCAATGGCGAACCCCGGCGTGTCGGCCGGCATGATGAAGGCGCTGATCTCGGGCGACCCGTCGTCGCGCGAACCGGTGCGGGCGGTCACGATGTAGGTTCCTGCCTGCCCGGCATTGGTGATGAAGCGCTTGCCACCGTCCAGGATCCAGCTCCCGCCGTCCCGACCCTCCTCGAACCGCGCGGTCGTCCGCGTACCACCCGAATCGCTGCCGGCGCCCGGCTCGGTCAGTCCGTAGCCGCCGATGACCTTGCCACCAGCCATCGGGACCAGGTAGCGCTGCTTCTGCTCGACGGAGCCGGCAAGTTGGAGCGGCCCGCAGCCCAGGCTAGTGTGGGCGGCCACGATCAGCCCGAGCGAGCCCCAGACCCGGCCGATCTCCTCGATCGCGATCGCGTAGGCCAACGTGTCCAGTCCGGCGCCACCCTCGTCCTCGGGGATCGGGATGCCGAGCCAACCCAGCTCGCCGATCCGCCGGACGACCTCTATCGGGAACCGCCGCTCGCGCTCGTGCTCGTCCACGATCGGGGCGACCTCGCTGACCATGAAATCGCGGATCGTTTCGCGCAGAAGCTGGTGCTCGGAGGGGAGGTCGAAGTCCACGATCGGAGCCTACACCGCGGCAGCGTGCGACCGCCGCCGGTGCTAGCCTGTCGCAATGTCCGAGCTTCTCCTGTCGGCCGCGGGGGACCCCCGAACCTCGCCACTGCCGACAGTCGTCAGCGGACCATCGAGCCTTCGCCGGGATCTGCTGCTGCGCCTGCGGATCGACGGTCCAAGCTCGCCCGACCAGCTGGCCACCCGACTCGGTGCCAGCCGGACCGGCGTCCTCCAGCAGCTTCGAGGGCTAGAGGCCGCACGTCTGGTCAGCCGCCAAACCGTCCGCCACGGTGTCGGGCGCCCGCGCCACCTGTACGACGTCACCGCGGAGGCCCAGGACCTCTTCCCGTCCAACTACGACGGACTGGCCGCCGGACTGCTCGCCGCCATCGAGGCGGTCGGTGGCGATGACCTGCTCGAGCAGGTCTTCGCCGCTCGATGCCGACAGCTGGGCAAGCGGGTCCGCGAGGACATGGCCGGGCGCGTCGCCGACGACGCGCCATTGCTGGATCGCGTCAGGGAGCTCGCGGTCATCCAGGCCGCGTACGGCTACCTGGCCGAGAGCGTCCTCGGCACCGACGGAACGATCCGCCTGCAGGAGCACAACTGCGCGATCTACCACATTGCCGCAGGCTCGCCGGCCGCCTGTCAGGCGGAGCTTGAGCTATTCACTGAGGTGCTCGGCGCGGACGTTGTGCGCGAGCAGCACATCGCGTCGGGCGATCGCTGCTGCACCTACCGGATCGCCGAGCGGGCCGGAGACTAGGCCTCTTCGCGCTCCACGACGCCGCGCGGCGCCGGCTCGAGCCGCGACGCAGGCACGTCGGAGACGTTGGGCACGAACGAGGCGGCCAGCGCCGTGGCGGCCGCCACTTCCTGATCGGCGACGGAGAGAATCCCCAGCCGGCCCAATTGCGCCATCTCGTCGCGGATGTACGTCTTGAGCATCTCCGGGCCGTCGGTGTTATCGTGAAGCGAACCTCGTTGCGACGGAAGGTATCGAAGATCCAGCGGAACTCGTCCCAGCCGGAGACGACCCGGGTATTGAGGTTCGAGGTCGGGCAGATCTCGAGGACGATGCCGCGCTCGCGGATCATGGTCATCGCCCGTGGGTCGTAGGCCGCCTTGACCCCATGGCCGATGCGATCCGGCTCGAGCAGCTCCACGACTCGGGCGACCTCCTCGACCGGCCCCGACTCGCCGGTATGGACGGTCAAACCGAGCCCGTACTGGCGGGCCCGCCGGAAGATGCGCCGGTAGTCGGCCACCCGGAAGGTCGCGGACTCAGGCCCGGCGATGTCCACGCCGACGACACCACGATCGCGCCAGCCGATCGCCTTCTCCACGATGATCTCGTTCAGCTCGTACGGGAAGGCGCGGTCGAGGCAGAAGATGAGGCCGGGCTTGACCGGATACTCGAGCGTGGCCCGGTCCATCCCGCGCACGGCGGCCGCGATGATGTGATCGAGGTCCTGCTCGCCGCCGCGGTTCCGCTTCATCGGGTTGAAGCGAAGCTCCATGGTCGTCACGTTGTTCTTGCGGTAGGCGCCGCCGACGACCTCGTAGACGGCCCGTTCGACCGCGATCGGCGAGCTCTGGATCAGCTCGGTCCAATGGAAGAGCTGGAGATAGCCGTCGAAGCTCCGGTTGCGCTTCTCCGACACGGTGATCGTGTCGCGGAACTCCCAGTAGTCGCGGGTCGGCAGCTTGATCCCCTGGGCGTGGGCGATGCTCCACATGATGGCCGGCGTGACCGCCCCGCCGAGGTGGCAATGCAGCTCGGCGAGCGGGATCTTGCGGGAGAGCTGGCGGACCATCGGCGCTCAGGATAGCCGACCGAGCTCACCCGACGGGCGAGACCCAGAGGCACACTGTGGACCCGGGCACCCTCGTGTCGTCGCCGACGCGGAGCCGGTAGACATTGGACGTGAGGGCCGCATCGCCGACGGGCGCAACAAGCGTCAGCCCCGGCACGTCGCCTGCGGCCGTCAGGATCGGCTGCTCCTCCGACCGGCTGAACTCGAACAGGACCCGCGCCGTCACCTTCGACGGCGGTGCATCGACCGGATAGGCGACGCCGACGATCCCTGAAAGGCCGTCCATGCGCACCCCGTCGCAACGAACCAGATTGCGAGCTGGGAAGCCCGTCGCGCCGTCTGATTGCGGACGCAACAGCCGGATCGCGACGGACCTCGGTCCACCTTCCAGTGGCTCTGCCGTCCCGAGCACCACACCGGAGGCACCGGCGTAGCGTGCGTAACCGCGAGCCGCCAGCAGCAGGCTCGGCAGCTCTCGAACCGGTCCGGGTCGAAGCTCGACGTGCCAGCTCCGGTCGTGGAGGCCGTCGGCATCCGCCCAGACGACGGAGACCTGGTAGACGCCCGGCAGCCAGGCGCCGCCACCCGGCGGCCGGAAGAGGACGTCAGAGGTCAGCGTCCCGGTGGTCGTGGCCGCGTCGTCGATCCGGTCCGGATCAGCGGTGAGCGCCTCCGGCGCCAGCCTGCGAAGGACCGCCTCCTGCACGACGGATCCGGGCGGCAGCATGACGCCGAGCCCGGTGGCCCGGGCAAGGAAGGCGGCCGCCACGAACGACCGAGACGCTCGTCCCGTGCCCGGATCGACGTCGAGCCACGCGGCCGCCTCGTCGAGTGCGGGCCCTTCGTCGGCAGGCAGCGGGACTGCGACGCCATCGACGGTCGCAAAGAGCCCGATCGGCAGATCGGGAAGGGCGGCCGTTTCGGGGCCGACGAGCTCACCCTGCGGGGCCGGGAGCTCGGACGGATCCGGCACGATGGAGAATCGATTCGGGATTGTCACGCCGAACCGGCGAACCTCGCCCTCCACGAGGACGTCGATCCGATACGTTCCCGCACCCCAGGATCTGGCAAGACCGCCCAGATTCCTCGGCCGGTACAGGAATGCGCCACCGGACGGATCGGGATTGATCGCCTGCGCGTCGACCCATTCGAGCCCGTTGCGATGGACCAGCCAGATTCGGGTGTCGAGCGGGGTATGGGCCGCCGGAAACGTGATCCCGAGGCCAACGACACTGCCGTCGTCGGGATCGACGTCGACTCGTTCTTCGATGTCCTCGGAATCGTTCAGAAGTGGGTACCAGCGCTCGGCGGCGGACGGCTTCATGACGATCGCTCGGATACCCCACGCGTCGTGCGGGCGAACGACGGTCCGAATCTCTTCCCAGGATGGCAACAGGGTTGTACCCAGGGTCAGGATCCGGGGCAACGCGACGGCAGCCGTGGACCTTGGTCCGCTCAGCTCATCAAGCCCGCTGGGTCCGGGTGTGACCTCGGCCGCAGCCCCGGCGTCCCACGGCTTGAAGACCGCGGCGACGAGGCCGATCGCGACGACCAGGGCGCCGATCGCGACCGGGTCGACGCGCCGCCGCCGCGGACCGAGCTTGACCGGCTCGAACTCGACGCTCACCGGCGCACCCCAGGTTCAGCCCGCGAGCGGGACGACCCGACCCTCCGAGTCGATGGTCGCCTGGCGGCGGAGGCGCCTCAGCTCGGCGCCCGGGACCTGGTCGCGAGCGTGGTAGCTCGACCTGACCAGCGGCCCCGACTCGACGTGCTTGAAGCCGAGCGCGAGGGCCTCGGCCTTCATCTCGGCGAATTCGGCCATCGAACCGGGCGGGGTGAAGATCGGGAGCTCGCGAGCCATTTCGGGAGTGTACGTCGCACGCGCGCTCAGGACCGTCCGAAGGCGTCGCGGGCGCCGCCAAATCGTGCTCGCGAAGGAGACGCCGGATGGCCGGGCCGCCCGAGCCGACGTCCCCGCCCAGGACTACGCCGAGCACCCCGAACGCTTCGTCCGGCGACCGCCCAACCCCACCAGAGCTGCCGACTGCCGTCTGGATCAACCCGCCAGCGAAGGAGGTGATACCTCAGAATCCGCCAGTCCACGTGCGTCACCCGGCTTGACAGGTTACGCCGGACCTCTGGACTAGGATCGCGACGTACCCAACCGGACAGACAGGAAGCCGGCCCGAAGGCCGGCTTCCTGGGTAGGTAGGTCGACGTGTGACGGCTTGATCAGTCGTCCCACCGGAAGGCGTCGAGCCTCCAGCCCTGCTGCGGGCCCATCAGTCCCAGCTCCCAGTGGACCAGCTGTTGCCCGACCAGCTGTTGCCCGACCAGCTGTTGCCGCTCCAGCTGTTGCCGCTCCAGCTGTTGCCGCTCCAGCTGTTGCCCGACCAGCTGTTGCCCGACCAGCTGTTGCCCGACCAGCTGTTGCCGTTCCAGGTACCCCCCGACCACGAATTGCCGGCCGCCGCGGCGGCCGCCATCGCGGCCGAGTCGAAGGCGCGGCCGAAGATGTCCTGCTCGCCGCTGAGCACGACGCCGTCGCGGGTGAGGTGGTCGGAGCCGCGGGACGCCTCGAGCAAGCCGGCGCCGGTCGATGCGTTGGGAAGGGCGCCTTTCTTCTTGTATGGGGTGACGATCAGCATCTTCGCCAGATCGATTTCACCTTGACCTTGGGCGCTCTGTGAGCACACCCCGCAGGCGAGGACACGCGTGCTGCTCCGGAATAGGTATTTCAACGTCAGCGGGTCGATCGTCGGATACCGCTGGATCGCGAGTGCCGCCGCGCCGGCAACAATCGCCGCCGCCTCGCTGGTGCCGCTGCCGCGGAAGTAGCGGCTGTCAATAAGGCCTTCAGGGTGGTTCGCGTCAATGTATGCGTTGGGAACGCGCAGGCCCTGCAGGTGCGACCCGGGGGCCACAACGTCGACGTACCGCGAGTGACTCCCGGTGGACGAGAATGTCGCGACGACGTCGTCGGCAAGCCCGGCCGTCCCCATCGAGTCCGAGGCGCCGACCGCCACGATGTTGGGGTCGTACGCCGGGTTGGTCAGTGAGCCCGCCCTCGCCACGTAGCCCTCGTTACCGGTGGCCGCGACGACGAAGATGCCTGCATTCCACGCCTGCTCGACCGCGAACGCGAGCGGATCGGCGACGTATGACTGTGTCGAGTCCGTCCCATAGGACAGGTTGATCACGCGGATGTTCATGCCGTTGTCGTTCCGGTGCTGGACCACCCAGTCGATCGCCGCGATCACCTGGGAGACGTCGGTGCCGCCATCGGCGACGCCGACCTTGAGCGACACGATGCGCGCGTCGGGCGCGATCCCACGGTACGCCGACGCCGGCGCGCCCGCGTACGGCGAGCTCAGCGTCGCATCGTTGCCGGCGATGAGGCCGGCCATGAACGTCCCGTGTCCGTTCGTGTCGAGGTTCGTCAGGTTCGGCGCCTGCGACTCGAACGAGAGATCCGGGCCGTAGATGATCTTGCCCGGCCCGATGAGGCCCTCGACTGGCGAGACGCCCGTGTCGATGAGCGCGACGTCCACGCCCGCGCCGGTGTACCCGGCGGTCCACCAGGCCCCAGCACCGGTGTACAGCGTCGTGTTGGACATCGAGTTCATGTCCGTCGCCGGGTCGTACGAATCGACGGCGAGCGCGGACGCCGGCGCGAGGAGGGCCGAGCCCAGGAGCCCGGCAGAAAGGATGGCCGCGAGCCGGCGCGGTGGGCCGGTGAAGTCGAGGCTCCAGCCGAACGAGATGGTCATCCCGTCAGCACCCGGCCTGCATGGAGACTGGGCGCGCTGCTCGGCGCCCGGTCGCAGACAACGTGAAGCCCGGCGCGACACCGCGTCGGGCAACTGGCCCCGCGGGTAGCGCGGGTGCCGTTTCGTCCTGCCACATCAACCTACTCCTTCGAGAGCGGTGCTGATGCGGTTCCTGGCAACTGGGCGGTCCGTGGACGGTGAGGTCCCGAGGATCCCTGGTTTTGCGTCCCCGCCTCTCGACGGGTTTGCCTTGTTTTCAGTCCGATCACGCGGGCGACCGTCGTCGTCGCCTCATCTGACTCAGAGGCTAGGGCCGGAAGTGCCGGCGACCAGCCCGACGATGGTCCCGGGCGGTGCGCCGGTGCATAGCCCATTCGGGCGAGCGGCCGGCCGTTTGCGGGTCACGCAGCTCCCGCGGTGAGGTCGCCCGCTCCCGGGGTGCGGCGACCGTGCCGGTGCCGTGCTTCGAGCTCGCTCGCGGGCATCGGCCGGGCGAGCAGGAACCCCTGCGCATAGCGGCAGCCGAGTTCCCGGAGCCGCTGAAGCTGCGCCTCCTCCTCGACCCCCTCCGCGACCACCTCGAGGTCGAGGGTCCCGGCCATGGCGATGATCGCGGCGGCCAGGCCCCAGCCGCTCGGCCGATCGGCGTCGATGTCGACGAACTCGCGAGCAATCTTGAGCCCGTCGACCGAGAACCGCTGGAGATAGCCCAGGGACGAGTAGCCCGTCCCGAAGTCGTCGATCATCAGGCGAACGCCGAGCTTCCTGAGTGCTTGGAGCTTGTCGCTCGACTCCTGCACGTTGGGAATGAGGCCCGACTCGGTCACCTCCAGGGCCAGCCGACCCGGCGCGACCCCGGTCGCCTGCAGCAGGCGCCCGATGTCGTCGACGAAGTCGGCCCGCTCGAGTTGCCTCGGCGACACGTTTACGCTCATCCACCAGGACCGGAACGGCTCCCCGAGCTCGTGCCAGGCATCCAGCTGCTCGAGTGAAGCCCCGAGCACCCAGCGTCCGACGTCCAGGATCAGGTCCGATTGTTCGGCGATGCCGATGAACTCGAGCGGCCCGACCAGGCCTCGGTCCGGGTCGTTCCAGCGTACCAGCGCCTCTACGCCCACGATCTGCTCCGTCTCCAGGTCGAACACCGGCTGGAAGTGCAGGGCGAGCTGGTCCTCGACAACGGCTCGCTTGAGCCTCGCCGACATCTGGTGTCGCTGCGACAGAGCCGCCGCCATGTGGGGCTCGAACAGCACGGCGCGGCCCTTGCCGCTCGCCTTCGCGGCATACATGGCGACATCGGCATTCAGCATCAGCTCATCGGCCGAGGCGCGGCCTCGCCGACCGGCGGCGATCCCGACGCTCACGTGGGCCGAGACGACGGACGCATCCAGAACGAATGGCTCGGCGATGGCGGCCAAGAGCCGTTCGGCCGTTCGGCGTGCGCCGACGAGGTCAGCACGATCCTCGAGCAGGACGGCGAACTCGTCGCCGCCGAGCCGGGCGGCGACGTCTTCGGCACGGATGGCCGACGTGATCCGTTGACCGACCGCGCGCAGCAACGCATCTCCGACCGGGTGCCCCATCGTGTCGTTCACGATCTTGAAGTCGTCGAGGTCGAGGAACAGCACGACGGCGACCAGCTCCGCGGGATCACTCGCCGCCAACCGTTCGCTCACCACTTGCCCGAACAGTGCACGGTTGGCCAATCCGGTCAGCGAGTCGTGGTTCGCCTGGTGGTGCAGCTCCTCCTTCAGCGCGGCAAGCCGGTGGATCGACTGCTCCAGCTGATTGTTCTCGAGGGAGATCGCAATGTGGTTGGCGAGTGTCTCGAACAGGCGGAAGTCGGAGGCGTCAAACGTGCTGATCTCGCTTAGGCGGTTCGCGACGACGAACGTTCCGATCACCCGGTTCTCGCCGACGAGCGGGGCCACCATAGCGTTCCGGAACCGTGGCGCGGACGCCGCGTCCGCGACGGTCATGAGGAGCGACCGACGTTCCTCGATCGCTCGGAGGAGGAGCGGGTCGTCGACGGTTGTCCCCACGGGCACCATCAACTCCTCCTCCGCGTCGCCGCGGCGTGTCGCTCTCAGGAGCTCCTCGCCCTCGCGACCGGGGAGCAGGGTGAGCTCCGCGATCTCGGCCCTGAACATCGTCCGGGCATGCCCGAGGAGCTCCGCCACCGCGCGCTCGACCTGCGGGCTGCGCTGCAGGATGCGCGTCGACTCATGCAGCATCTCCAGCCCCTCGTTCTGCTGGCGCTGCGCGACGTACGCGCGATAGGAGATGAAGGCGACGCCGACCGGGACGCCGAACAGTATCGAGGCGACCGGCTCATACCGGAGCACCACGATTGCGAGCAGGGCGAGGCTCGCGTTTGCGAGCGAGACCACCAGGCCCGTACGGAGCATCTCGGGGACCCGGTGGAATTGGGCCCGGTCCTCGGCGAGCGAGATCGCGCTCGCGATCGCGACGACGCTAATGACGTTTTCCGCAATTGTGGCGAGGTACCCGGCTCCCCACTCGAGCGGACCGAAGCGAGCACCTCCCGCGGCAAGAACCTGGATGACGCCGACGGCCACCACCGAGCCGAACAGGAACTGGGCGAGGTTGAACGCGAGCTTCGCGGACCGCTGGTGGCGCGCGACCGCGAGCGCGAGGCCGCCGCCGAGCATGCGCGCGGTAATGAATGACGCCGGTTCGAGGAAGAAGAGGCCAAACAGCAGCGGGATCTCGGCCATTGAGAGCGAGTGCGCGCTGCGCCCGATGTGCACGTGTACGACCCTGGTTTCCACGACGTAGAAGGCAAGCGCGACCAGGGGCCAGGGAACCGGCAAAGGGAGCGAGCGCGGGGCGCCGTAGGGCAGCTCGAGGAGGGAGATGACGAGCGCGCCCGCGAGCAGCGCGCCCGTCAGGATCCAGACGCGCTTGGTTCGAGTCATTCCACGCATGAGACCAGCGACCGCCCGCGTGGCGATTGACGGCGGGCTTCGCGGGACATCCACGTCGGGTGTGCGCTCCCATGCTTCGATCCATCGGGCGGCGACGGTAACCCCGGTCCGGGCGACACCCCGAGACATGACGGTACGCACCATCCCCGAGCGGGGCCATGACCCGAACGGCTTACGTAGCCCGTACCCGAGTACCGACTCCCGCGCAGCCCAGGTTCAACCCGCGAGCGGGACGACCCGACCCTCCGAGTCGATGGTCGCCTGGCGGCGGAGGCGCCTCAGCTCGGCGCCCGGGACCTGGTCGCGAGCGTGGTAGCTCGACCTGACGAGCGGCCCCGACTCGACATGCTTGAAGCCGAGCGCGAGCGCCTCAACCTTCATCTCGGCGAATTCGTCGGGGTGGTAGTAGCGCTCCAGGGGGAGGTGCTTCGTCGATGGCCGCAGGTACTGGCCGATCGTGAGGATGTCGCAGTCGACCTCGCGCAGCGCGCTGAACGCCTCGTGCAGCTCGGCGCGATCCTCGCCCAGACCGACCATCAGCGAGCTCTTGGTGTGGACCGGATGGCCGATCTCGCGGGCCATCGCCTTGGCATGCTCGAGGACACCCAGGCTGCGCTCCCAGCGGGCACGCTTGCGAACCGGCTTCTGGAGGCGGCGAACCGTCTCCAGGTTGTGGTTGAGGATGTCCGGGCGGGCGTCCATCACGACCCGGAGCGCTTCGTCATTGCCGTTGAAGTCCGGAATGAGGACCTCGATGCCCATCCCCGGCGAGGTCTGGCGCATCTGCCGAATCGTCTCGGCGAAGACGCTCGCCCCACCGTCGGGCAGGTCGTCGCGGGCGACGCTGGTGACGACCACGTGCTCCAGGCCGAGCGAGCCGATCGCCTCCGCGACGCGGCGCGGCTCGTCGTCATCGAACCAGGTCGGCCGGCCGGTCTTGACCGCGCAGAAGCCACAGGCGCGGGTGCAGGTGTCGCCCAGGATCATGATCGTGGCGGTCCGTTCGTCCCAGCACTCCCCGATGTTCGGGCAGCGGGCCTCTTCACAGACGGTGTTGAGGGAGAGCCCGCGGAGCAGGCCCTTGAGCTCGTGATAGTTGTCGCCGGACGGCATTCGGGCCTTGATCCAGTCGGGGTGGCGGCGGAGCGGCGTGATCGAGCCGCCCATCGCGATCGTCTCGGGCAGCGCCGCGCCGTGGTGGGCGCTCGAACCGGGCGCGGTGAACATCGGTAGCTCGCGAGCCATGGCGCGAGTGTACGTCGCAGCCGCGCTCAGGGCCGTCCGAACGCGTCGCGGGCTCCGACGGCGAGGTCCCGCGGCGCGTAGCCGAGCTCGGCCGTCGCCTTGGCGTGGGTCGACCAGTAGGTCACGCCGTCTGCGGCCCGAACGACCTCGGCCAGGTTGCCCGGCACGCCCGCCAGCCTGGCTCCGACCGGTCCGAGCGCCGCCAGGCCGCGAACCAGGCCATCGGGCACCTCGAACCTTGGCGGACGCTTTCCGTTGGCCCGCGCGGCGATCCCCATCGCATCGCTCAGGGTGAGGTTCTCGCCGCCGAGCAGATACTCCTGGCCGATTCGGCCACCGTCGAGGGCGGCGATGATGCCCGAGGCCAGGTCATCGACGTGGACGGGCGAGATCCCAAGGCCCCCCAAGGCAACGTATCGGGCCGAGCCATTGAAGGCGGCCTCGAGCTGCGCGCCGACCGCCGAATGGTCGCGCGGACCGTAGGTCGTGCCGGGCATCGCGATGATCACTGGCGCGCCCGTGCCGATCCTTGCCTCCGCGATCCGATGGGCGAGGTACTTCGTCTCGTCGTAGTAGCTCACGTACCCGTGGGACGGATCTCGGTGGTAGGTTTCGTCGACGACCCGGCCGTGCGTGTTGCCGAGGACATTCGCTGTCGACACGTGCACGACCCGCGGAATTGCGGCGGCGATCGCGGCATCCAGCACTCGCTCCGTCACGGCCACGTTTGCTTCGAACATCGCGGGGTGCTCCGCTGGCGTGATGCCGATCCGGTATGAACCAGCCAGGTGTATGACCCCGTCGGATCCGTCCATGGCCGCGCGAATCGCGGTGACCGACCCAAGGTCACCGGCGACAAGTTGGACGCCGAGCTCGCGCAACGCCGGGGCGCGCGAGGGATCTCGAACCAGCGCCATCACGTCGTCCCCGCGCTGGCGGAGCTGGCGCACGACCGCACCGCCGATGAACCCGGCGCCCCCGGTGACGAAGACGCGCATCGTCAAGGCACCGTCGCGACCGAGCCGAGGCTCAGTAGACCGACATTTCCGGGCCGATCCCCTCGATCGATGTCTTGATCGCTCGCAGGAAGTCGGCGGCGCCGGCGCCATCGTTGGCCCGGTGATCGATGGCCAGGACCATGTTCATGATCGGTCGGATCGCGATCACGTCGCCCTCGGGCGTCTCACGGACGACCGGCCGCTTGGTAATCGCCTCCATGGTCAGGATCGCGACTTCGGGGACGTTGATGATCGGCATCGTCAGGTTCGATCCGAACCAGCCGGTGTTGTCGATGGTGAAGGTGCCGCCACCGTAGTCCTCGAGGCGGAGCCTCCCAGCGCGGGCGCGCCCGGCAACCTCCGAGATCGCCCGGTTGAGCCCGCTGATCGAGAGCTGATCGACGTCGCGGATCACCGGCACGAGCAGGCCGTCGTCAACGGCGACCGCGACACCCATGTGGATGTGCTTCTTGGCCAGGAGCCCGGCGTCCGTCCAGTGTGCGTTGAACGTCGGAAAGCGGCGGAGCGCATCGACGGCCGCCTTGATCACGAAGGGCATGTAGCTGAGCGAGATCCCCTCGCGCGCCTGGTAGTCGCGCTTGTGGGCCTCACGCGCACGAACCAGCGCGCTCGCATCCACCTCCATATGGACGTAGGCGTGGGGCGCGGCGAGCGCCCGAGTCATCTGCGCGGCGATCCCCTGGCGCATCCGAGTCAGGGGAATCAGGACTTCGTCGGCGCCGTCCGGAAAGACGACCGGGGTGCCTGAAGGTGCTGGGGCAGGTGCGGAGCGTGCCTGGGTCGTTGGCACCGCTGGCGCCGCCGAGCCCGTACGGATCGCCTCGACGACCTTGAGCACGTCCTCACGGGTGATCCGACCGCCACCGCCGGTGCCCACCACCTGGGCCGCGGCCAACTCGTGCTCGCGAAGGAGCCGCCGAACGGCAGGGGTCATCCGGGCATCCGGGTCGGCCGGCTCGGGCGTAGGCGCCGCGGCGGGTGCGGATGTGGGCGGGGCTGCCGTCGGTGGCGTCGGGGTCGCCGCGGGTACCGTCTCGGTCGAAGCCTTGGCGATCGCCGGTTCGCTGCCTTCGTCGGCCGTCTCGATCACGGCGATGTCGGCATTGTTCGGGACCGTCGCACCCTCTTCGGCCAGGATCTCGCGCAAGATGCCCTCGAAGGGCGAGGGAACCTCAGCGTTGACCTTATCCGTGATCACCTCGACGAGGGGCTCGTACTTGGCGACGTGATCGCCGGGTTGCTTGAGCCACTTCCCGATGGTCCCCTCGGCGACGCTCTCACCGAGCTGGGGCATCGTCACCTTGGCCACGTTCGCAGGTCCTCCGCTGGCGGCCGGCCCTGGGTCGGCGCGCTGGGGTC
>CAYLSK010000005.1:0-30489 GCA_964385975.1 uncultured Anaerolineaceae bacterium | reverse complement strand
GCGCCTGGGTCGGGAAATGTCAATACCTCCCGCGGTCACGGTAGGGAGCGTGATGCAGTGACGCATCATCTGGGAGGGTTCCACGCTCAGCGGCCCGGCGCTTCAGACAGAGATCGGTGGGCGCCACGCACGAACGGGGCGATATTGATCCCCCCGCGGATCATCGCCTCCGAGCCCGCCTGGCGCAGGGCGATGGCGGCCCGGCCGGCACAGAGCATGGAAGCTTCCCGGGCCGAGGCCGAGGTTCAGGTCTCCGCCACCTGCAGCAGGAATGCGGCGGCCCGGTCCAGGACGTCCTCGAGGACCGGTGCGAGGGTATGCCCGAGCCTCGGGTAGGTCACCAGCTCGGCTCGTCCCAGGTGGGCGACGTACGATCGCAGCAGGTCGATTCGGGCGAATGGATCCGACTCCCCGGACAGCAGGAGGACCGGGCAGCGAATGGCGGGCCAATGCGCGATCCGGGCCGCGGTCCGCTCGGGTGACCCGGGCGGATGGAGCGGATAGCTGAACAGCACGATGGCCCGGTACGGCGCGTCAGGCTCGGCCGCGGCCAGGCTCGCCACGCGGCCGCCGTACGAGTGGCCGCCGACCGCAACGTCTGGCGCCGACGGAACGACCAGATGGAACGCTGGGAGGGCGTCCTCGGCCTTCCGACGCGGCAGATCGATGGCGAAAGCGTCCACCCCGCGCGTCCGGAGCCCGGTCACGAACGGCGCCATGCTGGCGGCCGAGCCGCTGGCGCCATGACCCAGAAAACAGCGAAGGCTCACGGTCGCAGCGTAACCCGGTCGTAGGCCCTTCGGCTGCGGCCTCCATGGGTCAGTCGGGTCATGGCCGTGGACAGGACGCACCGCCCATCCTCGATGGCCACCCCACACCGAGGGCCTGATGTCAGCGCACGTACCCATCCGCCGCGAAGCTCCAGGCGTCTTGCGAGGCCCCCTGGTCGCGCTGCTGGCCGCCCTCATCATCGCCACGTTGGCCGGCTCCGGCGGCCTCCCGCGAGGCGTGCTGGCCGAGACGCCGCTGGCCAGTCCAAGCGCCAATCCCACTGTGAGCATCGCGCCATCCGCGGCGCCGATGCCCAGCCCAACCGTGCTCGGCGAATCGGTCATCTTCTACGGACGCGGCTACGGCCACGGCGTCGGAATGTCGCAGTATGGGGCGCGCGGACGAGCCCAGGCCGGCCAGGACGCGGCGACGATCCTGACCCACTACTATCAGGGCACGACCATCAGTGCGATCGATCCCGCGACCCGGATTCGGGTGCTCGTCCTCACGCCCTGGCTCACGACCGACACCTATCCCCTCGAGATCTTCGGTCGGGTGACGCCCTGGACGATCGACGGACTCGACGCCACCTTCCCGCCGGATGCGCGACTGCGCCTGACAAGGTTGGCCGCCGGCCCGGTTGGCGTCTGGCGACTGGTGATCGACGCCACCGACGGCAGCATCCTCTACGACGGCCCGCCGCCACCCGACATCGTCATTCGCGCCGCGACTGACGACGGCCGGCTCCAGCTTTCGTCGAAGACGACCCGGTTCAATCTCTACCGCGGGCTCCTTCACCTGATCGCCGGCCCAGCCACGTCGAGGGTCTCGGTGGTCAACGACGTCAGCCTCGATCAGTATCTCGGCGGGGTCATCCCGGTCGAGATGCCGTCCACCTGGCCGGCTGCCGCGCTGCAGGCGCAGGCTGTCGCCGCCCGATCGTTCGCCGCGCGCAGGTTGCGCCCGCTGACCTCGCTCTACGACGTGCCGGACGACTCGACCTCGCAGATCTACCGCGGCGTGCTCGCCGAACGGTCCACGACCAACGCGGCAATCGCCGTCACGTCCGGCCTGGTCCTCATGAGCGGGGTGTCGATCGCCAACGCGCTCTTCCACTCGACCGGCGGCGGCGCCACGGAATCCAACGAAAACGTCTACACGACCTCGACTGGCAGGAAGGTCGGGCGCCCGGTCAGCTACCTGCGTGGGTCGAGCGACCGGACCGCTGATGGCCTTGCCTACGATGCGAGCGCGCCCTATGCCACCTGGTCGACCCGGACCTACGCGCGAAGCCAGCTATCAGGCTGGTTCGCCGGCGACAGCCGGACGAACGTGGGCGACCTGATCGCCCTCGACCTGCACGACCGCGGCGTGTCGGGGAGGCTGGTCAGCGTCACTCTGATCGGCAGCGCTGGCACCAGGCGGGTCTCAGGCGAGGTCTTCCGGGCGATCTTCAACAAGGCGCGGCCGGCCGGCGATCCGATCCTGCGAAGCACGCTTCTCGATACCGCGCCGATCCCCTGACCGGGCTATCGTGGGCAGGGTGATCGACCCTCGACCCCGCTGTCCGTGGGCCTCCGCCGATGGCCCCGCACCTGATCTCCTGATGGTCGCCTACCACGACGACGAGTGGGGAACCCCGGTTCACGACGACACCGAGCTCTTTGAGCGGCTCGCCCTCGAGTCGTTCCAGGCCGGCCTGGCGTGGTCGACGATCCTGCACAAGCGCGATGCCTTCCGGCGAGCGTTCCAGGGTTTCGATCCCCGTGTCGTCGCCCGATTCGGCGACGCCGATCGGGCCCGCCTGATGGCGGATGCCGGGATCGTGCGCAACCGGGCCAAGATCGACGCCACGATCGGCAATGCGGCCGCCGTCCTCGAGACGGCCGCCGAATTCGGTTCCTTCGACCGGTACCTCGCCTCGCGCGTCCTGCAACCGCCCCTCCGCCTGCCATCCGATGCCGACGCGCGGCAGGTACCCGCCACGACGCCGGTCTCCGACGCGCTGTCCGCCGACCTACGGAAGCGCGGCTATCGGTTCGTCGGTCCGACGATCGTCTATGCCCTGATGCAGAGCGTCGGCCTGGTCGATGATCACCTGCCAGGCTGCTTCCGCTATCAGGGCTGACGAGCTCCTTCGCGAGCCTCAGAGATCGCGGCGCTCGAACCACCAGCTCGCCGCGCCGAGCACCAGCGCGATCCAGATGATCGACCAGATGACGAATGGCAAGGGCGGAGGCGACGAGGCATAGAATGGGTTTGCGTCGGCGAAACGAGGCACGCTTCCAGCCGCCACCAACACCACGAATGGCGGCTCCAGGCCGTAGATGACGCCACGCCAGAGCCCGTCGCTCGGAAGAAGCCAGCGGCTGGCCTCTGCGACCTGCCCAAGCAGACCCACGCCGAACGCCGCCGCCACCCCGGCCAGGACCCCTGCCATCCAGCCCAACCCAAAGCCGACGACGGCGATCGCCCCGGCCGCGATCGACGGCAAGACGGACCCGAGGGCCAGGGTCAGGGTCAGCAGGACGATTGCCTGGCCGGCCAGGAACGCGATGGCCAGGATCGGATCGGGCGGACCAAAGCCGGAGATCAGGGCGGCCGCGGCGATCGCCAGCAACCCCGAGGCGACGGTATAGACGACGACCACGAGCGCCGAACCGAGCCAGCGCCCGAGCAGGACCTCCGCCCGGCGCAAGGGTCGGGCGAGGATGGCGAGGGCGACGCCGGACTCGAGATCGCCACCGATCGCCGGCGCGCCCACGAAGGCGGCGGTCATCGCCAACACGAAGCTGAACATGAAGGCGATCAGGATAAGTACCTGCGACACGCCGATCCGGATCTGCAGCTCGCTCGTGCCTCCCTCGCGGGCGAGGGTGACGAGGCGGTCCAGTCCCCAGCCCACCAGGACGACCGAGACGATGGTCAGCGCGGCCAGGACCCAGACCACCCGGCGACGGACGAGCTCGCGAACGGTCAGGCGCGCGATGACGATCATGCCGGGTCCTCGCGCGGCGCCGTCACGAGCTCCAGGAACCGCGCCTCGAGCGTACCCCGACCCGGCTCCACCACGTGGACCCGACCGCCGGCCGCGACGATCGCCGCCACGACGTCGGGGATCCGGGCGGGGTCGAGCGGGCGAATGGTCAGCCACTCCCCTTCGACGCCGAGGGGTCCGAACCGCCCAAGCGCGGATCGCCCGACGTCGTCGAGCTCGCTGACGCGGAGGCGGACGCCGTCGGCGGCGACGACCTCGTCGAGCGGCCCCGAGGCAATGGCTCGGCCCCGATTCAGGATGACCACCCGGTCGCAGACCTGCTCGACCTCGGTGAGGAGGTGGGAGTTCAGGACCACCGTCGCTCCGCGATCCCTGGCCGCTCGAACGATCGCGCGAACGTCCGTCCGACCGACCGGATCGAGCGCCGAGGAGGGTTCGTCGAGGAGGATCAGATCGGGCTCGCCGAGCAGTGCGACGCCCAGACCGAGCCGTTGCTGCATCCCCTTGGAGAAGCCACTCACCGGATCGCCGGCCCGCCCGGTCAGTCCGATCCAGGCCAGGGCCTCCTCGACGGCTGCCGAACGGCGCGCCCGAGCGAGGCCGGCGAGCTCGGCGTGGAGCGCCAGCACCTCGCGCGCTCGCAGCCACGGCTGGTAGCGGAAGAGCTCCGGCAGGTAGCCGATTCGGGAGCGAGCCGCCCGGTCGCCGAGCGGCGCCCCGAGGACCCGCCCGGAGCCGCCTGTCGGGCGAGCCAGGCCGAGGACGAGCTTGATCGCCGTCGTCTTGCCGGCGCCGTTTGGACCAAGCAGCCCAACGAGCTCGCCGCGGCCGACGCTCAGGCTCAGGCCGTCGAGCGCAATCGTCCGGCCATAGATCTTGGTGATGCCGTCGAATTCGATCGCCGGCGTTGACAGGCTAGCTGTCACAGGCCACCGCCAGGGTTTGGGCCATGGAACCCCGCCGACGAACAGAGGAGCAGCACAGGATGGTCACCTTCGAATGTCCATGGTGCGCCGAACCGGCATCGGTGGATGCTGTTGAGCTCGACGAGTTGACGTGCGAGGCATGTGGGCTGCAGGTGGAGCTGGCGCCGGACACGATGCGCGAACGGATTGCCCAAGCCGCCTGAGGGACAGCTCATCGGGGCATGAGTGACGCCCGGCGGAGGGCCGCGACCGGAGCGAACACGAAACTGACGGCGATCACGCAGATGCCCATCGCAGCGAGGGTCGTCGAGCCGCTGGTCAGGTCGATCAAGGCGCCGCCGGCCAGGAGGCCGATCGGCTGGAGGCCCAGGGAGATCGTCCGGGCGGTACTCCCGATCCGTCCCAGCAGCTCGTCGGGCGAGTGGGTCGCCCGGACCGTGACATAGGTCACGAGGACCATGGACTGAGCGATCCCGGAAACGAAGGCGACGCCCACCAGCAGCGGAATCTCCGGGCGGATGGCGATGATCACCAGGCCGACGCCGCTGACGATGTTGCCGCCAAGCAGGATCGGCGCGATCCGCCCACTCGGCGCCTGCCGCCCCGTGAGCAAGGAGCCCAGCACGGTCCCGACGCCGTACGCGGCCAGGAGCAGGCCCAGGATTGATGGCGACTCGCGCAGATCTCGAGTGACCCGGACTGCGAGCGCCGTCACCAAGGGGGCGGTCAGGATTGACGTCGCACCCCAGAACAGGATGGCCACCCGAAGGGTCGGGTTCGAGACGATGAAGTCGATCCCCTCGCGGATCTCGATCAGCAAGTTCGCTTCGCGGCGATCCACCGGCGCCCGCAGGTCGCGCTGCACGAGCGCGAGCCCGAATGCCGACAGCCCGAACGAGACGGCGTCGATCGCCAGGGTCGGACCGGGACCGATGATCGACGCCAGCACGCCGGCGATCGCCGGGCCCACGATGTAACCGGCCGAATAGACCGTCTCGAAGTACGAATTGGCCCGGCCGACCTGGCTCCGCCCCACGAGCGCCGGTATGGACGCCGTGTAGCCGGCCAGGAAGAACGAGCGGAGAACGCTCATCGGCGCCGCGACAATCAGGATCACGGCCATCGTCGGGCCGCCAACAGCCACGGACAGCGGGATCAGGGCGGTCAGCGCGCCTCGCCCGAGGTCGGCCAGGAACATCATCCGCTTGCGATCGCTCCGGTCGGCGAGCGCCCCGGCGACCATCCCGAGGACGAGGTCGGGCAGCGCCTGGAGGGCGCCGACGATCCCCATCGCCAACCCGGATCCGGTCAGGGCGAGGACAAGCAACGGGAGCGCCGCGAAGCTGACGCCATCGCCGAGCGATGAGACCCCCTGGGTGGAGAGCAGAATCCGGAAGTCCCGATTCTGGGCAAGCGGCTCGGGCTGTTGGTTTCCGGGCATGGGCGGATGGTACGAGGCGAGCGCACTGTCCGGAGACGTAGCATTGGCCGGTGGAACTGACTCGCGCCGCCGAGGCATTGATCGAGGCGGGACGCCGGCTCGGCGCCCGCGGCATGATCTCGGCCGGCGAGGGCAACCTGTCTGTCCGCCTCGATGCGGATCGCATCATGGCCACGCCGGCGGGCCGTCGCAAGGACGAGCTGGAGCGTGACGACTTCGTGGTCATCTGGCTCCAGCATCCCGACCGCGACGCCCTCTCGCGAAGCGGGCTGCGACCGACCTCGGACCTCGCCATCCACCTGGCTGTGCATGCCGCCCGGCCAGACCTGGGGGCCGTGGTTCACGCCCATCTGCCGGCGTCGATGGCACTGACGCTGGCCGGGGAAGTGCCCGATCCGGTTGCGCTCCCCGAGACCGCCCTCTTCCTGCCCCGGTTGCCGTTCATCGCGCTTGGTGCGATCGGCAGCTCAGAGCTCGCGGAGCGCATCGCCGCAGCGCTGACGGAGCCGCCCGAGCCGTTCGCCAACGCCGTCCTCCTCGAGCGTCACGGCGCACTTGCGGTGGGCGACGATCCAGCCGCGGCGGTCGATCGCCTGGAGCTCATCGAGGTCCTTTGCCAAGCGTGGCGGGACGCGCTCCTGATTCGCGCAACTCGAGGCCTGATGGGTATCGTGACGTCACCCAGCCCAGGGTCGCAGTTGGAGGGATGATGAACGCGCGCGCCTACCTCGCCGAGCTGCTCGGCACCTTCCTGTTCTTCGCCATTGGCATGACCAGCGTCCAGGCCGTCGGCGTGCTGGGAGCGGCCGGACCACTGCTCGTCGTCGTCCCGCTCGGATTCGGGTTGGGGCTGCTGGCCGCGATCTTCGCCTTCGGCCATGTTTCCGGCGGCCACTTCAATCCCGCGGTCACGATCGCGATGGCGATCGACGAGCGGCTATCGCCGATGGCTGCCGTCGGCTACATCGTCAGCCAGATCATCGGGGCGATCGGGGCATCGGCGCTGATCCTGGTGCTCTGGAACCAGGCCGCGGTCGCCGCGACCATCACCAAACCAGGATCGGGCTTCACGGACATCCAGGCGCTCATCCTCGAGACCGTCCTCAGCGCGATCTTCCTGCTGGTGATCCTGGCGTCGACGAAGCACGCCTCGGCGCTGGCTCCGCTGGCCATCCCGCTCACCCTCGTGGGCATCCACCTGGCCGCGGTGCCCTTCACCGGGGCGTCGGTCAATCCAGCTCGCAGCATCGCCCCGGCGCTGCTCGGTGGAGACCTCTCGAAGCTATGGATCTATCTCGTCGCCCCAGTCGTTGGCGCCGTGATCGCCGCGCTCGTCCACCGGGCGATGGACCGAATGGCAACGGCCCCAACGGCCGGGTAGGCCATCCGGAGAACCGTCTTTCGTTCCGCTTGCAAGCGAGTGGGGTGCCGTTGACGTGACCGCCTGAGGCTGTCCCCATCCAGAACCGGCGACCAACCGGGTCGACCGGACTCGACGGCAGCACAGGGAGCCCAACGCATGCAAACCCATTCAGCCCGTCTGCGGGCCATCTTCCTCCCGGCAATCCTCGTCGTCGGCCTGTTCGGGGCCACTTCCGTCTCGGCGGCCGAGGCCGCCACGCCTACCGTGACGCCGCCCACGATCGCCGGATCCGGCGTCCTCACGGCGCAGGGCGATGGCCGCGTCCGCCTTGGTGGCAGCTACGTCCTGGCCGGCTCGCTCGATGGCGGAACCCTGCGAATCGACGGCGCCGGCGTCGTCTCGAGCATCCGGGTCACGGGCTGGATCTCCAAGACGCACCTGGCCGACGGCTCCCTCGTCTACCGGTTCGGCGACCGCACCGGGCACTTCCTCATCGGCGGGCGGACGATCGTGACCCGGATCGAGAGCCACTCGATGCGTTTCAGCGCCGGCGGGCATGGTCGCGCGTGGCTGGTCGGCACGGGGAGTTATTGGGTCAACGGCCGCGGGCCGAATCCGTGGACGGAGCCCGGGACGGAAGCCGCCTTCTAACCCGTCGAATCCCGGGACGCCCGCCGCGCCTGGAGACTAGAGGTCGTCGAGGCTGAACCGGCGGGCGTTGCCCATCTGGGCCCAGACCCTGGCCTGGGTCACCGCCAGGAGCTGCCGGATGTGGTTGCGGTCGTGGTGGACCCACTCACCCAGCAGCTCGTCGACGCGCAGCGGGCCGACGTCGGGATGAATCCCGACCCGGTCCATCTCCGCCGGTCCCAGGCTGAGCACCAGGGCGACCCCGTCGGCGCGCAGCGCGGCGAATTCCGCCGCCAGCTCCGCGCCCGAGCGCAGGTGGTCGCGACGCGACTCGGCGACGGCCGGTGGATCCCAGCCCTCCAGGTCGGCTGGGATGTCCGGGCGGTCGGCGGCCAGGATGCGCCGGATCCGTCCGGCGAACCCGCGCCGCTCCGCCTCGATGAGGTGACCGACGCACTCGTTCGCGCTCCACTCGCCAGGCTCCGGTCGCCAGCCGCCCTCGGCGCCCAGCGCCGTCAGCTCCGTCACCACGGTGGTCGCGGAGGCCGCCAGCAGATCGGCAATCTGGCGACTCGACAGTGCGTCTTGCTCGCTCATGCGGCTCCTTCTCCGGTCAGGGCGATCGGCGGGATCGCCGTATCCGCCGTGCGCAGCGCCCGACCGGGTTCTGCGAGCCAGCAGGCGGCCGCCTGACCACCTCCGACATCGAAGAGCGGCGGCTCCTCCGCCGCGCACCGGTCGAACGCCTTGGGGCAGCGCGGCCGGAACCGGCAGCCCGTCGGGATGTAGGCGGCGTCGGGAGTTTCGCCTTCGAGGATCGTACGGCGGGCCCGCTGACCGGCCGTGGGCGGATCCGGCGAGGGGGAGACCGAGACCAGCGCCTGGGTGTACGGGTTGCGAGGCGATCGAATGACCTGCTCCGCCGGTCCGATCTCCATGATCTTGCCGAGATACATGACCGCGATCCGATCGGCGATCACCCAGGCCAGTGACAGATCGTGGGTGATGAACAGGTAGGTCAGCCCGCGCTCGCGGCGAAGGTCGAGCATCAGCCGCAGCAGCTCGGTGCGGATCGAGACGTCGAGCATCGAGACCGGTTCGTCGGCAACGATGACGTCGGGGTCCATGACCAGCGCTCCGGCGATGACGACCCGCTGGCGCTGGCCGCCGGACAATTCGTGGGGAAAGCGGAACGCGAAGTCGCTGGCCGGCCGGAGGTCGACCGCCTCGAGGGCTTCGGTGACCTTGCGCTCCCGCTCCGCGGCGGTCCCGATCCCGTTGACCTCCAGCGGCTCGACGACGAAGTCGTGGATGGTCTGCTTCGGATTCAGCGTCTCGTACGGATCCTGGAAGATCAGCTGGACCCGGCGCCGGTAGGCGCGGAGGGCGCGGACCCCCCACAGATCGGAGACGTCGCGACCTTCGAACGTGATCGTGCCCGCGGTCTGGCGGGTCAGCTTCACCACGACCCGACCGGTCGTCGTCTTGCCACTCCCGGATTCCCCAACCAGGGCGAGGACCTCGCCGCGGCGCAGGGTCAGATCGATCCCGTCGACCGCCCGCACGACCCCGCGCGTCCGATGGAGGAGCCCGTCGACGATCCCGCCGCGGATCGGGAAGTGGACCTTCAGTCCCTCCAGCCGGAGCAGATCGTCGGGCATCAGGCGACCTCGGAGGCCGTCGCCCCGATCGCATTCGGTGGCGCGGTCGTGACTGGCGTTCCGTCGTCGCCGGCCTTGTAGAGATGGCATGCGACCCGAACCCCATCGAAGGTCGTTTCGGCGGGCACCACCTCCGAGCAGATCGCCATCGCGGCAAAGCAGCGTGGGGCGAAGCGGCAGCCGGGCGGCGGATTGCGCAGATCGGGTGGCGAACCCGGGATCACGTCCAGGGTGCGCCGATCGGCATGGATGTTCGGGAAGGCCGCCAGGAGCTTCTGGGTGTATGGGTGGCGCGGTCGATGGAAGACCTCGCCGACCGGACCCTCCTCGGCGACCCGGCCGGCGTACATGATCAGGACCCGGTCGCACGTCTCGGCGATGACCGAAAGGTCGTGGGTGATCAGGATGAGCGAGAGCCCCAGCTTCTTGCGCAGGCTCTCGAGCAGCTCCAGGATCTGGGCCTGGACCATGACGTCCAGGGCGGTGGTCGGCTCGTCGCCGATGACGATCGCCGGGTCGCAGGCGAGGGCCATCGCGATCATTGCCCGCTGACGCATCCCACCTGACAGCTCGTGCGGGTAGGCGCTGCCACGCTGGCGCGGGATGCCGACCAGCTCGAGCAGCTCGCCCGCCCGTTTGCGAGCGGCCGCGGACGAGGCCCCGAGACGCTGCTCGATCGGCTCGGCGATCTGATCGCGAACCCGGCGGACCGGGTTGAGCGCGTTCATCGCGCCTTGGAAGACGATGCTGATCTCGCGCCAGCGGTAGCGCCGCAGGGCATTCTCGGACTTCGGGACCAGGTCGATCCCCATCAGCTTGATGCTGCCCTCGACGATCGTCGCGTTCGAGGGAAGGATCCGCACGAGGGACAGCGCGGTGGTCGTCTTGCCGCAACCGGATTCACCGGCAATCCCGAGCGCCTCCCCGTAGTCGAGCGTGAAGCTGATCCCGTCGACCGCCCGGACGGCGCCCGACTCGAGGCTGAAGTGTGTCTTCAGATCCTTGACGACCAGGAGCGGTGCCTTCGGGTCCGCCTGCCTGGGCAGCGGCCATTCACGACGGCCGAGGACGACCGGCATGTCAGTCATCGGCGAACCGCGGCCTTTGGATTGAGGATGTCGTCGAGCGCGTTGCCAACCAGGGTGAAGGCGAGGATCACGAGAACCACGCAGGCGGCGGGTGGGGCGATGTACCACCAGGCGCCGAGACCGGGAGCGCCGGACGACTGGGCCGCATTGAGGATCTGGCCCCATGACGGCTGGAACGGATCGCCCAGGCCGATGAACGAGAGGGTCGTCTCGGTGAAGACAGCGCCTGCGAAGATGAGGACCGTGTTCGCGACGATCAGGTTGACGACGTTCGGGAGAATGTGCCGGCGCATGATGTGACCGGAGCCCCCGCCGATGACGCGCGCCCGGTCGACGAACATCCGCTCACGGATCGATAGTGTCTGGGACCGGATGATCCGGGCCGTCGTCGCCCACGAGGTCACCCCGATGACCACGATGATGACCAGCAGCGTCGCCCGGATCCCGAAGAGCTCTGCCTCGACGCCGATCACGTCGAGGATGACCGGGGCCAGGATGATCGCGAGCACGAAAGTGGGCAGCACCAGGAAGAAGTCGGTCAGCCGCATCAGGACGTTGTCGATCCCGCCGCCCAGGAAGCCCGCCACGATGCCGATGATCGCGCCGACGACGATCGTGATGACCGTCGCGAGCAGGCCGATCGCCATCGAGATCCGGGCCCCATGAATGGTCAGGTTCAGCAGATCGCGACCGAGCTCGTCGGTCCCGAAGATATGGACGCTCGACGGTGCCTGGAGAGATGAGCCGGTCGCCGTCGTCGCGGTCTGCAGGGGTCCCACGAACAGCTGCGGCATGATCGCCAGGACCGCGAAGATCAGCAGGATCACCAGGCCCACCACGCCATCGGCTCGTCGGAGGTAGCGCCGGGCGAAGTCCCGGGTCGTCTTGATCCGAAGCCGCCAGCGCTCGGCTCGCAGCCTGGTCTCGACCGGCGCGGCCGGCAGCGCGGCGCTCAAGCGGCGCTCACGAGCGAACTCGCGGATCGAGCAGGCCGTAAACGAGGTCGGCGAACATGTTCGCCACCACGACCGCGACGGACAGCAGCAGGAAGACGCCTTCGAGCACCGGGTAGTCGCGGGCGCTCAGCGCGTCAACGGTCAGCGTGCCCAGACCTGGCCAGTTGAAGACGACCTCGGCGGTGATCGCCCCGCCGACCACGTAGCCGAGCTCGATCGCGATGATCGTGACCATCGGCAGCAACGCGTTCGGGAAGGCGTGAGCCATGAGCACACGGCGATCGGTCAGGCCCTTGGCCCGCGCGGTCGTCACATAGTCCTCCGAGCGCGTCTCGATGATCGAGCTTCGCATGAGAATCGAATAACCACCGATCAGGCCGAGCGAGACGGTCGCCAGCGGTAACGTCAGGTGGCGCGCGAAATCGACGAGCTGATCCGCGAACGATCCGTACGTGGCGCCGACGGTCAGCATCCCCGACGTCGGGAACAAGCCCAGCCCTGAGGCGAAGATGACGATCATTGGCATACCGATGACGAAATAGGGCATCGAGTAGAGGATCAGGCTGATCCCGCTGCCGATTCGATCGGCGCGACTGCCGCGGCGCCAGCCCGCGTACGCCCCGACCGCGAGGCCAATCACGATCGCGATCGCCTCGGCCAGGCCGATGAGCAAGATCGTCGGCCAGAAGCGCTGGCCGATGACGTCGGTGACCGGGGTCCCCCGGAACTTGAGCGAGTAGCCGAGGTCGCCCGACAGCGTCGATCCGACGTAGGCGACGAGCTGATCGGGGATGAGCGGCTTGTCCAGGCCCCACGCGATGCGGACCTGCTCGATCTTCGCCTGGGTCAGGTACGGATTCCGCAGGAGAACCCGCTCGGGCGAGCCCGGCATCATCCGGAAAAGGACGAAGTTGAGCAGGACGATCGCGAAGATCGTCAGGGCGGCTTGGGCGGCCTTGCGCGCGAGGTATCGACCGCCCATCCCCGATGCCGGTCTCTAAGTCGAACCGATTGACCGGCCGCGGCCGCGGCGTCCGCTCATTCTTCGTCGCGCTCCCGGGCGCCACGCCGTCGGCTGGCCAGGACCAGGCCCACCACGATGACCGCCACGATCACCACGACCAGCAAGATCACGGTCGTGTTCGAGGAGCCGGTCGTGCTTGGGCTCGTCTCGGCGCTCGCGCTTGGGCTGGCCGACGGCGGCACGACCGCGGCGTTCGACGCGGCGGCCGACGGCGATGGACTTGGTGCAACCGCAGCGGCGTTGGTCAGGAGCGTGTAGTCGAGCGTTCCGTAGGTGAAGAGCGGCGTGCCGTTCGCCGTGGGCTGCTTCTGCCAGCCGGCGAATCGATCGGTCCGGTACGCCTCCAGGTTGGCGTCGTAGTAGAGGATGTCGTACGGCGCGTCGTCATAGATGATGTTCTGCATCTGGGTCAGGATCTGCTTGCGCGCATCGGCGCTGGGCGCGACGAGCTGCTGCTCGTAGAGCTTGTCGTAGTCCGAATTGCAGTACTGGCTGTCGGACGAGCTGCCGATCGCGTCGCACTCGAAGATCTGCATCAGGGCATTCGGATCAACATTGCCGGTCCAGCCCCACAGCTCGATGTCGTAATCGGCGGTGTAGCCGGCACCGGCTTCCGGTGGCAGGACCTTCTCACCGAGCGTCGCTGAATCGAGGACCTGGGTCGTGAGCTTGATCCCGAGCTGGCCGTACCAATCAGCCACGAACTGGGCCGCCTTCGGATAGTTGTCGTCTGAATCTGGCATGTACAGGCGGAGGGTGATCGGCTTGCCTTCCTTGTCGAGTCGTTTTCCGCTCGAATTGAGCGTGTAGCCGGCATCCGTCAGCTTCTGCTTGGCGAGCTCGATATCGAACGTTCGGGGCTTCGTCGGCTCGACGTGCCACTGGGTCAGGACCGGCGGGACCATCGTGTTGCCGAGGTCGCCGTACCCACCCAGGATTCGATCGACCAGGGTCTGGTGATCGATGGCATACCCCAGCGCGTCACGGAACGCCGGATCCAGCAGCGCCTTGGTGGACGGCCCACCCTTGGCGATCGTCTTGTCGGTGCCTGCTCCGTAGGTGTTGAACGCCAGCTGGGTCCAGCCGTTGGCGCTGCCGACGACCGTCGCGATGTTCGGATCCGACTTCAGGGCGTTGAGCTGCTCCGCGTTCGGGCCGTGGGCGTAGTCGATCTCGCCCGCCTTGAGCGCCTGGACCATCGAGTCGCCCGACTTGAAGATCTGGATGTCGATCTCGTCGGGATAGGCCTGGCTCCCCCAATAGGTCGGGTTCCGTTGGAAGCGCACGAACTGGCCGGTCTGCCACTCGACCGCCTGGTACGGGCCGGTCCCCACCAGTGGCGCGTCGAACTTGGCGTCGCCGATCGTCTTGTGGGTCTCCTTGCCCCAGATGTGCTTGGGAATGATCGGCAGGTAGGTCTGCAGGATCCGGTCCGACGCATCGTCCGTGGTCGCGATCATGGTCGAGTCATCGGGGCATGCGACCTTGGTCACGGCCGCGTCGTCGAGCCCAGGGTCGAGGTAACCAGCGCCCAGGCTGCCGGCGCCGCCATCGGCAATCGCGTCGATAGCGAGCTGCCACGAGAAACAGGCATCGGCCGAGGTCGCCGGCTCTCCGTCCGACCACTTCATCCCGTCGCGAATGTGGAAGGTCCAGGAATGGCCGTCGGCCGCCCGTTCCCACGTGTCGGCGAAGCCGGGAATCGGCTCGAGGTCCGGCCCGAAGTCGACCAGCAGGTTATAGCTGAGCTGGAACGCCTCATAGCCGACGACCAGCAGCGTGGCGTACGGGTTCAACGAGTCGAGGTCCTGGGTCGTCCCGGCCCGGATGACCACTGGATCCGCGGCCGCGACCGGGGCCGCCGCCGGCAGGAGCAGGGAGCCGACGAGGGCACTGGCGCCAACGAGCCGGGCCAGTCGCACACGCACGGTTGGTCGCATCGAATCCTCCTCTGGCGAGGTCCGTTTCCTCCTCGAACCTCCGGCCTGGTTCCCCGCTGAGTGGCGGTACGGTGGCACACGCGGTCAGGCAGCGCAAGGCGGGAACCGGCCTGCGCGTCACGCCCGAATCAGACCATCCACGTCGTTGCGGGGTTCGCCTCGAGCAGGATCGGGCGGTCGATCCGGAACCCCTCCAATTCCGGGCTGGACGGGGTCGTTCCGTCCGTGCTCAGCTCGGCCAGGATGCGGCCAAGCACGGAGGCGAACTTGAAGCCGTGGCCGGCGCCGAGGGCAACCGCCACACCTGGCTGGTCGGGCAGCCGATCGACGACGAAGTCGCGCTCGGGGGTCAGCGTGTAGAGGCAGGTCTTGGTGTAGATCGGCGGCCCGAGCGCGCCCGGCAGATGGCGGTCCAGGAATCCGACGACGCGCTGGAACGCGGCCTCGTCGCGTTCGAAGGTCCGCCGGTCGGGATCGACCGGCTGTCCACCGCAATCCTGGGCGGCCTTGGGACCGGCCTCACCGTAGGTCGGGAAACCGTAGAACGACGGATCGTCCATCCAGATCCAGACCGGGAAGCGATCCGGGGCGAATGCCGCCGGATCGGGACAGGCGAAGTAGGTGACCTGCTCCCTGGTGACCTGGAGCGGCAGGCGACGCCCGAACGAGGCGAGGAGCTGGTTCGTCCAGGCATCGGTGGCGAGCACCACCCGCCCGGTCCGATACGTGCCACGAGCGGTAACAACCTCGAGGTCGCCGCCACCCGTGTCACGCAGGGCCGTCACCTTCGTCCGCTCGTGCAGCGACGCGCCGTGCGCCCGCGCAAGACGACGATGGGCGGCGTTGCCCCTGTACGGGTCGGCCAGGCCGCCCTGGCGCTGCCAGATCGCGTTGACGTCGTCGTCGAGCCGCCACTGCGGCCAGCGTCGCATGACCTCCGCCGCGTCGAGCCGCTCGAACGGGACCCCTTCGGTGGTGAGGCTCTCGAGATAGTCAGCCTGCGGGATGGCTGCGTTGGCGGGCCACAGGTCGAGCCCTCCGGTGATCGTGACGATCCGCTCGCCGGCCTCGGCTTCCACCGCCGACCAGCAGTCGTAGGCACGCTTGGCCAGTCGGACGTATGACGGGCGGTGGTACGAGAGCCGGATGATCCGGCTGTGGTCGGCCGAGGCGCCGTTGGCATGATCGAGCTCGAAGCGCTCGAGACCCAGCACGCGATCGCCGAGCGTCCGGCTCAACCAGTAGGCCGCGGCCGAACCGATCGCCCCGAGTCCGACGACGATGGCATCCCAGTCGCGCCGAGCGTCACTCACCTCAAGGATGCTAGGCGGTCGGGCGCATGACTCGCTCGCCGGCGCGGCCACCAGAACGGCGCACGATCGTGTGCTATCGTATGCGCATGAACGTGCGCACGAACCTCCTGCTACCCGAGGAGCTCGTCAAGCGGCTCGACGAAGTGGCCGGGCCCCGAGGCCGAAGTCGATATGTCGCGGACGCGGTCGAGAAACAACTACGCCGCGATCGCCAGAAGGAGGCGTTCGAGGCAACGTTCGGAACGCTATCAGTCGACGACTATCCGTATTGGTCCACACCCGAAAAGGTCGTTGGGTGGGTCCAGGAGCTGCGCGCCGAATCGACCGACCCGGGGCCGGAGGAAGACGATGCTGCTGATCCTCGACTCGACGTTCGTCATCGATCATCTCAGGGGGGATCGAGGGGCCGGCGCTCGATGGCATCGAATGTTCGAGGAGGGTGACCAGCCAGCGGTTACGGACGTGGTCGTCTGCGAAGTGCGTGCCGGGCTCCGCACGCAGGACGAACCCACGTTCGAGCGGTTCCTCATTCCCACGGAATTCGTTCAGTCGGGACGTGAGGCCGCGACGCTGGCCGGGAGGTGGCGGGCCGAAGTACGAACCGCCGGCCGAACATTGGGACTCCCGGACGCACTCATCGCCGCATCGGCATTTCATCTGAGCGGAGCCGTCGTGACCCGCAACGTGCGCGACTTCGCCCTCACACCCGTCCGGGTCGAGACCTACTGAGGGACGTCCCGGACCTCGACGAGGCGACAGCGACCGCCACCGCCACCGTGCCGGCCGCTGGGTCCGGGCGAACGTGCAGCTCTGAGCCGACGTGGAGCCAGGTCATTCGGCGGGTTCGTCCTGGTGGGTCCCGGTCAGTCGGACGATCGCCGCGCGCTGGACGGCCATGACCGTCATCGCATCCATGATCCGGCCGTCCATCGTCATCGCCAGGACCTCGGCGAACGGGAGCCATTGGACGGCCAGGGATTCCGTCCCGTCAGGCGTCGCCACTCCCTGGGACAACCCCGTGGCCAGGTAGACGATGGCCTCCTCATCCGAGACCGAGTTGGAGAGGTGGCAGCGGGCCAGCTCGCTCCAGGCCTTCGCCTCGATCCCGGTCTCCTCGCGGAGCTCCCGACGGGCGCCATCCAGCGGGGACTCGCGGGCCGGTACGCCACCTTCGGGGATCTCCCACGAGTAGAGGTCAAGGGCGTAGCGATGCTGGCCGACGAGCAGCACCTGGTCGGCGTCGTCGAGGGCGAGCACGCCAACCGCCAGATTCGCGAAGTGGATCACGCCATAGATTCCCGGCGCGCCATCCGGCCTGATCACCTCGTCGTGCCAGATCGTGATCCAGGGGTTCTCGTAGGCCACGCGGCGGGTCCGACGCGTCCACGGTCCGGCGACGACGGTCTCCTCCTCCATCCGACGCATCGTCGCACGGCACGGGCAGGGGTGTCGCGACGGTTCGGGTGGCCCCTAGACTCCGGCTGATGACACATGCGGTCGAGACTCGCCTGGGCGTCTGGATCCCGGCCCGCGACGGGGTCGCGCTCTCGGCCAACCTGTGGCTGCCCGTCCCGCAGGCGACCGAGCCCGCGGCACGCTTCCCGGCGATCCTCGAGATGATCCCGTATGGCAAGGACAACTGGCGGCGAAACGCCGACATCGCCCGGGGGACCTATCTCGCGCGGCGCGGCTACGTCCTCTGCCGGCTGGACGTGCGCGGTACCGGGTCCTCGGGCGGGATCGCGCTCGACGAGTACACGGAAGCCGAGACGCGCGACGGGTACGACGCCGTGGAGTGGCTCGCGGCCCAGCCGTGGTGCACCGGCGCGGTGGGGATGTGGGGGATCAGCTACGGCGGCTTCACCTCGATCCAGGTGGCGAAGCTCCGCCCGCCGCATCTGCGGGCGATCGTCCCGGTGCAGGCGACCGATGACCGGTACCTGACCGACGTCCACTACATCGGTGGATGCGTCACCGCCAGCGAGCTGAGCCAGTACGCGGTCAGCCAGGTCGCGATGAACGCGATGCCACCGGACCCGACGATCGTCGGTGAGGGCTGGCGTGCGGAGTGGCGCGCCAGGCTGGAGGCCACGCCGCCGTGGCTCTTCGAGTGGCTCCGCCAGCAGCACGATGGACCGTACTGGCGACCCGGCTCCCTGGCACCGGACTACGAGGCGATCGAGGCGGCGATCCTCAACGTCGCTGGATGGATGGATTCGTACGTCGACGCTGCCTTTCGGATGCAGGCCGCCTGTCGCGCGCCTTCGCGCACGATCGTCGGGAACTGGGTGCACGGACTGCCGTCGTCAGCGACGCCAGGACCGAACATCGACGAGCTCTACGAGATGGTCCGCTTCTTCGATCGGTGGCTGAAGGGGATCCCGAACGGGGCGGACGAGGAGCCGGCGGTCGTCTGGTTCGAGCGGGAGTACGCGGAGCCCGAGCCGTTCCCTGACGCGCTGCCGGGCCGCTGGCGGGCGGCCACGTCATTCCCCCACCCTGCGGTCGAGGCAAGAGCCTGGGCATTCGCCGGCGGATCGCTCCCGCTGGTCGGGAGATTGGTCGCGGAAGCGGAGGCGACTCCGGCGCCAGCCCCAGAGCCGTCCGGCGTCGACCGCTATCGCCACCGACCCACGATCGGGACGCGGGCATCGCTCTCGTGGGGGGCAGGCAGCCCGCCCAACGGCCTGGCGCGGGACCTCCGACCGGACGAGAGCCTCGGCCCAACCTTCACCTCCGAACCACTCGAGAACCCGCTCGAGGTCTTCGGCGTCCCGGAGGTCGTCCTCTATCTGGAGGTCTCGGCGCCGGTCGCGACCGCGGTCGTGCGCCTCACCGATGTGGCGCCGGATGGCACGTCGGCCCAGGTGAGTGCCGGGATCCTCAACCTGACCCATCGACGCTCGCATGAACGGCCCGAGGCACTGAAGCCCGGCCGGGTCGAGGAGATATGGGTGTCGCTGCGTCCTGCCGGCTACCGGTTCCTGCCCGGTCATCGGTTCCGGGTGTCGGTCGCCTCGGCAGCCTGGCCGGTCATCTGGCCCTCGCCACACGAGGCAGCGTTCGAGCTGTGGCACGGGCCCGACAAGCCGTCGCGGCTGATCCTCCCGGTTGTGCCTCCCGCGGGCGGACCGGGCGACGCCCCGGTTCCAGCCTTCAAGACCAGCCCACCCGACCTCCCCGACGTGGGTGGTGAGGGAGCCTCCTACCCGCCGGTCTGGCGAATCGCCAACGACGTGATCGATGGCAGCGTGACCGTCACGATCCACGGCGGCGGCGAGGATCTGCTCGACGACGGGCGGCGCCTCTACGCGGCCGAGACCCTGACGCTGACCGCCAACGACGTCGACCCGGCTCGGGCCAGCCTGGTGGCCGACGTCGTCTACCGCTGGCGCGAGCACACCTTCGAGACCGAGATCCGAGCCCGCTCACTCCAGACCAGCAATGCGATCGCCTTCGACCTCGGCGTCGAGCTGGAGGTCGACCTCGACGGCGAGCCGTTCTTCCGGCGCGAGTGGCGCGAGTCGATCCCGCGGCGGCTCGTCTGAGAGTCCTCGTCGCTGCCCGTCCGCCGCCAGCCGGTCACTGACACCCGTCCGCAGTCGATTTTGGGATCGTTTCGATCAAACGGAACGATCGCGCCGCCCGGGCCCTAGGTACCGCCGATGCGGCGGGCCAGATCGTCGATCGCGAGCCGGGTATCGGCCGTGTCGAAGCGCAGCAGGGGATCCGGATCGATCGCGCGCTCTACGATGCGTCCGCCAAGCCGGCTGTAGATCACCGGATAGATCGCCCCCGACCCGTCGGCCTCAAGGGTCGCGGCGAGCGCGTCGGGCCCGCCCACATCGAGGACCTCGGCGAGCGGCTGGACCCCGTCGTCGCGCAGGCCTCCGGCCGGATCGGCGGTCAGCACATGGGCAAGGTAGCCGCGCTGATGAAAGAGCTCGGGTCCCTCGGCCAGCTCGGTCGCGAGAAACGTGGAGGCGGCCTCGGGCGCCACGCGCGGCAGCTCGGGCGCCACGCCGAAGCGAGTCCTGGCGAGATACCCGGCCAGGACCCGGGCGTTGTATCGGGCACCATGGACCGCCCCCGAGTTGGCCGGGATTCCGTGCTTCTGGAGGCCCTTGGCCCCCTGGCCGATTGTCCCGGCGAAGAAGACCCCAGGCAGGCTGGCACTCTCCCACCACGGCGTCTGGGCGGGCAGACCACTCGCGCCGAAGGTCGCGACGCCGAGCGCGGGCAGGTCCACGAGCGGGGTAACGAACCCGGTCGCCGCGATCACCTCGTCCGCCTCGATCGCCATGTCCGCGCCACCATCGGTCCGCCGGAGCCGGACGAGGAAGCTGCCGTCAGCGGCACGTTCGACCCGATCGATCGCCGCGTCGAGGACGCTCACCCCGCCGCCCAGCACGTGGTCTTCGTACGGTTGGACGTAGCGCGCCCGAATGCCGACCAGCGAGCGGGTGTCGACCGAGAGGCGTGCCGGCGACGGGGACGACAGGATCAGCTGCCGCGCCCAGGGCAGCAGACCGCTGGCAAGCTCGAATCCCGAGTTCTGCTTGCCGATGATGAAGACGCGCTGGCCGGCATACGTCTCGGCCGGCCGGACGTCGGCATAGTGACTGGTGAGCTCCATACCGACGCCGGGCGGCGTCCGAGGCTCGGCCACCCCGACGGCCACGACGAGGGCCGTGCAGCGGTAGATCCCATCGGTCGTCTCCAACACGAAGGTTTGACCGGCGCCATCGTCTCCGAGGCTGGTCGCGGTCCAACGGCACCCGTAGCGGACGGCGACCCCTGCCCGTTCGGCGAAGGCGACGAGGTTCGCCTCCATCTCCGGTCGCGACGGGAAGTACGAGCTGCCATCCATCAATTCCGGCTGGATCGCCCGGGTCTCCGGCGCCTCGCCGAGCAGGCTGTTCCAGTCGTAACGCTCGTAGGCTCGGGTGCCGCGCTCGACCGGCGCGTGCGGCTTGGTCCACGAGAGGAGCCGCTGGAAGAACGGCCAGCGGCGGAACATCCCGCCCGCTGACGGATCGGCCGAGATCACGGCGTGATCCACGCCGAGACGGCGCAGCGAGTAGGAGACCTGGAGTGCGCCCGGGCCGCTCCCGACGACGACGACCGGGTACTCGCCGGGCGGGAACGGGCGCTTCAGCTCCGCCATCGGTTGGCAGCCCGCAGGCGCCGAGCCTGCGCCTGCAGCATCCGGTACATCACCCGCGGATGGTCGACCAGGAACGGCTCAACGCGCGGGCCGGGCAGGACCAGGCAGCGGAGCGGACGAGTCGCCACGACGTCTGCGATCGGGGACTCGCCCAGGATCACCGAAACCTCCCCGAAGAAGTCGCCACGGGCCATCCGCGCACGCTCGTGGCCGTCGACCACGATCGCCGCCTCACCATCAAGGATGATGTGGAAACCGGACCCGGTGAGGCCCTGGCGCAGGACCCGCACCCCCTCGGCGTAGAAGGCTTCCTCGAAGATGTGGACGATCGCCGTGAGCTGGGGATCGGTCAAATCGGCGAACAGCGCGAAGCCGGCAATAGCATCCACCAGCTCCTCACGCGCGACCATACGGGCATGGTGCCACAGCCGGACAGCTGGCGCGACCTCGCGCGTGTTGACGGCCCGCCGTCGCGCAGCGCAGCATGGCCCCGAAGACCGACCGGAGGACGCATGACCCTGACCCGCGAAGAGACGACCCAGCTCCTTGCCCGAACGCGCCTGTTCGCGGGCGTCGACGCAGCCGGCCTCGAACGGATCGCCGCCCGGGCCACCGAGCTCGACGTTCCGGCCGATCGGGTGATCGCCCGGCAAGGCGAGATTGGCACCGGCTTCTTCATCGTCGTGTCGGGTGCGGTGCGGGTCGTGCGCGATGGCGAGACGATCGCCCGGTTGGGCCCGGGCGAGTTCTTCGGTGAGCTGTCGGTGCTCGACGGGCGGCCGCGGATCGCCCAGGTCGTCAGCTCGGGTCCCACGACCTGCCTGGCCCTGGCGAGCTGGGACTTCGAGGCCGTCGTCCAGGAGCAGCCGAGCCTGGCGATGGCCATCCTGCGCGAGCTGGCCGGCCGGTTGCGTGAGCTGACCGAATCCCAGCACCACTGAGGCTTCCACGGACCCGCCGGAGATGACCGTCACCCAGCCGACCATGAGTGGAACGGTCACGTTCCTGTTCACCGACATCGAGGGATCGACGCGCCTCGAGCAGCAGGTCGGGACGGTCCGCTACGGCGGGCTGCGCGAACGCCATCGGGAGATCCTGCGCGAGGTCTTCGTGGCCCACGACGGGATCGAGCAGGGCACCGAGGGCGACTCGTTCTTCGTCGTCTTCGCAAGCGCTCGGGCGGCCGTCGCCGCCGCCGTCGCCGCCCAGCGCCGGCTGGCCGCGGAGCCCTGGCCGGATGACGATGCCGTCCGGGTTCGGATCGGCATCCACTCGGGCGAGGCCGAGTTGGCCGGCGGCAGCCTGGTCGGGCTCGACATCAACCGTGCGGCTCGGATCGCGGCGGTCGGACACGGCGGCCAGATCCTCGTCTCGGACGCGACCCGCGCGCTGGTGGAGGCCTACCTTCCGGCTGACGTCCGCCTGCGCGACCTCGGGGCATTCCGGCTCAAGGACCTGCTGGGTCCCGAGCACGTCGTCCAGGTGGAGACAGACGACCTGCCCCACGACTTTCCTCAGCTGCGGACACCCGACGCCCGCCCGAACAACCTGCCGACGCAGCTGACCACGTTCATCGGGCGCGGCGCGGAGCTGGATGAGGCGGCGACGCTGCTGTCGTCGACCCGGCTGCTCACCCTGACGGGGCCGGGCGGCACGGGCAAGACGCGACTTTCCCTGCAGCTCGCGACGATGGTCGCCGATGGGTTCCCGGACGGTGTCTTCTTCGTGCCGCTCGAGCCGATCCGGGACCCGATGCTGGTCACGTCGCGGATCGCCACCGCGGTCGGCGTCGCGGAAGCCGGCGCACGACCGATCGCCGAAACGCTGGCGGAATGGCTGCGCGATCGCCGGCTCCTGCTCGTCCTTGACAACTTTGAGCAGGTCGCCGATGCCGCACCGATCGTGGCCGACCTCCTGCGCGCCGCCCCCGACCTCAAGATCATCGTCACCAGCCGGGCGGCGCTGCGCGTCTCGGGCGAGCAGGAGTACCCGGTGCCGGGTCTCCCGACGCCCCCGGACCTGGCCCAGCTGAGCAGCCTGGACCGGATGCAACTGCCGGCCGAGTCACGTGCGCTGGATCTGGCCGCGCTCGGCCAGTACGCCGCCGTCCGCCTTTTCATCGAACGCGCGGTCGCCGTCCGCCCCGGGTTCTCGGTGACCAACGCGAACGCACCGGCGGTGGCCGCGATCAGCGCCCGGCTCCACGGGATGCCCCTGGCCATCGAGCTGGCAGCGGCCCGGATCAAGCTCCTCTCGCCCGATGCCATCCTGGCCCGCCTCGAACACCAGCTCGACGTCCTGGCGGCCGGAGCCCGCGATCTGCCTGCCCGCCAGCAGACGCTGCGGGGTGCGATCGCCTGGAGCTACGACCTGCTCGACGAGGAGGCCTGCCGCCTGCTCGACCGCCTGTCGGTCTTCGCCGGAAGCTGCGATCTCGAGGCGGCCGAAGCGGTGTGCGGGCCCGCCTCCGAGCTCGGTGGGGAGCTCGTCGATGGACTGATGGCGCTGGCCGACCAGAGCCTGCTCAAAATGGAAGAGGCGGCCGACGGGGAGCCGCGATTCCGGCTGCTCGACACGATCCGCGAGTACGCCGCGGAACGTCTCGCCGAGCGTGGCGAAACCCTCGCGATCCAGGATCGCCACCGCGACTGGTTCCTCGCCCTCGCCGAGCGTGCCGCCGCCGAGATGTCGGGCGCTGACCAGCGAGGCTGGCTCGACCGCCTGGAGCTCGAGCACGATGACATCCGGGCGGTCCTCGATCGATCGATGGCGCGTCCGGAGCCCGAGACCGAGATCCGGCTCGGCTTCGCGATGTGGCGTTTCTGGCAGAAGCGAGGCCACCTCGCCGAGGCGCGCCGCCGCCTCGCGGCGATGGAGGCCGCACCCTGGTCCCGGGATGATCCGCGCCTCAGAGCGAAGCTGCTCGAAGCCCTCGGTGGCGCATGCTGGTGGCAGGGGGACCTCGCCGAGATGACCGACCACTACCGGGAGGCGCTCGAGGTCTGGCGGGCAGTCGGCGACGAGCCCGAGATCGCGAATGCCTATTACAACGCCTCGTTCACGTTTGCCGTGCCCCGCTCCACGCACGTGCCGGATCCCGATCCCGACGGCATCGGTCTCGGTTACATCGATGAAGCCCGGCGGCGGTTCCACCAACTCGGCGATCTGCGCGGCGAGGCGAATGCGCTCTGGGCGCTGGGCAACTACCACTATTTCAGGAACCAACAGGGCAACGGGACCGACGAGTTTCGCGAGGCTCTCGAGATGTTCCGCCAGACCGCGGACCTGACGATGGAGGCCTGGGCGCTGCACATGCTCGGGAGCGGGCTGCTGCGCAACGGTGAGGTCGTGGCCGCGCGAGACTACATCCAGCATGCCATGCGGCATTTCCACGCGGCGGGCGATGCCGCGGGTCTGACCCTGACGCTCGACGACATGTCCGCGGTCGCCGTGGCGGGTGGCGATCTGGTTCGAGCCGCTCGGCTTCGCGGTGCCGCGCGCAACCTGACGTCGGAAACCGGGACCGGGCTGGCCACCTACGTCGAGGACACCTTCGAGACCGGCGTGCGACCGGGTGTCCGGTCGCACATGGCCGCCGACGAGATCGAGCGCCTCGGTGCCGAGGGCGCTGCCATGACTCTCGACGAGGCCGTCGCCTATGCGCTGGCGGGGAGCGATCCGGTCGGCCCGCACGATGAGGCAGTGAGCTAGCATGGAACCGATGACCAGCCCCGCCATCGGGGCCTATCTCGCGGGCGTCGAGCCCGCCGCGGCGCCGCTCGTGACCACCCTGGACGAGGCGATCCGGGCGGTCCACCCGGACTTCGACGTCGCCGTCAAGTACAAGATCCTGATGTACACGCTTCGCGCAGACTGGCGCTTCTGGGTCTGTGCCATCGACGCGACGAGGAAGGGCGTCTCGTTGCGCTTTCTGTACGGCGTGCTGCTCGACGACCCGTTGGGCGTTCTGCGGGCCGGCAGCTCGGTGCTCAAGACCTGGGACTTCGCCTTGGGCGATGCCGTCGATGCTACGGCCATCGGGCGGTACGTCTCGGAGGCCGTGGAGCGCTACGACGACTACAAGGCGAGGTCGCGCGACGTGCTCGAGGCGAGCCGGGCAGCGGCGGCCGCGGGCCGGACAGTTCGCCCGGCCCGCCGCTGAGGAGAACCATGGTCGACACGCTTCCGCCGATCGTGCTTTCGATCGAGACCGCAGCGTCTGCCGCCGAGGCATGGGCGGCTCTGACCGAGCCGGAGCGCATCGCCGACTGGTTCACCGACGCCTCGGCGTTAGGCGAGGTCGGGACCGAATATCGGCTCGACTTCGGCGACGGGAGCGTGGTGCAAGGTATCATCACGGAGCTGGACACAGGTCGTCGCTTCGCCCACACGTGGGCCTGGGCCGAGACCGACCGGCGCCAGGAGACGGCCGTGACGTGGACGGTCGAACCGCTTCCGGGCGCTGGCGCCCGAATCACGCTCGTGCACGACGGCTGGGCCGAGGCCGGGCTGGATGCGTCCGCTCGTGACGACCATGAAGGCTACTGGTCGGGCTACCTCGACGATCTGGCGGCGATCCTGGAGCCGACCGCCTGACTGGCGCTGAAGAAGACCGGCGATCTGGCCGGTCTCCTTCAGCTGGCGTCAGACAAGGCCTTGCTTGGGTTGGGCGACCTCGTTGCCCCCCAAACCCCGACTACTTGCTCACCTTCGTGGGCGAAGCGATGGCCTCATTGTCCGCCGGCAGTGCGTCGCGAGCACCAGGGATGGTGGCGACCGCTTTGAACGTGACCTTCCCGACAGTTGCGTCGCCGCCGGTGAACGTGTAGCTGAAGGCAAAGTCCGTTGTTCGGTTAGCTGAACGGACCGGCACGGACTGACTGAGCGTACCGACAAGCTGGAAACCGTTCGGCACGCTCTTGTACAGATCGACCTGAACGGTTTCGGGGTAACGCTTGCTGTTCAGGCCGACCGCAATCTGCCGGGTCTGTCCGGCACTTGCCGCCTGAGGCGCCGAGAACTTCGTGATGGCCACGTCGTGGGTCCTGACGTGGACCGTTTGGGTCGAGGTGGCGCTGCGGCCGTCGACTGTCGTGACAGTGAGCTGGACCGCGTAGTCACCATCAGCGGCATATCGATGGGTTGGACAACAGCCAGCTCCGATCGCCCCGTCACCGAAGGTCCATGCCTCCGCTTGGAAGCCGAGCCCACCGGGGTCGAACGAGAAATCGAAGAACTGGACGGTGTCGAAGATCGCCGGATCAAAGGGTTGGAAGCCGAAGCTCGCCACCGGGGCTGGCGTCACTCCGACATGGAACGACAACGTACCGCTGCCCAATGGATCCAGAGGCACCACCTGGAAGTGATAGGTGACGCCGGCGTCCACGTGGAATGTCAGCAGCTGACCCAGGTTGCGACAGCCGACTGACGTAAGGCTGGACAGGGAACTGCCCGTGTATGCCGCGATGCTGCTGAAGTAGGTACCAACGCTTGCTGTGAGCGACCCACTCAGGGACGGCGTGACGGCGTACCAGGCGGTCGCGCTGGGGGGTCCGATGCACGTGGAGTCGTGGGGCTCGCCTGGCTCGACCGTTCCGGCCGTCGCGTCCACGGTATCGTCGAAGGGAAGGCCAGTGATCGGGGTTGCGTTTGCGAAATCGTCATTCGCCGGTGGCGGGACGGCTTGCAGGTTCAAGTGCAGAGAGCCGCCGCCCGTGAAGACACTTCCGGCCTGGACGAAATACGTGGCCCCTGCCTGAGCGCTGAACGTGACGGAGCCGCCGAACGAGGCACAGCGCAATGCGCTCAAGCCGCCGAAGCCGGGCCCGGACGATTGGTACACCGTCAGGACGGTGTCAAAGAAGCCGCTTCCCGCCATGTCCGCCCTGAGCACCGAGTCGACCGAGGGCGTGATGGAGTACCAAACGGTCTGCGGCGAGAAGTTGCAGAACTGCGGTTCACCCTGTTCTGTCGTCGCCGCGGTGTTGTCCACGACATCGCTGAAGGGCAGGCTCGATATGACGGTGGCTGCGGCTATGTTGTCGTTCGCCGGTGTGGCCGCAAGCACCAGCGGCGCCGGAATGAGCCCGAGGAAAACCAGGGCAAGTGTCGCTGCCATCGCGCCGATGCGTCGTTTCATGGAGGTATCCCTTCTTGGATCGTTCCGATCCGCTCTCCCGGGTGTCCGCAAAGCGCGGCCAAACAGGAGACGCGATAGAGGGCGATGTATGACGGCCTGGCTAAGGCGCGACGCGTTGCCAGCTCAAGTTCCGGCCGAGCCCGGAGATCGTGGCGATCTGTTGAGGGGGCTTCAGACCCAACGCATCAACGGCGATTGCGAAATCGGCGACGTAGTTGGTCGAGCAAATTGGGCTGTCTGCGATGCAGGCAGACACCAGGATTTGAGTCCCGTCCGGCGACCACGAGATTGGCATGGGATTGATGTCGAAACCTTGTTTTGACAAGGTTCTTGGATGACTTCCATCAGCGTCCATCACCACGACATCGACGGTGCGGTTTCCGTCCCGACTCACCTGGTAGGCGATACGCGATCCGTCTGGCGACCAGGCGGGCCAGTAGTTATCCGCCTCGGAGCCCGATGTGAGGTTCTGCTCGTCGGACCCGTCGGCGTTGACAACCCAAATGTCGTGGTCCCCGCCACCGGCGTAGTAGAGAAGCCTCCTTCCGTCCGGTGACCACTGGGGGAAGGTGAACGAGTAGGCCGTATCCCCTTGGGCGCGAGTCAGGAGTCGAAGGCCGGAGCCGTCAGCGTTGATGGAGTAGAGCCCGAGTTTTGCCCCCGAAAGACTGCCCTTGAACACGATGGTCGCCCCATCTGGCGACCAGACCGGTTGCTGCACCGAAAGGTCGGACTCCAGGAGTCGATGAAGGCTCGTGCCGTCTGAGCGGACATAGAACAACTTCAAGCCCTTTCCGGAAACCAGAGACGCAAAGGCCATGCTGCCGCCATCCGGCGCCCAGGAAACGGTCGTCGGATCGCCGGGTGGGTCAATGGGCATGTCTCCGGTGAGATTGACCAGGCCAGAGCCATCTGCGTTCACCACCCACAGTGAAAATGGCGGAACGTTGTTCGGCGCTCGAAGGAACGCCAGCTTTGACCCGTCGTGAGACCAAAGCGCGAATTTGGCCCGAGGACCCAGCGATGGGGCGCGTTTGCCCGGTCCCATCAGCGTTTGCCACAAAGATCTGGCCCCCGTTGTCGAACGCAACGAGCCCATTTTTGGCCGGACCGAACGGCGCCGGTAGCCGCGGGCGTGAGCCGATAGCGATGAGTGCCGCGACCGCCAGCGCGACGATCAAGGCCAGCACGACGAGCAGCGTGGCACCGCGTGGTGCATTGACACGGCGGAGAGTGAGTTGCATTGGGAGCCACCTTTCAGCGAATTGCCAGGCGGGCCGTCGACGGGTGCGTGCCGTTCGGTCAAGGACGGCCTCGAGGAGATGGTCGGGCTCGCGCGAGGGCGCGCTCGAAGCCATCCATTCGGTCATCAGCAGATCGAAGTCGTCACGCGGCGTCATGAGGGCCGCCCTTCGAAGAGACGGGGTGAGCGAGCGTCGGCCTCGAGGGTCGCTCGCATCGCTTGCGTGGCCCGGTGGAGTCTCGACTTCGCGGTGCCGACCGGGACGTGAAGGACGTCAGCCGCCTCGGTCAGAGGCAGGCCAAGGTAGTAATGCAAGACGAGGATCGCTCGTTGATCCGTATCGAGATGGCGAAAGCCGCGCTCGAGCTGGTCGCGGTCGGCGAGGTCGACGCTGGTGTCCGGATCGACGTCGTCGAGTGGACGGACTCGAACCTCAATGAGCTGCCGCCGCCGGGTTGAGCGCGCTTCGCGATAGCACGCCCTCACAAGCAAGCGGCGGAGCCAGGCCTCGAATCGATCGGGATCGCGCAGGCTCGAGAGGTCACGCCAGGCGGCGACGAGCGCCTCCTGCGTGGCGTCCTCGGCCCGTTGCTGGTCTCGAAGGATCAGCCGGGCGACGGCAAAGAGACGGCCGATCGACAGGCGTGCCAGCTCGGAGAACGCCCCGTGATCGCCTGCCATCGCCCGTTCCACGAGATCCCGCTGCATCGGGGCTCCCAGTCCGGCGCGACGAGTTTGTCGCGCTCACAGGGTATGGGTGACGAAAAGCCCAAGCGGTTCCCAAATAGCTGGCGCGGTCGCCGATGGCTTCGCTGCCAGGTCACGCCGGCTCGACTAGACTGGCGCTCCGATGACCGCGCAGTCCACGATTCCTGAGCCGGCCCGCGAGAAAACGGCGATCCCCAAGAATCCCGGCCGTCGCGAGCTGGGTATGCGGGCCACACTGCTGTTCCCGAATCGCGAGATCGTCGAGCGCTACTACGTTCCGCTGATCTACACCGCCTGCCGCACCTGCTACTCGGAACAGGACCCCGACGAGATCTTCCGGCGCGCCCTCGCCGGCGATTTCGATCCGCTCAAGATGCAGAAGCTGATTGGGTCGGTCATCGAATCCGGGCACGGTTCCACCATCGAACATGTCGTCTTCACCTTCGCCATCAGCGGCGTCTCGCGGACGCTCTCGCACCAGCTCGTGCGCCATCGAGCGGGCGTGGCCTTCGACCAACAGAGCCAGCGCTACGTCAAGTTCAAGGGCGCAGCGACGATGCTCCCCCACTCCATCGCCGAGGGCGATGCGGAGCTGCGCGGGCGCTACGAGGAGCAGGTCGAGGGCGCACTCGGCCTCTACGGGGACATGTTGCAAGCCGGCATCCCCGGCGAGGACGCGCGCTTTGTCTTCCCGAATGCGACTCGCACCAACCTGGTCATGACCACGAACCTGCGGGCGCTCATCCACATGTCGGGACTCCGCCTGTGCACGATGGCCCAATGGGAGATCCGCCGCCTCTTCCAGCTCATCCGCCACGAGATCTTCAGCGTCTCGCCGTTCCTCGGCAGCTTCCTGGCCCCGAAGTGTGTGCCGCTCGGCTACTGCGACGAGTTCAATAACCGCGACGGCCACTGCCCCATTCGCCCCCACAAGGACCGGGTCCTGGCGGCCTGGGCGGAGAAGAGCGCGGCTGCGCGGGCAGCCGGCCGGGAGCTGCCGGTCACGTAACGGTTCGCGGCCGCGGCGCGGCGGCCCCGGCGTGGCACGCGGCGGCCCCGGAGCGGCGGGCGTTGCGCGAAGCCGCCCTAGCCCCGCGACGCGACTGCCAGTCGCGGCACCG
>CAYLSK010000004.1:26448-33767 GCA_964385975.1 uncultured Anaerolineaceae bacterium | reverse complement strand
TCGATGGTTTCGCCACGGCGTACGCTTGTCGCCCGGTGCCCGATGCCTGACCTTCTCTGTGCAGGTAGTTGGGGAGTCCCCCCGGCTTCGAGGAGGACAGGCGATGGGTGCCGTTGAGATCAGGCAAGCGATCGACGCGGCAACTGGCTACCTCCAGCAGCACCCAGACGAGGCTCGATCCACGGACAGCCTGGCAACGGCCTCGCTCGTCGACGGCCTCGTGGTCCGGGTCACCGGGCCTCGCGGCGAGAGCATCACGACGGACATGGTCCCGTCGGTCGGGGGCACGGCAACGGCCCCATCGCCTGGTTGGCTCCTGCGAGCGGCGGAAGCCAGCTGCGTGGTGACACTCATCGCGATGCGTGCCGCGATGCTGGGGATCGCCCTCGACACGCTTGAGGTCACGGTCGACTCGGAGTCGGACGACCGAGGCATCCTTGGTATCGACGAAACAGTACCTGCGGGACCCCTCAGCGGCCGCGTGTCGGTGCGCCTGCTGGCCGACGGCGTGGAGGCGGCTGCGCTCGAGGAGATGGCGCGCTGGGGCGTCGTGCACTGCCCGGTCTGTGACGCTCTCGAGCGCCCTGTCCCCGTCACGATTGAGATCGTTACGGCGTGACGTTGTCGCGGTCTCGTCGCGCACCTACGGATTGCGGTCACGACACCACGGGGTCGTACCAGGCTAGCGCATCCTCCAGTTGCCGGTCGCATTCCCCGTGTCTGTCGGGGGCGCCGCCCGGTCAGCTCTGGCCCGGCTCAGCCCGCTTGATCCGGTGCAGCGTGCCCCGTACGTGCGCCGGGGCCACGACCGTGAGCGTCACGATCGAGATGTCGTACGCGAGCGAGTCACCATCGACCTGATATCGGCGGTCAACATGAACGAGCCCTGCGGCCGTCGCTGCCCGACCGACCCAACTGGACGAGAGCATGATCGTCCGGCGCTCGATACTGCCCTCGGAGACCTCGGCGGCACCTGGCAACGCCACCGTCACTTCGATCGCCCCGGTCTTGGATGTCCGCCAGATGCCCGACTCGCTGTGGAGCATCGATCCGTCGATCGGGTCGCGGGCTCGTTGGTAATAGTCGAGTGAGGTCGCGCTTCGCCGAGAGAATCGGATCTCCTCGGTGAACGGCGCTGGCGCCACCGCTGGGAGTTCGACAGATCCCTCGCCGCGCCACGTCCCGATGAGCGAATTGAGCATCACCAGCGCCGGAGTCGGCACCACGTCGTCCATGATCCGTGCTCGCTATTGCGGCCTTGAGCTCTCGGGCGTCGAGTCGTAGAACATCGTGACCCTTTGGACGCGCCCGTCTTCCCCGAACTCCACGAAGTCTGTCCCGGTGTACATCTGCGCGTCACCTTGCCGGGCTACCCAACGAACCCGTAGCCGGTTGCCGACAATCTGCGGCTCTGATGTCTCGGTGATGACGAGACCTGGCATTTCCTCGTGTGCCCCGGCAATGTATTCGCTCAACGCCAAGCGTCCGACCAACCCCTCCGGCGTCTCCTCATCGAAGAACGCGCCGTCCTGCGCCCACGCCCGATCCAGGAGGCTGTTCCTCCGATCGCGGTCGTGCTTCTCGTTCCAGGCGGCACTGTATGTGTAATACGTGGCGATCGGGTCCCTCACGACGTCCTCCAATGCTCCTCACAGCCCGGCCGAGGCTACTACAGCCTCGTAGCCAGCATCGGCAGTCAGGCGAGGGCGGGATCAGGCCGCCATCGAGTACCCCCCGGTGACTCGGACGCGATGATCCGCGGAGGGATCATCGTGAGGCTATTCGTGCGCGGCGCCCCCCAGGTTCTGCCTGAAACGCCGGGCCGCAGAGCGCGGAGCCCTCACGAGTGATGCGCCACTGCATCACGGCTCCCGTGTCGAGCAGGGAATTGGACCATCGGCAGGCGGGGGACGCGGGCGGTCGCCGGCAGGGATCAGCGCAGACGCTGGGATCCTTACCAATCGCACGACCGGCCTTTCGGTCAGCGGCCACGCGTGTTGTAATGCTCGTCTCAAAACGGTCGTGCGGGTTTGGAGGGTGACGACTTGGCGCAAACGAACCCGAAACTCGAGTTGCTTCGGCGCGTGCCGTTGTTCGCCGGATGCAAGGGCAAAGCCCTCGAGCTGATCGGACAGCTCGCGGATGAAGTGGACGTACCCGGCGGCTACACGCTCATGCGCGAAGGAACGTTCGGCGAGGAGTTCTTTCTGATCGTGGACGGTCGCGTTCGCATCGAACGGGGCGGTCGGACGATCAAAACGATTGGACCCGGCGACTTTCTTGGCGAGATCGCGCTCATTGACAAGGGCCGCCGCACGGCGACCGCAGTGACGGAGGGACCTGCAAAGCTGTTCGTGCTGACCCATCAAGGGTTCAATTCTCTCCTGGACCAGTCGCCGACGATCCGCCTCGAGGTCATGAGCGCGCTCGCCAGTCGGGTCCGCCAACTGGAGCCGGACACGCTCAACTGAGTCCGAACTGGGTGACTCGCCAGCGGATCCCCGACGACGTCCTGTCGGCGGCTCACGCTCGAGCGCGGGCGCGCGTGGCGCGCGCCTGGCCGGAGGCGGACCGGCTGCGCGGCGAGATCGAGGCGGCCGGCTGGAAGATCGTCGATCGAGGTATCGACTTCGCCCTCACGCCCCTCGCGCCGCCGGATATCGCGGAGGGCGATCGAATCCGCTACGGCTCGAGCCAGAGTGTCCCATCGAGGCTCGACGAGGCGCCCGTTGGGTTGGCCACGATGATCCTGATCGCAACCGACTGGCCGGAGGACCTTGCCCGAACACTCGCTGCACTCCGCACGACCTCGCCCGACGGCACGTCGGTCGCGATCGTCGCCGATGGTCCGTCGCCCGAGCAGGAAACGGCCATGGAGGATGCCGACTCGCCTGCGGCGAATGAGGGCCTGCCGATCGAGGCGATCTGGACGAGCGAGCGACTCGGCTACGCCGCGGCAACCAATATCGGTCTGCGCCGAGCCATCGGCCCGATTGCGATCCTGCTCGACACCAGCCTCGAGCCGACGGGAGACATCGTCACGCCACTCGTCCGAGCGCTCGAGGACCCATCGGTCGCCGTCGCGGGCGGCTGGGGGATCGTCTCGAAGGACCTCCGCAAGTTCGAGGACGCGCCGGCCGGCGACGTCGATGCCGTCGAGGGCTACTGCCTGGCCTTCCGCCGCGCCGACTACGCCGAGCGAGGTCCCCTGGACGAGCATTTCCGCTTCTATCGAAACCTCGACATCTGGTGGAGCCTGGTCCTGCGCGATGGCGGCGACACCGAGGCGAATCGTCGCGCCGTGCGCATCGACGGCCTCCCGATCAAGCGACACGAGCATCGCGGCTATGCCAGCCTCCCCGACGCCGAGCGCGATCGGCAGAGCAAACGCAACTTCTACCGGATTCTCGATCGGTTCGGGGACCGGCGCGACCTGCTGGTTCGACCGGAGGAAAGCTAGGCGCGCCGACGCACCGACGACTGCTCCGGACCGTCGATGACCTCCCAACCGAGGGTAGCCAGCTCGTCGCGGATGGCGTCGGCGGGGGCGAAGTCACGACGCGCTCGAGCGGCGCTGCGTTCGGCGGCCAGGGCCGTTACGGCGTCGGGGAGCTCCTCGCCACGCGGCTCGTCCCAGGCGCGATGGAGATCCAGTCCCAGCACGAGATCGGCATCGAGCACGAGCCAGCGGCGCTCGTCCTCGCTCACGGAAGCCCGCAGGATCTCGCGGACCAGGGACAGTGCCGCCGGCATCTCAAGGTCGTTGTCGATCGCCTCGACAAAGCGATCGTGAAGGGCTCGGCCAGCGGCTGACAGCGGCGCCGTGGGCTCGCTGGCCCGATCGCCGGTCACGAACCGGGAGCCGTCACCGTGGCCAGCCGGCCCGTCTGCGACGCCCTCCGGACGATCGCCGGCAGCCCCGGCCACGAGCGGCGGGGGCGCCGCCCACGGTCCGCGCTCTGGCGGCGGACCCAACGCCCGCAGCCGTGCCCGCAATGACGCAAGCGCCGCGGCCGCTGCGGCGAGCGACCGGTCCGAGTACCCAAGCTTCCGCTCGTACCGCGAGGTCAGCGTCAGATACCTGAAGGCGAGCGGATCCAGGCCGCGGTCCACCAGCTCCGTGACGCGCTGGAAGTTGCCCGCCGACTTGGACATCTTCCGGCCGGCCATCAGCAGGAACTCGCCATGGACCCAGTGGCGAGCCGGCACCTCGCCACCGATCGGCAACGATTGGGCGATCTCGTCCTCGTGGTGGGGGAAGACGTTGTCGATCCCGCCCGTGTGGATGTCGAACTGCGGACCCAGGTAGCGCATCGACATCGCGGAGCATTCGAGATGCCAGCCGGGGAAGCCGTCGCCCCAGCGCGGCGTCGGCCATTTCAGGAGCCGGCCTTCGCCCGCGGCCTTCCAGAGCGCGAAATCGGCAGGATCGCGTTTGTCCGGCTCCACCTCGCCGCGATGGCCGGCCCGAAGGTCCGCGAGCGTGTTGCCGGAGAGCTGGCCGTAGCCCGCGAGGCTCGCCACGTCGTAGTAGACATTGCCCTCCGCCGTCGCATACGCATGCCCGGCGTCCTGGAGCGCTTCGGCGAGGCGAATCATCTCCGGGATGTGCTCGGTGGCGCGCGGGTAGACGTGCGCTGGAAGGATGTTGACGGCAGCCTCGTCGGCATGGAAGGCCGCCTCGTATGCGGTGGCGATCTCGGCCGGCGTCCGGTGCTCGAGGCCGGCCTGAACCAGCATCGGGTCCACGACCTGGCCGGGTCGCTCGTCGCGCAGATGGCCCACGTCCGTGATGTTCTTGACGTGCAGGACCGCAAGCCCGTGGTAGAGGAGTACGCGCCGGATGAGGTCAGCGAGCAGGAAGCTGCGGAGGTTGCCGACGTGGGCGAACCGGTAGACGGTGGGGCCGCACGTGTACATCCGAACCCGCCCGGGCTCGAGCGGCTCGACCGGCTCGATCTGGCGGGTCAGGGTGTTGCGAAGGCGGAGCGTCATGGCGGCAACATCTGCGGTGAGACCATCGTACGGCGGAGAACCCAGCTCGCCCGAAATCCCGCTGCCCGCCCCTAACGTTCTGACCCAGCTGTCGTTATCGCTGCAGAGGCCTCGCGGCCCGTCCATCGTTCCCCCGGCGGTGTGGACCTGCGAGGCCTCATTCCATGCCCGCCGATGGCAGGGGAATTGGGCAAGCGGCCCGTATACTCCGCGCGATGCGCCGCCCGGTCGCCTTCCTCGTGCTCGCCGCGATCCTCGCGTCTTGCGCCCCACTGCCGACCGGATCGTCGGACCGCCCCGTCCGGATCCTGGCGGGTTCGCCGACCTCGCTGGACCCGGCCGTCCAGGGCGACGCGGGCAGCGCCGCGATCAGCGCGCAGCTCTTCGAGTCGTTGACCACGTTCGACAGCGACCTCCATCTCCGCCCGGCGCTCGCCGAATCGTGGCGGTTCGACGAGGGCAGCCGGCGAGTGATCTTCCACCTGCGAACTGGCCTGACATTCTCGGACGGCAGCCCGCTTCGCCCATCGGACGTCGTTCGAAGCTGGCTTCGGCTGATCGATCCGAACGCGCCGTCGCCCCTTGCCTCGCTCGCGCTGGACATCGGGGGCGCCGAGGCCTACCTCCGCGGTCAGGCGACCGACCCCGGCTCGGTCGGGCTGCATGCCGACGACGCGGCCAACGACCTGACCGTCGACCTGGTCCGACCGGCCTCCGACTTTCCCAACATCGTCGCCGGACCCACCTTCGCCGTGGTGCCGCCGGGTGTCGGCAAGGAACCAGCGGCGCTGGAGCCCGGCGAGGGGTTCGTCGCGAGCGGCGGTTATCTCCTGAGCGGTGCGACCGCGACCGGGTTGACCCTCACCGCCAACCCGCAGTACTGGGCGGGTGAGCCCGCGATCGGCACGATCGAGCTGGTCGGTGACCTCGGCGGCCGGAGCGAGGTCGAAGCGTTCGAGTCGAACGAGCTCGACTACGCGCCCCTCAGCGGCGTCGACGCGTCGTGGGTCGCCTACGACAGGACGCTCGGGCCGCAGCTGCGTCAGGTCGGCTCACTGTCGGTCGAGTACTACGGCTTCGACACCACCAGGCCGCCGTTCGATGACGTGCGGGTCCGGCGCGCGATCGGGTCGGCGGTCAATTGGCGGCGGCTGGCCGCGCTCGCGGGCTCCGACGGCTCGCTCCAGGTGGCCAATTCGATGGTCCCACCGGGCATTCCCGGGCGAAGCGATGCCGACTTCCTGCCCAGGTACGACCCAGCGGCGGCGCGCCAGCTGCTGGCCGACGCCGGCTTTCCCGGGGGCGCCGGCTTCCCCGAAACGACCCTGATGACCGGCGGCGGGGGATTTGACGAGGCGATCATCGACGAGGTCAAACACGAGCTCGGGATCACCCTCTCGTCCGAGACCATGGGCGATGGTTATTTTGACCGCCTGGTCACGAATCCACCGCAGATGTGGGCGCTCGGCTGGGTGGCGGACTATCCCGGCCGCAATGACTTTCTGGGTGTCCTGCTGGGAACCGGAGCGTCGGCCAACTACGGACGATGGAGCTCGACCGACTTCGATGCGGCAATCGCGGAGGCCGGTTCGGCGACCGACCCCGCCGCCGTTGTCGCGGCCTTTGACCGAGCCGAGGCGATCGCGCGCGATGACGTGCCGGTTGTGCCGGTCGCCTACGGGCCGGGTTGGGCACTGTCACGGACTGGCCTGCTGGGCGCGACGCAGAATGGACTCGGGATCGTCCGGATGGCGGGGCTGGCGTGGGCGGACTGATCCGTCGGCTCGGTGTCCTGGGCGCGCTGGCCAGCCTGGTCCTGAGCCTGGCGCCAGTCGCGTCGGCGGCGTCCTGGGCGACCTTCGGGACCCCGACCGCCGAGTCGACCTATGGGACCGGCGTCCAGTTCAGCCAGCCCGTGACGATCGACAAGCCCGTGGCCAGGGTGGAGCTCCTGTTGACGGTGTCGGACGCGATCGGGCCAACCGTCATCCAGCTGCCGGCGCCGACCGCGACGGGACCCACGGTGCTCAGCTACCTCCTCGACACGTCGGGTGATGGCCATCTCCTGCCCAACACGCCGCTGGTCGCTCGCTGGCGGCTCATCGCCGCGGACGACTCCAACCTCGTCGAGCTGGGTCCGGTCCTCCGCCTGACCTACACCGACGACCGTTTCGACTGGCAGACGGAAGCTGGCCCTCTGGTCCGGGTCCACTGGTACGAGGGAACCGCCGACTTCGGGCGGCGAGCGCTGAGGATCGGTGAGGACGGCGTGCGCAAGGCCTCCGACCTGCTTGGCGTCACCGAGTCGAAGCCGGTCGACTTCT
>CAYLSK010000004.1:0-26348 GCA_964385975.1 uncultured Anaerolineaceae bacterium | reverse complement strand
TTCATGATCCGGACCTACGGCAGCGACGCGCTGGTGGCGGTCATCCACTCGTACAGGGACGGGCGGACGGATGATGAGGCGTTCGAGAAGGGGTTGGGCGTCGACATGACCGCGTTCGGGGCGGCCTGGTTGACCGATCTTGGAGCCAAGGCTCCAACGCGCTACGGGCCGCAGCCGGCGCCGCCCGGCCCGATCCCGTCCGCCTGGCTGATCGAAGGCGGGGCGGCCTCTCCGGCGGCGTCTGCGGCCGCGGGTTCGGATGACGCGTCGGCTGGTCCGGCGTCTCCGGCTCCGGCCAGGAGCGACGGCGACTCGACGGTCGCGATCCTCGTGGCGCTCGGCGTCGGGGTCGCGGTCGTCGTCTTGCTCGTCGCCTGGCGTGGGCGCCGGCGGGCCGGCGAAGGAACCGGCTCGTGACCATGCGCTGGCTCCGCAGCCGACCCAGCTGGCAGATCACCCTGGGAGCTGCACTGCTGGCGCTCGGCTTCCTGATCGCCGCGCAATTGGCGTCGGAGAGCCCTCGTGTCCGCTACACGACCCAGGAGCGGACGCCGCTGCTCGAGACCGCCGGCGAGTTGCAGACGCAGCAGGACGACCTCAAGGCCCGGATCCTCCAGCTGCGCGACCAGATCCAGGGTGTGGAGGGTCAGGGTGCCGGATCGGCCGACCTGGTCCGCCAGCTCAACGCCGAGCTCGAGCAGGCCCGGATCGCAGCCGGGCTGATCCCGCTGACCGGTCGCGGGATCGTCCTGCAGCTCGAGGACTCGCAGGAGCCGGTTCCGGCGGATGGAAGCCAGGCCGACTATCTCGTGGGCTCGCGCGATATTCGGACAGTGGTAGAGGAGCTCTGGCTGGCCGGTGCCGAGGCGATCGCCATCAACGGCGAGCGGGTCACCCCGACAACCGCGATCATCGACATCGGCAACTCGCTTCTGGTCAACTCCGCGTATCTGGCGCCGCCCTACCAGGTCACCGCGCTCGGGGCGGCCGACCTCTATCAGCGCCTGAGCGCGTCGCCTGGCTTCATCGACTTCGTTCGGGCGCGCGCCGAGGGCTACGGGATCAGGCTGTCGTTCGCCGAGCCTGAATCGGTTGACATGCCGGCCTTCGTTGGCACCGTGACCCTGCGCTACTCGCGTCCGCTGGCCTCGCCTTCGGCAGCACCAGCCCGAGCCCCGACCGCCAGTCCGGCGAGCTAGCCGATGCATCGACTTCGCAGTCAGCTCACGATCGCGGCGGTGGCCCTGGCTCTGGGGCTGCTGGTCGTCGTCCAGTTGCGTTCGCAGGTGGGCGCCGCCGGCCTGGCCCGGCTGTCGTCGCAGGACCTGACGGTCCTGGTGGCGAACCTGAACTCCCGTAACGACCAGCTCCGCCGCGAGGTCTCGTCGCTCGAACGCGAGCTGGGCATCCTCAACCAGAATCGGGCCCGCGGCGAGGTCTCCGTCGACGAGCTGCGGGCCGAGCTCAGCCGGATCCGGGCGTACGCTGGCCTCGATCCGGTCGGCGGTCCCGGGGTGACGATCTCGATCAGCGGTCCGATCGACGGTTCGGGGGTCGAGGAGCTGATCAACGAGCTGCGCAACGCCGGGGCCGAGGCGATCGGGGCCGGTAGGACCCGGGTGGTGACCGGGATCGTCGTGACCGGGGCGCCAGGCGAGGCGGCGATCGATGGGACGCTCCTGGGCGACTCGTTCGAGCTCGCGGCGATCGGCGCCCCGGACAAGCTGACCGGGTCGCTGACCCGCTCCGGTGGCGTCATCGCCCAGCTGGCCGCCACCGAGCCAGACGTCATCGTCACCGTCACGCCGGTCGATCGGATCGAGATCTCGGCGACGAACCGGGACCTCGTCCCGGCCCACGGTCATCCGCGCCTTTGATACCCTGACCCGCCCGATGCCAGACACCCCCGTCCTTCCGCTGCTCCTCGGCGACGTCATCCGCCTCAGGCGGCGGCACCCTTGTGGCGGCGACACCTGGTTGCTCGACCGCCTCGGTGCTGACATCGGCCTGCGCTGTCAGACCTGCGGTCGCCACGTCTTGCTCGAACGGCGCCGCGTTGAGCGGCGGCTGGTCGAGTTCGTCTCTCGCGGCGATCCGCTGCTGAGTGCGGCCATCGCACCTCAGGCCCAGGAACCGGCCAGGTGACCAGCGAGACCGCGGCGCCAGGCAAGCCGGGCATGCCCGATTCGCGAGCGCTGACCGTCTTTCGGAATGGCGCCTTCCTGCGCCTCTGGCTCTCGCAGGCGGCGACCCAGATCGGCGGCAACATGGTCCTCTACGGGCTCACCGTCATCGTCGTCAACTCGACCCAGTCGAACACGGCAGTCAGCCTCATGATCCTAAGCTTCCTCGTGCCGGCGGTCATGTTCTCGGCGGTCGCCGGCGTCTACGTGGATCGGATCGATCGCAGGCTCATCCTGATCGCGACGAATCTCCTGCGCGGCGCAGCGTTCGTCGCGCTCTACCTCGTTGGAACCAACCTGGCCCTGATCCTTGTCCTGAACGTCACGATCTCGACCATCACGGTCTTTTTCGCGCCGGCGGAGGCGGCGATGATCCCGGTTCTCCTGCCACGCGGCCAGCTGCTGGCGGCGAACGGGATCTTCACCCTCACGTTGAACGCAGCCTTCGCGCTCGGCTTCGCACTGCTCGGCCCCCTCGTGGTCAACCTGGCCAACCCCGAAGCGGTCATCCTGGTGGTCGCCGCACTCTATTTTCTGGCCGCCGTCTTCTGCTTCACGTTGCCAGCCTCCCCGCCGCCGGCCGGCATCGTCCACGAGGGGCGGCTCGCGGTTGGTGAGGCCGAGCGCGCCGTGGGTTCCACGCTCGCCCAGCTAGGCGAAGGGCTGGACTTCATTCGCTCGAACCGGACGATCGGCTGGTCGCTGCTCTATCTGGGCATCACGGCCTCGCTCGTCGGCGTGCTTGGCGTTCTGGGTCCGGACTTCGCCCAGTCCGCCCTCGGCCTCGAAGCCAAGGACTTCGCGGTGGTCGTCCTCCCGCTCGGATTCGGGATCGTCACCGGGATCCTCCTGCTCAACTCGTACGGGCAGTACCTGCCCAGGCGCCGGGTGATCGAGGGTGGCCTGATCGCCCTGGGGGCGCTGCTCGCGGCGCTGGCGACCGCAGGCCCGATCAGCCGGCTGCTCCAGCGTGCCGACGGGCCGGGCGGCTTCGACCTGAGCTCGGTGACCTCGCTGCTGGCGGTCGTCGTGGTCATCGCCTTCTTCGCCGGCGTCGCCTACGGGCTGGTCGCCATCCCTTCGCAAACCCAGCTCCAGGAAGACCTGCCCGAGGACGTCCGCGGCCGGGTCTTCGGGGTGCTCAACATGCTCGTGTCGGTAGCGAGCTTCCTGCCGATCATCATCGTGGGGCCGATCTCCGACCTGGTCGGGACGACCGCCGTGATCGTCGTGGTCGCGATCGCGGTCCTGATCGCCGGAGTGGCGTCCGTGTTGACGCGCGGCCCCCTGCTCGCCACGGATGCACGGCCTGCCGCCGACCCGCATGCCGTGGACCCGATCGCCGCGGCACTTTGGGCGGACCGCGCGCGCTGGAACGACCCGATCCGGTCGTCGGCGCCGGCGGATGTCGCGCCGACCCCGCCTGCGACGGCGGTCCCGGTCGCGCTGGAACTCTCCGGGCCGTCCGACCCGACGGACCGGGACTGACCGCCCGATGCCCAGGGTGGCGGTGGTCTTCACCGGCGGGACGATCAGCACCGTCTTCGATCCGGTGGCCGGGGGCAACGTGCCCGTGCTGGATGGCGCAGCGATCCTGGCGCGGACCCCGGGCCTCGATGCGATCGCCGAGGTCGTCGCGATCGACCGCGGCCGGACGGCCGCCAGCCACTTCACGTTTCCGCAGCTGCTCGAGCTGGCCGGTGTATTGCGCAACGCGCTGGCCGATCCCGGCATCGATGGGGCCGTCGTGGTGCAGGGGACGGACACGATCGAGGAGACCAGCTTCTGCTGGGACCTGGTCCTCGATGGCGTGAAGCCGGTCGTGGTCACGGGGGCGATGCGGGCCTCCGACCAGGCGAGCTTCGACGGGCCAGCCAACCTTCGCGACGCGGTGCGGATTGCGGCGTCCCCGAGCGCTCGGGGCGTCGGCGTCGTGGTCTCCCTTGCCGGCACGATCGAGCCGGCCGACGACGTCCTGAAGCTGCACGCGACCGCGCTCGACACGTTTTCCAGCCCGAATGGCGGCTCGCTCGGGCGGGTGGGGACCGATGGGGTGACCTTGCTCCGGGCCCGAGCTGGCCGTCGCCGGCTGACGACCGATCGCGCCGCGGAACGAGTCCACCTGATCACAGCGACCGTGGCGATGGACGGGACCCTGCTCGACGCCGCGGTCGCCGCGGGCGCGGATGGGATCGTCGTGGCCGCGACCGGATCGGGCAACACGTCGCCGACGCTGCTCGCGGCCGCAGAACGGGCCATCCGAGCGGGCATTCCCGTAGTCCTGGCGTCACGCTGCCCGGCCGGTCGCGCAACTGCCGGCTATGCCTTTCCCGGTGGCGGCGCGACCTGGATTCGGGCGGGCGCCCTTCCGGTCGGCAACCTCTGTGCGCTCAAGGCAAGGGTCGCGCTCGCGCTCGGGCTCGGGGCAGGACTCGATCGTGACGGGCTGATCGGTCTCCTCGGCGATCCGGTCGCCTGACCCGTGCCGCTCGACGCACTGATCAGTGGACGGATCGCGACCCTCGCCGGCGATGTCGGCTTCGGCTGGGTGGAGGCGATCGGGATCCGGAATGGCCGCGTGGCCTTCGCCGGGACCGAGGTGGACCTGCAGACCCGAGCAGACGCGCACACCGAGCGGATCTCGCTGGAGCCTGATGAGGTCGCGGTCCCGGGCCTGACCGACGCGCACCTCCACCTGGCACATTGCGCAGCCACCGGCCGTCAGGTGGAGCTTTCGGACGCGTCAACGCTCGCGGAGGGTCTGGCTCGGATCGGGGCCGCTCATCAGCGCCTCAGCGACCCGGACGCCTGGCTCGAAGGCCACGGCTGGGACTCCGATCGATGGGGTCGATGGCCGACCGCTGCGGACCTCGAGGGCGTTGCGCCGACGCGTCGTTGTGCGATCTGGGCCCACGATCTTCACGCTCTCTGGGCAAGCCAGGCAGCCCTGACAACCGCCGGCGTGGGTCCCGACACGCCGGACCCGTCAGGTGGCGTCATTCGCCGGGATCCCGCGGGCGAACCCGAGGGAGTTCTCCATGAATCGGCGTCCGGTCTGGTCACCGTCCACGTCCCATCGATCTCGTCGGACGAGCTCGAAACGGGGATCATCGCTGTCGCCCTCGAGCTGCTCTCGTACGGAATCGTGGCCGCCCACGATCCGGGGCGGCTCGCCCCTGATCCGGAGCTGCGCTGGTCGTTCCCCGCCTATGGCCGCCTCTCGGAGACGGGTCGGCTGCCGATTCGCGTTCACGCTTCGATGCGCGGTGAGGCACTCGAGCACGCGATCGCCCACGGCCTGCGCAGCGGCGCGCCGCTCGGCAATGACCCGGCGGGCCGCGCCCGGGTCGGCTGGCAGAAGTGTTTCGCCGACGGTTCGCTCGGATCTCGCACCGCGGCCCTGCTCGCCGATATCGAGCCCGAACCCAGCCGGCCGTTGCCTCCCGATCGCCGTCGCGGCGTCTGGAACACCCAACCCGACCGCCTCGCGGAGCTGGTCGATCGGGCCGCGGAGAACGGGATCGCGACGCAGATCCATGCCATCGGTGATGCCGCGGTCCGCGCCGCCCTGGAGGTCCTGGCCCCGACGGCCGCCCGCGTCCCATTGATGCCGCGCCTGGAGCACGTGCAGCTGCTGGATCCGGACGATCGTGGGAGCTTCGCCGGGGCCGGGATCGCGGCCAGCGTCCAGCCGGTGCATCTCGGGACCGATGCCGCGCAGGCTCGAATGCTGTGGGGCGCGCGTGCCGAGCGGAGCGGCTACACGTGGGCCTCGATCGCGCGTACAGGCGCCGTTCTCGCATTCGGGACGGACGCCCCCGTCGAATCGTTCGATCCGTGGCCGGGGATTGCCCTCGCCGTCAGGCGCGAGGATCCGCGTTGGCCGGCCGGGACGCCCGCCTACGGGCCGGACGAGGCGCTGAGCCTCGATCGAGCCCTCAGAGCGGCCTGTGTGGATCCGGCAACCTCCGCCCGCGAACTGGATCGAGGGCGCCTGACCGTCGGCCAGCGAGCCGACCTCGCCGTCATCCCGGCGGTCGCGCTGCGCGAGCCGGTCGAGCCGGGCGGCGCCCTGGCAACCGCTCGACCGACTCTGGTCCTGATGGATGGGCGGGTCGTCTTCGAGGCCTGACCGCTCGGTCTGACCTTACGAGGAGGGCGCCGCCACGGCCGAAGCCGCTGCGGCCGAAGCCGCTACGGCCGATCCTTCCAGCTCGCGCCGAGCGTCCGCGAACAACCCGTTGAAGATGCGCGAGGTCGATGGGAAGGCGTGGATCGTCTCGGCCAGGACGTCCACCTTGACGTGGGCCTTGATCGCCAGCACGCACTCGTGAATGGCGGCCGACGCGTCCGGACAGGCCATCGCGGCTCCGACGAGCTCGCGGCTCGCTCGATCGACCACGATCGTGACGTGGCCGAGCTTGGCCTGGAGCGAGTAGCCCTTGGAGCTCTTGGCGAAGTCCGCGACCAGCTCGAACGCATCCATGCCGGCCTCCTTCGCGGCCTCCAGCGTGAGCCCCACGAACGCCGCCTCGGGATCCGTGTAGGTCGCTCGGGGCAGGGCTCGGTAATCCGGGACCACGGCCTCGCCGAGGGCCATCCGGACCGCCAGCTCGCCCTGGTAGTGGGCCTGGTGCGTGTGCAGCTCCGGTCCTGCCGGATCGCCGATCACCCAGAGACCGTCGGCGATACGCAGCCGGCCGTCGCGCGGGAGGGGCGTCCGCCCGCTGGTGTCGATCCCGTAGTGCTCCAGGCCGAGATCGTCGATCGGGAAGGCACGCCCGACAGCGAGCAGGATCGCGTGACCTTCGGCCGTCGACCCGTCGTCGAGCTCGATGACGTGGGCCCCGTCCGCTCCGGCGCCGGCTCGAGCCCGGAGGGCGCGGACGCCCGTTCGAACCACCACGCCGTCGCGCTCCAGCGCGGTCCGGATCGCCTCCGAATTGCGCGGATGGTCCGTGGGCGCGAGTCGCGGACCGGACTGCACGATCGTCGTCGGCACGCCGAAGCGGGCGTAGACCTGGGCCAGCTCGCAACCGGTCGGGCCGCCGCCCAGGACCAGCAAGCTGGCCGGCAGCTCGCGGATCAGCGTCGCCTCGCGGTTGGTCCAGGTTGGAATCTCCGCGATCCCGTCGATCGGTGGCTGCCGGGAAAACGATCCGACGGCGACCATGACGTTCGTCGCCGCCAGCGGGTGCGTCGCGCCATCGTGGCTTACGTTCACCCGGCCCTTGCCGACGATGCTGGCGGTGCCGCGGTAGGTGACGACGCCGGCATCTCGGAGGTTATGGACATGGCTCGTGTCGTCCGGCTCCTCCGCACCGGCCGGCCGATTGACGATGTAATCGCGTTGGGTGGACGCATCCGCCCAGTGGTAGGTCGCGGGGTTCGCGGCATGCCGGGCGGCGCCGTCCAGCAGCGATTTCGAGGGTAGGCAGCCGATGTGCGGGCAGCTGCCACCGAACCAGCGCCGATCCACGACGACGACCGAGGCACCGAGCTCGCGCGCCTTGTAGGCGGCCGCTTCACCAGCCGGGCCAGCGCCGATGATCGCGAAGTCGAAGGTGTCCATCAGATCCCCATCACTGCAGGTCGTTGTCCGTTCCGCAAATGGTCGGGCGGAGGGCCCGTCGTGTTACAGGGTCCCGGCTGGCACGCCACGCTGGCGCCGCGCCTCGTAGAGCAGAATGGCCGCACTCACCGAGACGTTCAGGCTATCCGCAGCGCCAAGCATCGGGATCCGGACGGCCTCGACGCCGCTGGCGTTCCAGGTATCGGAAAGCCCCTCGACCTCGGCGCCCACGACGAGCGCGAGCGGGCCGGTCAGGTCCGCTTCGGTGTAGCCGCGCCCCGCATCGACCCTCGCGGCGACCACGCGGATGCCATGTGCCGCGAGCCAGTCGAGCGTCTCCGCGGTCGTTCCGACGCCCAGTGGGACGCTGAAGATCGTGCCCGCGCTCGCACGAATGGCGTTCGGATTGAACGGGTCGGTCCGCGGCGAGGCGGCGATCACGGCACTGGCGCCCGCTCCATCCGCCGAGCGAAGGATCGCCCCGAGATTGCCGGGTTTCTCGACCGCCTCGACGACCACGACCAGTGGCTGGTCAGGCAGTGAGATGTCGTCCAGCCCTGTCGCTGGGATGCGAATGACGGCCACCAGACCCTCGGCTCGCTGGCCGAAGGCCAGTTTGGCGAAGACCGCATCGCTGGTTGGCTGGATGGTCGTCCCGTCAGCTCGGAGCCGATCCAGGGCGGCGCGCGCGTCGGGCCCGGCGAGGAGCGGCTCACAGACGAAGGCCTCGACCACGGTCACCCCCGCGTCGAGCGCGCGCCGCAGCTCGCGAGCGCCATCGATGAGGGTCAGACCAGCACGATCCCGTTCGCGCCGATCGCGAAGCGCGGCCGCCGCCTTCACCCGCGGGTTGGCCAGGCTGGTGACGATCGGCAGGGTGGGGGACGGCATTGGCGCCATCATGCCCCGCCCGCGCGACGAACGAACGCGCCCAGCTCCAACGGGCGACCATCTCGGGCGGAGACCGCCAATTCCCCGGCTTCAACGACTCCGCGAGGCCGTCCGAGCCCCCGGTCCAGCAGCTGGCTCAATCGCCCGCCATCAACGCCGGGCGTGTGCGCCGTGAGCAGAACGAACCCGTCCGCCTCGATGACGGCGGCACAGGCGGTGAGCAACGGTGGCAGGTCGTCCTCCAGTCGCCAGGGTCGGGCGCCCGGCCCGTGCCCGTAGCTCGGTGGGTCGAGCACGATCCCCGCGTACTGCCGGCCGCGCCGGGCTTCCCGCTGGGTGAAGGCGACGGCATCGTCCACGAGCCAACGAATCGGCCGGTCGGCCACGCCTGACAGCTCGGCGTTGCGGCGAGCCCAGGCGACGGTCGGTCGGGAGGCATCGACATGGGTCACCTCGGCGCCGGCGGCGGCCATCGCGAGGGTGGCGAGCCCCGTGTAGGCGAACAGGTGAAGCAGCGCGATCGGCCTCCCGGCCGCAGCGCGTTCGCCGACGCGTGCCCGCAACCACCCGAGCATGTCGAGGTGCTCCGGGAAGAGGCCCACCTGGCCCGCCTCGGTCGGGCGCAGCTCGAGGATGAGGCCATCGTGCTCGAAGGCCCACGCTCCGTCGTCGATCGCCGGGCCGGTCCAGCCGCGGTCTCGATCGAAGCGAAGATGGGCTGCGCGCCACGGATCGATCTCGCTCCGCGACCCCAGCGCCGCCGGATGCGGCCGGTCGACGACCCGGTCGCCGAACCGTTCCAGGCGCCCGCCGCCCCCGAAGTCGATCAATTCGTAGGGCGGTCGCGAACGCATCGGTCCATGATGACCGGCCGAGGATGGGCGTACCCTCCGCGTGGTCATCCCGTTTATCGAGGTTCAGCTCCATCCCGATCCGAGAAGCGTCCACGCAGTCCACCAGCTTCCTGCCGCACATCGAGGGTCTCCGGGGGATCGCCGTCCTCGCCGTCCTCTGGTTCCACGTTGGCCTGCCAGGGATGAGCGGCGGGTTCACCGGCGTCGACGTCTTCTTCGTCGTGTCGGGGTTCCTGATCACCGGGCTGCTGTTGCGCGAGCACGCGCAGACCGGCCGGATCGATCTCGGGCGCTTCTACTCGCGGCGAATGCGCCGGATCCTCCCGGCAGCGCTGACGACCGTGGCCGTCACGGTGGTCCTCGCGGCCGCCTTCCTCGCTCCACTGAAGGTCCCCGCGATCGCGCAGGACGGCGCGGCGTCGGCGCTCTCGGTCGGGAACATCCGATTTGCGCTCCAATCGACCGATTACTTCGCCGATACCGATCCCTCGCCGTTCCGCCACTTCTGGTCGCTCGGGGTCGAGGAGCAGTTCTACCTCATCTGGCCGGGTCTCCTGATCGCCGCGTTGGGGTCGCTCGGGTCGCGGCTGCGGGTCGCGATCCTGATGGGCGTGCTCCTTGTTGCCTCTCTCGCGTTTGCCATCTGGCTGACCGACGTGCTGGAGCCTTGGGCGTTCTATTCGTTGCCGAGCCGGGTCTGGCAGCTCGCATTGGGCGGATTGCTGGCGGTGGTGGTCGGATCGGGGCGCAAGCTTCCCGGCTGGCTCGCGGCACCGATCGGTTGGCTCGGCCTGGCGGCGCTTGCGGCCGCGTTCGCCGTCATCGACCCGGCAAGCCCATACCCCGGGACCTGGGCGCTCCTCCCGGCGGGCGGGGCGGCAGCGCTGATCGTCGCCGGGGGGCACGGGCTCGGCACGGTCAACCTGCTGACCTGGGAGCCGCTGCGCTTCGTGGGACGGATCTCGTATTCGCTTTATCTCTGGCACTGGCCGATCCTCCTCCTGCCTGCTCTGGCGATCGGCGAGGCCCTTCCGCTCGAGGTTCGTCTGGCTCTCGGTGGTCTCTCCGTGCTGGTGGGGGCGGTCAGCTGGCGGTTCATCGAGGAGCCGTTCTGGCACGGCTCGCTGTCTGCATTCCGACCGCGACCGGTGCTCGCGACGGCCGTCGCCACCGCGATTGCCGTTGCGGTCCTCGCGGTGGGCATCGGCGACAACAACCTCGAACAGGTGCGGGCCGCCGGGACGGAGCCTGCCGCGCAGGCCGGTGCGTCATCAGCGAGCCGCGCCGCCGTCAGCCCGTCTCCGACCGCTGGCCCAACAGGAGTCGTGTCGACGACGTCGTCACCCGCGCCCGCGCCCCCGACCGCCATCCCCAGCAGCACCCCGGTGCCGCATCCGTGGCCACTGCCGGCAGGGCTCCGGCCATCGCTCGTCGATGCGAAGGACGACAAGGAGCGCCTGATCGCGGAGGGTTGTTTCGGTGGGCTCAAGGGCAGCAAGCCGAAGGACTGCAGGTTCGGGAACCCGGACGGGACCTTCACGGTTGCCCTGGTCGGGGACTCCCACGCGTCGCACTGGTTCCCGGCGATCGAGCTCCTCGCAAATCAACACGGTTGGCGACTGCTCACCTTCACCAAGGCGTCGTGCGTCTTTGTCGATCTCCCGATCTTCTCGCCCTTGCTGAAACGCGAGTACACCGAGTGCGAGGCCTGGCGACCGCTGGTGATCCAGCGCTTGATCGCGGAGCAGCCGGATCTCGTGATCGTCTCCTCGGATCGATGGCTCCCGCCGGTCAACAAGGGCGACGAGGATCCGACACGCCAGGGGGAGGCCATGGCGCGTCTGTTGCGAGAGATCCCAGGCCGCGTGGCGATCATCGCCGACACCCCGGCCTCCAAGGTCGATGTTCCCGTCTGCCTGTCGGGCCATCTGGATGACATCACGCGATGCGCGACCTCACGGCTGGCGGCCTTCGGTCGTCAGCACCTGATCCGGGAACGAACTGCGGCGCACGCGGCGAATGCCACCCTGGTGGATCTATCCGACGCGATCTGCCCGAGCGATCCGTGTCAGCCGGTGATTCGCGACATGATCGTCTATCGCGACGATCACCACCTCACCGCGACCTTCGCCTCGTCGTTGGCCGGGCTCCTCGAATCGGCACTGCCGATCCCTCACTGAACGGTCGCCTCACGCTCCGTTGTGGCGCTTGGCGCCCCCGGGGTATGATGCGCGTCGCCGCTGGCTCCTCGATCCGGCGGGCACGGCTCCGGCGCGGACCTGGAACACCCGCGAGCCAACGGACCCATGGCCAACGGAGCGAGGGACCGGCGACGTCGGGCGGCTAGCTCAGCTGGTTAGAGCACTTGCTTGACATGCAAGAGGTCACTGGTTCGAGTCCAGTGTCGCCCACCAGATGATCGTCATAGAGCGTCGAGCGGGACGCGCCCCTCGGATCGGAGACCATCAGAGAGCCGGGACTCGGCTGAAAGCCCGGCGGTCGCCCCCGGACGGGCACCACCTGTGAGCGGCCGGCGAACCGGCCCGGGCGTCGCCCGTTAGCGCGACCAGAGTGCGTCACCGGCTGGTGGCGAAGGCGGGTGGGACCGCGGGAGAATCGCCTCTCGTCCTGTCGATGGATGAGGGGTGTTTCGATTCTCAGGAGAGGCGCACGATGACGGACGAACGGATCGACGACGCAGCCGAGATCGGCCTCGATGCGCCCGAGCGAGGGTCGGCTGATGAGCTGCTGGACGCGGGGGCCCACAGCGACCTCGACGCCATGCGCCACTCGACGGCCCACGTCATGGCTGAGGCGGTTCTCGACATGTTTCCCGGCACGAAGCTCGGAATCGGGCCGGCGATCGCCGATGGCTTCTACTACGACTTCGCCCTGCCGCGACCCCTGACCCCGGACGACCTCGCCGCCATCGAGGCACGGATGGCCAGGAGCGTGGCCGCCGATCACGCCTTCGTCCGACGTGAGTTGCCGCCAGCAGACGGACGGGCCTTCTTCCTCGAGCGCGACCAGCCGTTCAAGGTCGAGATCCTCGACGATCTGTCCGCGAAATCCGAGCGCGACGGCTCACCGATGCCGTCAACCTCGGTCTACGAGCACGGGCCGTTCGTCGATCTGTGCAAGGGGCCGCACGTCGCGTCCACCGGCAAGATCGGTCCGTTCAAGCTGCTCGCGGTTGCCGGCGCCTACTGGCGCGGCGATTCGAAGGGGCCGATGCTCCAGCGCATCTATGGCACCGTCTGGCCCACCCAGGAGGAGCTGGATCAATTCACCTGGCGCCGAGAGCAGGCCAAGCTGCGGGACCACCGCCGGCTCGGGGTCCAGCTGGATCTGTTCAGCTTCCACGACATCTCGCCAGGCGCCGCCTTCTGGCATCCCAAGGGCTGGACCCTGTACCGGACCCTGGAGAACGCGATGCGCGAGCTGCAGGCGCGCCGCGGCTACCAGGAGATCTACACCCCGCCGCTGGTCCACCGGAAGCTCTGGGAGCAATCCGGCCACTGGGACCTCTACCGCGAGCACATGTTCCTGATCGAGGCCGAGGACGAGACGTTCAGCCTCAAGCCGATGAACTGCCCCGAGTCGACCTACATCTATCGGAGCAGGGTCCGCTCCTACCGGGAGCTGCCCCTGCGGCTCTCGGAGTACGGCAAGCTCCACCGAAACGAGCTGTCGGGGACGCTGTCGGGGCTGACTCGCCTCCGCCACTTCGTCACGGACGATGCCCACATCTTCGTGCGCCCCGATCAGATCGGATCGGAGATCGAGGCGCTCCTCGGCGAGGTTCGCGAGGCTTATTCATGGGTGGGCCTCACGCCCAGCTTCACGTTCGGCACGCGACCGGACAAGGCGCTCGGCGACATCGCGTTGTGGGACAAGGCCGAGGGGCTGATACGTGCCGCCCTCGACAGCTCCGCGGTCCAGTACCGGATCAAGGAGAAGGACGGCGCGTTCTATGCCCCCAAGATCGACATCCAGGTGGAAGACGCCCTCGGTCGCGAATGGCAGACCGCCACCATCCAGATCGATCTCGTCATGCTGCCCGAGCGCTTCGACCTGCATTACATCGACGAGGACGGACTGCAGCAGCGCCCGGTCGCCATCCACCGAGCCATCTACGGCTCGCTCGAGCGCTTCATCGGGGTGATCATCGAGCATTTCGGCGGCGCCTTCCCGCTCTGGCTGGCACCCGTCCAGGCCGTGGTCATCCCGATCGCCGATCGTCACCTGCCGGCAGCCGAGGAGCTGGCCGAGCTGCTGCGTGGGCGCGGCCTGCGGGTCGAGGTGGACGGCTCGGACAATCGGATGCAGAACAAGATCCGGCTGGCCCAGGGTCAGAAGGTGCCGTACATGGTCGTGCTCGGCGACCGCGAGATCGAGGCGCGAACGGCCTCGCCGCGGACCCGCGCCGGCGAGCAGCAGCCGGCCGAGCCGTGGAACGCCTTCGCCGACCGCCTGGCGACCGAATCGCGGGAGAAGCGGGTCGACTGATTGTCGGCCTGGAACGGCCTATGCTATCCTCCCGCTTCGGCCGTCCGGGTCGTCGTGTACCCGCGCCGGTCGTTCGGAATCGCCAGCACGAAGGGGATAGACCATCAGTCGAGACCTGCGCGTGAACCAGATGATCCGGATCCCTCAGGTCCGGGTGGTCGATGAAGAGGGTGCCCAGTTGGGTGTCATGCCCACGCCGCGGGCGCTCGAGATGGCGCAGGAACGAGGATTGGACCTCGTCGAGGTCGCCCCGATGGCGTCGCCGCCAGTCGTCAAGTTCCTCGATTTCGGACAGTACAAGTACGAGCTGACCAAGCGCGAGAAGGAAGCCAAGCGCAAGCAGCGCTCGGTGACCTTCAAGGAAGTCCGCCTATCGCCGAAGATCGGCGGGGGCGACTTCGATACAAAGGTGAATCGGGCGATCGAGTTCCTCGAGGACGGTGATCGGATCAAGGTGACCGTCCGCTTCCGTGGACGGGAACTGACCCACCCGGAGCTCGGCCGGGCCCTCATTGCGAGGTTTGCCGATCGAGTGAAGGAGCACGGAGTTGCGGAACGGACGCCGCTGCTCGAGGGCAAGTCGATGCACATCACGATGGCATCGACCCACAGGCCCAAGGGCCACGACGCGCCTAGCCCGAAGCCCGTCGACGGAGCGAACGGGGCCGACGCAGCGTCGGTCCCGGCGACACGCATCGAGGCGACCGCGCCGACGGCGGCCGCGGCGCCAGAACGGAAGAAGACAGCGGAAACCAAACCGGCGGCCGAGCCGAAGAAGACTACCGAAGCCAAACCGGCGCCGGAGCCGGTGACGACTGGAGAGTGAGGCCAGAGTGCCCAAGATGAAGAGTCACAAAGCGGCGCAGAAACGGCTTGGCGTGACCGGCAGCGGCAAGTTCATCCGCGTCAATGCCTGGAGTGGCCACCATCTCGAGATCAAGTCGTCCCGTCGGACCCGCCGCTACGCCGGCAAGTCACTGATCGGGCCCGAGCACACGAAGCAGGTCCGTCGCCTGCTGCCGTACCTCTAGGAGCAGGTTCAGCAGATGGCAAGAGTCAAGCGAGGCGTCACCGCCCACAAGCGCCACAAGCGCCTCCTCCAGGACGCCGAGGGGCGGAAGGGCGCGAAGTCGCGGCTGATCAAGCCGGCACGCGAGGCGCTGCTCCACGCCCTCGCCTACGCGACGCGCGACCGCAAGCAGCGAAAGCGCCAGATGCGCGAGCTGTGGATCGTTCGGATCAACGCGGCGGCTCGACAGAACGGGCTGACCTACGGCCAATTCATCAACGGCCTGAAGAAGGCAGAGGTCGAGATCGACCGCAAGATCCTGGCCGATCTCGCGATCCGGGACGCCGCGGTCTTCGGGAAGATCGCCGAGCTCGCCAAGAGCGCCTGACGACGGCCGGCCCACGCCGACCACGGCCCGAGCGGAGCCCTCGACGTCGCGCTGACGATCGAGGGCTCGTGATTCCTGGCAGCGCGACGCACGAAGGGACCATGTGGATCTCTCGGACCTGACTCTCGAGCTCGAAACACTGCGAGACCAGGCGCTGGCGGCCATTGCCGCCAGTGGCGACGTGGCCACGCTCGAGGCGATCGATCTCGACGTGCTCGGCAAGAAGGGCAGCCTGACCGGCGTGCTGCGCGGCATCGGCGGGCTGCCGCCGGAGGACCGACCCCTCGTCGGCTCGATCGCCAACACGGTCCGCGAGGCGATCCAGGCTGCGCTCATCGGACGCGGAGGGGTCCTGGGTGAGGCGGCCCTCGGGCAGCGCCTGGTCGCCGAGGCGGTCGACGTCACCACGCCGGGACGGCCGATCCGGCGCGGCACGCTCCACCCGATCAACACGACGATCGGTGAGATCGCCGGGATCTTCGGGCAGTTCGGGTTCGTGATCTACGAGGGCTCCGAGATCGAGGATGACGTCCACAACTTCCAGATGCTCAACATTCCGCCGGACCATCCGTCCAGAGACCTGTGGGACACGCTCTACGTGGACATCGAGGGCCATCTCCTGCGGACCCACACCTCACCGGGACAGATCCAGGTCATGCGCGAGGTGATCCCGCCGATCCGCGCCCTCTTGCCCGGCCGCTGCTATCGCTACGAGTCGATCGACGCGAGCCATGCCTCGGAGTTCTTCCAGGTCGAGGTCCTGATGGTCGACGAGGAGACGACGATGGGGGATCTCAGGGGTCTCCTCGACGAGTTCGCCCGCGCCCTGTACGGCCATCAGCGCAAGACCCGCTTCCGGCCCGGCTACTACCCGTTCACCGAGCCGTCAGTCGCCTTTGACGTCGAGTGCGTGGTCTGCGATGGGATCGGCTGCCCGGCCTGCTCGCGAACCGGCTGGATGACGATCCTGGGCGCCGGGATGGTCCATCCGGTCGTGCTCCAGCATGGCGGCCTGGATCCCGAGCGATACCAGGGTTTCGCGGCCGGATTTGGGGTCGAGCGGATTGCGAACCTCCGCCACGGCGTTGGGGACCTGCGCCTCTACCTGGAGAACGACCTGCGCTTCCTCGAGCAGTTCCGATGAGGGTGCCGCTCGCCTGGCTGCGCGAGCTCGTGGACGTGGAGCTCACCCCGGAGGCGCTCGCCGACCGGCTGACCCTGCTCGGGATGGAGGTCAAGGGGATCGAATCGTGGGGCGCTGACTGGCGCAACGTGGTCGTCGGTGAGCTCCTCTCGGTTGAGCGACACCCGCGCGCCGACCGGCTCTGGCTCACGACGGTGACCACCGGTTCCGGCGAGCCACTCGAGATCGTGTGCGGGGCCACCAACATCGCGCCCGGTCAGCGTGTTCCGGTCGCCTTGCCGGGGGCCGTTCTCCCCGGCAACCGGCGGATCGAACGGACCGAGAAGATGGGCGTCGTCAGCAACGGGATGCTCTGCTCGGGCGATGAGCTGGGCATGACCAGCGATGCCGAGGGGATCCTGATCCTGCCTGCCGATGCGCCGCTCGGACGCCCGATGACCGAGCTCTACGGCGACACGGTGCTCGACGTCGACGTCAAGCCCAATCGCGGCGACGCGCTCTCCATTCTGGGGTTGGCCCGCGAGGTCGCCGCCGTCACCGGCGGCCCGCTCCGTTCGCCGTCGACCGAGCTGGTGGAGTCCGGCCGACCAACCGCCGAGCGCCTCCAGGTCGAGGTCGCCGATCCTGTCCTTTGCCCGCGGTTCGTCGGGCGCTGGGTCAGTGGCGTTCGGATCGGACCATCGCCGAATTGGGCCCAGATGCGGCTGATGGCGGCCGGCCAGCGCCCGATCAGCAACGTGGTCGATGCTTCCAACTACGTGATGATCGAGCTCGGCAAGCCGATCCACGTCTTCGATGGAGCGGCCGTCCACGACGGTCGAATCATCGTCCGCCGAGCGACGCTGGGCGAGCGGATCGAGACGCTGGACCATGTCGAGCGCATGCTCGATCCCGAGACCCTGGTCATCGCCGACCCGCGCGGCCCGATTGGGATCGCCGGGGTCATGGGTGGCGCCGACTCCGAGGTGGGGGAGGGGACCACGGAGGTCGCCGTCGAATCGGCGATCTTCGACCCGGTCAGCATCCGCCGGACGGCGTTCCGCTACGGCTTGCGCTCGGATGCCAGCCTGCGCTTCGAGAAGGGCCAGGAGTTTCGCCTCGCCCGGGTGGGCGCGGATCGGACCGCGCTCCTCGTGGCGGAGTGGGCGGGGGGCTCGATCGCGCCCGGCGCCGTGGACTCGAACCCGGCCGAGCCGCGGACCGCCCGGGTGGCCTTCCGGCCGGCACGAGTCAATCGGCTGCTCGGGACGTCGCTCCCGGCGCACGAACAAGGCGAGCTGCTCGCCCGGGTCGGGATCGCCAGCGAGCCTGCGCCGATCGGGACGCCGATCACGATCGCCGCCGGATCGAAGCCGCTGCTGCTGGACGGCGCGATTGGCGAGACGTGGTTCGCAGCCGTGCCCTCCTGGCGCCGTGACCTGGCGGTCGAGGCAGACGTGGCCGAGGAGATCATCCGCGTCCGTGGCTACGAGACGGTGCCGGCGATCCTGCCGCACACGCCGATGCCCGGCTATCGCCACTCCCCGCTGGAGGTCCGCGATGCGGTCCGGGAGGCCCTGGCGGGCGCCGGCGTCAGCGAGGTCGTGACTCTCGCGCTCGTCGCCCCGCGCAGCGTGGAACAGTTCGGGCCGCCGGTCGACGACCTCTTGACGGACGAGCCCGAGCAACGCGCTGGCGGCGGTCCGGTCCGCGTGACGAACCCGCTCTCCAGCCAGCACTCTGTGCTTCGGCAGAGCCTCATCGGGAGCCTTCTCGAGGTCGTGTCGACCAACGTCCGGCACGGCCGCGACGACGTCGCCATCTTCGAGGTCGGCAAGGGCTACGGGACCGGCGAAGGGACAGGCCAGCCTGCGCGCGAATGGTGGCGCCTGGCACTCGCCCTGACCGGCTCGGCGGAGCCGCCCTCCTGGAACCGTCAGGCTCGCCCCTACGACCTCGATGACGCCAAGGGGCTGGTGGAACTGCTCTGCCGCCAGCTCGGCCTGTCTGGGCCCGTTTACGAGCCCCTGACCAATGATCCCAACCTCCATCCGGGGCGGAGCGCGCGGGTGAGGGCAGGATCGGGCCTCTCTGGACGGCTCGGAGAGCTCCACCCTGCAACGGTCGCCGCTCTGGACTTGCGCGCCGACCGGCTGGTCGTCGCCGAGCTCGCGATCGCCGGCCTCGCCGCCGGACGTCTGACCGACGCGCACGGCGCGACGCCGTCGCGCTTCCCGGCGGTCCAGCGCGATCTTTCCGTGGTCGTCGTCGAGGGTCGCCCGGCTGCTGCCATCGCGGCCTCGATCCGAGGTCGCGCCGGCGCGCTCCTCCGCTCGCTGGAGCTGTTTGACATCTACCGTGGCCGACCGCTGGCCCAGGCCGAGAAGAGCCTCGCCTGGCGGTTGACCTTCGCCTCCGACGATCGCACCCTCACCGAATCTGAAGTCGACGACGCGATGGCGGGGGTGGCCGCCGGCCTCGCCCGGGACGTCGACGGTCGGCTGCGCGCCTGACCGTCGTGCGCGGGCGCCGTGCACCGTCGGCGGCCCTTGCCGCGACGCGATGGCCGCTGCTACCCTTGCGCGGCTTCGGCGCCGGCCGAGAGCCTTGACCACGGAGGCAGGTGCGTGAACTTCGGGGAGTTCCTGGGCGGGATCGGGACGGTCGACCTGCTCATCGTCGTCTACTTCATCGGGTTCTTCGTGCTCGGCTTCGCCCAGGGCACCATCCGTCGCTTGCTCGGGCTCGGTTCGATCCTCTTCTCCTTCCTGTTCGCCGCCAACCTGGCCGACGCCCTCGGCCTTTTCCTTGGCGACAACTGGACCCAGTTCCCGCGGCAGTACAGCTACATGATCGGCTTCGCGACGATCTTCTCGGCCGCCGCGATCGCCTTCGCGCTCGTCGTGCAGGGCTACTACAAGCCGCAGCAGCTGTTCAAAAAGGCGCGCTTCGCCGACGAGATCCTGGGCGGGGTCCTCGGCCTGGTCCAGGCGGCGGTCATCTTCGGGGCCGTGCTGATCATTCTCGACTCGTTCTTCCGTCTTCCGGGATTTGCCCCGGACCCGCAGGAACTGCCCTTCCTGCGCGATTTCTGGGGCGGCCTCGACGGGACGAGGACCGCGGCGTTCTTCCGGGCCACGCTCATCCCCGACAGCTTCTTCCTGATCGGGTTCCTCGTCCCCAACAGCCTCCAGTCGCTCTACCCACGGGCCGGCTGAGCCTCCTCGATCGGGCGACGCTGGCGGGCCCCACGCTTGAGGCGGGTCGTTCGCTGCTCGGCGCCCAGCTGGTGCGAGACGACGAAACCGGCCGGCGAGCCGGTCGGATCGTCGAGGTCGAGGCCTACATCGGCCGCGACGACCAGGCCTCCCACGCGCGGTTCGGCGAGACGGCGCGCAACCGGGTCATGTTCGGGCCGCCCGGACGCGCCTACGTGTACCTTGTCTATGGGATGTACGACTGCCTGAACGTGGTGACCGAACCCGGGGGATCGCCGGCCGCCCTGCTCATCCGCGCCGTGGAACCGCTCATGGGCGTGGAGCGGATGCGGCTCGACCGGATCGAGCAGGCCCGCTCGTGCCATCGGGCTCGAGCCCCTGAGCGGAACGCCGCCGCGGCCGAGCGGATCGGACGGTTGCCCGCCCATCGTCTCGCGAGCGGACCCGGGCTGGTCGCGGCGGCCTTCGGCCTCGACACCGGCTGGACCGGCACTGATCTGTGCGACGAGTCATCGTCGCTGCGCCTGGAGCCGCCGCCAGCCGACGCACCGGCCGCCGCGATCCTGGCCACACCGAGGATCGGGATCGAGCGAGCGGGTCTTCCCTGGACGGCGCTTCCATGGCGCCTCAGCCTGGTCGGCCACCCGTCGGTTTCGGGGCCGGCCGGGATGCGCTGAGCGACGATCCTCATGGACCAGCGCTCGATCTCGCTCCTCGAGTTCCCCGACGTTCGCGCCCGGTTGGCGGCACTCGCCTCGTTCGGGCCGTCACGTCAACTGGCCGAAGCGCTCGAGCCGTCGTCGGACCCCGTGATCGTGGCGCGCGGCCTCGACGAGACGGACCAGGCCCGCGGTCTGGTCGAGGAGCGTCCGGGCGTCGGCATCGGGGCGGCTTGCGACATCGGCCCCGCAATCGAGCGGGCCGCCCGTGGCGGCCGGCTGGAACCGTCCCAGTTTGTCGAGCTCGCTGACACGCTCGATGCGACGTCCCGCCTGGCCACCATGCTCGCCGACGAGCGGCGGCCGCTCCTGCGGGGGCTGGGGCACGACCTGCACGCGCTGCCGGCGTTGCGCTCGACCCTTGCGCGCAGCTTCGATCCGGTCGGCGAGCTGCTGGACACGGCCTCGCCGCGGCTCGGCGGCCGTCGAGCCGCCGTCCGGGTTGCCTACGACCGGCTCCGCCGCCGGCTGGACTCGCTGGTCGGCGCCGAGCTCGGCAATGCGCTCCAGGAGCCGATCGTCACCCTGCGCAACGGGCGCTACGTGGTCCCGGTCAAGGCCGAGGCCCGAGCCCGGGTCAAGGGGATCGTCCACGACGCCTCGGGCAGCGGTCAGACCCTCTTCATCGAGCCGCTCGTGGCGGTGGAGCTCGGCAACGCCTGGCGCGAGGCGCAGGTCGCCGAGGCGGAGGAGATCGCCCGGATCCTCGACGAGCTCTCGGCCTTCGTCGCGGCGAATGCCGCCGACCTGCGCGAGACCCTGGCTGCGCTGGCGCGTTTCGATCTGTGGGCCGCCAAGGCGTCGCTGGCGGCCGAGATGAGCGCGGTTCGGGCCGAGACCGTCGACCGCTTCGAGGTCACCCTCCTGTCCGCCCGCCACCCTGGGCTGACCGGGCGGGTCGTGCCGATCGACATCCGCCTGGGCGGCGGCTACACCGCGCTCGTCGTGACCGGCCCGAACACCGGCGGCAAGACCGTCACGCTGCGCACGCTCGGCCTCCTCAGCCTGATGCATCAAGCCGGCCTGCACGTGCCGCTCGCGCCAGGCAGCCGGTTGCCGATCTGGCGCGACGTCTTCGCCGACATCGGCGACGAGCAATCGATCGCCCAGTCGCTCTCGACGTTCTCCGGGCACCTGCGCTCGATCATCCGGATCGTCGCCTCCGCAGGGCCTGGGACGCTCGTCCTGCTCGATGAGCTTGGCGCTGGCACGGATCCGACCGAGGGCTCCGCGCTCGCCCAGGCCCTCCTCGACCACTTCATCCGGGCCGGCGCATTGATCGCCGCAACCACTCACTACGCCGAGCTGAAGGCCTACGCGCACACGACAGCCGGTGTCCGCAACGCCGCCGTTGAGTTCGACCTGGAGACGCTCTCGCCGACCTACCGGCTGACGATCGGGCTGCCCGGCGGCAGCCAGGCCTTTGCGATCGCCGAACGGCTCGGCCTGACCGAGGAGATCGTGGCCGACGCGCGCTCGCGCCTGACCGAGTCGCAGCGGTCGTTCGAGGCGACCCTGGCCGCGATTCGCACGACCGAGACCGAGACAAGCGATTCGCTCGATCGAGCCCGCGCGGCCGAGCTCCGCGCCGCAGAGGCGCTGCGGGTCGCCGACGAGGAGCGCCGCCGGGCCCGTCGCGAGCGGGTCGAGACGGTCAGCTCGGCCCGGGCCGAGGCCGAGCGAATCGTCGAGGACCTGCGGGCCGAGGTCGACTCCACCCGGCGCGCGCTGGAGCGCGAGACGCTGACGGCCGTCTCCATCGACGAGGCGCTGGTGAGGGCGGAGGCCGGCGTGGATCGCCTCCCGGCCGGCGAAGCCGCGCCGCCACCGGAGCCGAGAGCGGAGCGAACCTGGCGCCTGGGCGAACGGGCCCGTAGCCGCTCGGGCGGCTGGGAGGGCCGGATCGCCGCGCTCGAGCGTGGCGGCAAGCGAGCGACGTTGGAAGCCGGCGGCATGCGGGTCACGGTCGACGTCGACGATCTGGTGCCCGCGGTCGGCGCTGACGCCTCACGGAGCGGAGGTGGGACGGTTGCCTCCGCCCCGACCTCGAACGCGGTGGCGCTCCGGCTCGAACGAGCGAATTCGGTGGCGTCGTCCCTCGACCTGCGCGGCGCCCGGGTCGACGAGGCGCTCGAAGCGCTCAGCCGCTACCTCGACGATGCCGGCCTGGCCGGCCTCAACAAGGTGATGATCATCCACGGCCTGGGGACCGGGGCGCTGCGCGATGCGGTCCGGGCGGATGCGGCCAACAATCCGCTGGTCCGCTCCCTCCGGCCAGGCCAGCGCGGCGAGGGCGGCGATGGAGCCACGATCGTCGAGCTGTAGGGCGCTACCGGCAGGCGGGAATCTTCGAGCGGGCGCGAAGGGTCAAGTCGACGCTGCTGCCGGATGGGTAGGGCGTGCCCGCGTTCGGTCTGGAATCGGCGACCACGAACTCGGCTCCCGGGTCGTTCGGCTTCACCTCGCCCACGGCGAATCCCGCCGCCGTCAGCGAGTCGGCCGCGGTCTCGAGCGTCATGCACTGGAGGTTCGGCACTAACCCGAGCGCCTCGCTCGACGGTGACGGGCAGGGCTCGATCAGCGGATCGCACGGCGGCGGGCAGGGGCTGAGGAACGGATCGCACGGCGGCGGGGTGGGCGGCAGGACCACCGGACAGAGCTCGGTCGGGGCGAAGGGCGCGCCCCAGGTGTGCCCGAATGGGGCGAAGGAGTTGTTGTAGAAGTACGACGTCCGGGTCCCCTCGGGCCCGCCCTTCTCGCCCGGGCCGATGGCGGCGCGTGCCCCCCACTCGACATCGGCCAGTTGCCAGTTGGGGAAGCTGGCGTCGACCTCGGACAAGTCGAAGAATCCCTGGCTGACCACGGGGCCCGCGCAGCCCTCTTGCCAGAGCAACCCCGAGGCGGCGTCGATCTGGCGGGTGACCCGGATCGTCTCCTTCTGCGTCGGCACCGTGCCGGGCAGGAACAGCTCATCGACGGTCTCAGTGGTGAACGGGCCCGGCTGCAGGCCGGTGAACGCGTCGACGGTCGCCGTCTCGAGATCGCTCGGTGCGTGGAAGTCGGCGATGGGCAGGCCGTGGCTGATCTCGGCCAGGATCGCCGACCAGAGCGGTGCCGAGGTGTCGAGCGACAGCTTGCCGTCGTTCGGCGTGTTGTCGCTGTTGCCCATCCAGACACCGACGGCCAAGGCGGGGGCGGACTCGTCGGCCGGCGCGGCCAGGAAGCCATAGGCCGCCACGTCGCGGTTGTCGCTTGTCGTGCCCGTCTTGTAGGCGGCCGGCCGGCGGGTCTTGCCATCGTAGATCGCCCACTTGCCCCAGTACGGGTTGACCGCCGTGTCGGTGTTGCCGGCGAGGATGTCCGTGATGATGGCGGCGGCCCCGGTGCTGACGACGCGGGAGCCCCTCTGCGGCAGGTCCGTCACCGGCCAGGCCGTCTGGCCGTTGGCGTCGACGATCGAGCTGATGACCCGCCGCGGGACGTGGACACCGCCGTCGGCGATCGTGCCGTACGCGCCGAGCAGATCGATCGGATGGACCTCCAGGGTGCCGATCCCCATCGAGACGACCGGGACGGCGGTCTTGGGGTAGGTCAGCCCGAAATCCTGGGTCCGGCTGAAGAGCCGGTCCAGGCCGGTGATGATCCCGGCCTTGATCGCGGGGATGTTGAGTGAGAACTGGAGGGCGGAGCGAAGGCGGACCGGCCCACGCTCCAGCTTGTCGGCCTGGGTCGGCGTGTAGGCATTGGTCGTCGCGGAGACCTGCCCGAAGTCCGTCACGACGTCCATCAGCATCGTGGACGCCGTCAGCGTCTTGTCCTCGATCCCGATCGAGTAGTCGATCGCCTTGATTGCCGACCCTGGTTGGCGCCAGCCGTCGGACAGGACGTCGAACTGCGGCTGGAAGGTGGCGTTGCCCTTGGAGGTGTAGCTGGCGCTGCCGACGTAGGCCAGGACCTCGCCGGTCCGGTAGTCGATCACGGCTGCCGCGGCGTTGTTGATGTTGTGGCCGCGGAGGCCGAGGATCCAGCGCTGGGCCGTCTTGGGGATCTTGCGAGCCGTCAGGACCGCGGTCGGGTCTTTGGCATTAGGCGCCCGCGCCGCGACGTAGACCCATTTCTCGGCAACCTTCTGCATGGTCCAGTCGAGGGTGGTGATGACCTTGTAGCCGGCGGCATCGACCTGCGGGCACTCGTCCGGTGTCCCTGGGCAGAAGATCCCGCCGAGCTGGCGGCGAACCTGCCAGACGAAGTGTGGAGCCTTCCAGGTGGCCGAGACCTGCTGGACGAGCTCCACCGGCTCCTTCTTGGCCGCGTCGTACTCGGCGAACGAGTGGTTGTCGCCACTCAGCACGCTGCGCGTCTTCATCAGGTCCAGGACGTGGTTGCGGCGCTGGACGATCTCTGAATCGGGTGGCACCACGAGCCTGAACTTCGTGCACTCGGTGCCCTCGGGGAGGTTCTCCAGGCAGATCGACTGGGCGTTCCTGACCAGGTCGTACTTGGTGGGCGATTGGGGGATGGCCGCGAGGATGGCGTCCTGGGCAAGGGTCAGATCGGCCAGCGACTTGCCGAAGTAGCTCTTGGCCGCGGCCTTTACCCCGTAGCTCTGGTTGCCGTAGAAGTTCTGGTTGAGGTAGGCGGTGATGATCTGCTGCTTGCCCTCGACGCCCGGGAACTCCTGGGTCAGCCGGATGGACTGGATGATCTCGCGGAACTTGCGCTCGTAGGTGGAACCCTCGAATGCCTCAGCGGGCAGCAGGCGCGCCCGGACCAGTTGCTGGGTGATCGTCGAGGCGCCTCGCGGTCGGCCGCTGACCGTGTCCAGGCCCGCCGCGATGATCCCGGCCGGGTCGAATCCGGCGTTGACCCAGAAGTCCTTGTCCTCGATCGCGGTCGTGGCGTCGATGATCTCGGGCGTCAGGTCGGGGTAGGTGACGATCTCGCGCTTCAGATCGCCGAGGCGCGCCAGCTCGACCTTGCCGGTCCGGTCGTAGATCACCGTCTGCTGTGTGAATTCGATGTTCTGGAGGGCCTTGGCGGGGTCGGGGAGACCGGCCGCGTAGTGGTTGTACGCACCGACGACGAACACGAATCCCGCGCCCGCGGCGACGAGTGACCCGACGAAGAGGGCGACGACGATGGCGGCAACGACCGTGACGATCGTCGATCCGCGGCGTCCGCTCGGTCTCTGGCCGAGAGCGCGTCGATGGCGCTGGCGCCGCGCGAGGCTGGTCTGCATCTCTGGCCGCACGATAGCATAGGGGGCGTGACTGACTGGATGGCCGCCTCCCGGAGGGTCGAGACGACTTGGTTCGTGCGCCTGTGACGAGCCGGTGACGAGTCGCACCAACGCCGGGCCGGGTGCGTTCCTGGCCGAGCTCGAGTGGCGTGGGATCCTGCACGGGACGACGCCCGGGCTTCCGGCTCGCCTCGCCACTGGACGATCGATCTCGGCCTACATCGGCTTCGATCCATCGGCTGATTCGCTCCATGTCGGCCACCTGGTGCCGATCTTCGGGTTGCTCCGACTCCAGCGGTTCGGGGGGCGCCCGATCGCCGTGGTCGGCGGCGGGACCGGCATGATCGGCGATCCGTCCGGCCGCTCGTCCGAACGGAATCTGCTGGACCTCGCGACGCTGGAGGCCAACCTGATCGCCTTGCGCGGCCAGCTGGAACGGTTCCTGGACTTCTCGCCCGGTGCCGGGGCCGCGCTCATGGTCAACAACCTCGACTGGCTCGGCGGCCTCGGCCTGATCGATTTCCTGCGCGACACCGGGAAGCACTTCACGATCCCGTACATGCTGGCCAAGGACTCTGTCCAGGTCCGGCTGGACCGCGGCCTCTCGTTCACCGAGTTCAGCTACATGCTCCTGCAGGCCTAC
>CAYLSK010000003.1:20630-34760 GCA_964385975.1 uncultured Anaerolineaceae bacterium | reverse complement strand
CGAGCACCTGGGCGGCCGTCGCCTCGTCGGTCACGAGGACGTTGAGGCAGCCGGCACGCAGGGCGGCCAGGGCGATCGGCGCGCGACCGGCGCCCGCGGCCAACCCGACGGCCAGGTCCTTGCGGCCGAGCTCCCTGAGCGGCAGTCCCACCGTCCGCTCGTCGAGCGCGGGGAGGGCGATCCGGCCATCGCCCGAGAGGAACCGGCCCAGGACGTCCCCGACGGCACCGGCCGCCTCCAGGGATCGGAGCTCGGCGTCGCCCAGGTTCCCCGAGGCGATATGGACGCTGTCGGGGGAGAGCACGCCGAGCCCGAAGATGGCGGTCCGGGCCGCCCTGGCGGCCGCCAGCGTCTCCCCGACGGACGGGTCGTCCTCGAGCGCCCGCCGCAACTCGGCGGACCCGACGATCGCGGGGGCGGCCATCAGACGGATCGAGGCGCCGGTCGTCGTCCCGAAGCGCTCGGCGATCTCGTTGGCGCGCGTCGGCTGAGTTGATCGAGACGTCGCGCCGTTCAGCTGGACGATCTCCGTGGCCGACGTCCAGCCCGGCCGGAGCTGCGCCGCGAGCTCGAGCATGGTGCGTCCCCAGGAGACGCCGATCGCTCCCGTGGGGCGGACCGAGGCAAGGAGCTCGGCAGCCGCACGGGCGACGCGTTCGCGGGCGACGGTATCCGCCTGGTGGTCGGGGATGGCCGTCGCCGCATCGACGACGACCGCCCCGCTCAGCCCGAACCGCCTCACGAGCTCGTCCTCGAGCTCCACGAGCCGCGCCGCCGGATGGACGATCTCGATCCGGACGGCCGACTCCCGAAGGGCGCGGTCCAGGAGGCGTCCGACCTTGAACCGGCTGATCCCGAGGCGCTCCCCGATCTGCTCCTGGGTCAGGTGCAGCCCGTAGTACATCTGCGCGGCGCGCACCATGAGGCGAACCTCTCCCGGCCCGCGGTCGACGGGGCGAACGGCGAGGGCATCCAGGGTCATGCTCATGTGAGCACTACGCTGCTCATCTGTGAACAACCCTACGCCCGGAGCAGTCCGCCGTCAAGGGGTCAGCGGCCGCACTCATGGCGGTGGCACGGCGCGCACCGACGACGGGGTCGTGGCGACGCGGACGAGTGTAGCGGCTACCATCGAGCCCACAGATGACCGACCAGCTCTCGCTGCGTCTCGAACCCGGCCTGCCGCGACTGCCGATCTCGATCCGGCCGATGCTCGCGCGCTCGGTCGAGGCGCCGTTCGATTCGGCCGACCATCTGTTCGAGCCCTCGTGGGGCGGCGAGCGAGCCCTCGCCTTCGTCGAGCCCGACGACGAGGCACCGCCCGGACCAGGGCGGGACATCCGCCTCCTCGACCATCTCGGTCGAAACCTCGCGTCGATCGCCCCGGATCTCGCATCGATCGCCTCGCACGTCGCCGCTCGCTCGGCAGTGCTCGACGGGGAGCTGGTCGTGGTCGACCGGACCGGGCGAGCCGATCCCGACGGACTGGCCCGCCGGCTGGGCGGGGCCGTCGGGCCGCCGCTCGCCTATCTCGTGTTCGATCTCCTCTACCTCGACGGCCGATCGCTCCTCGGCGAACCCCTGGAGCGCCGGCGCCAGACGCTCCGTCGTGTGCTGCGGGCCGGAGGCGCGGTGGTTGCGGTGCCTGCAATCGCATCGGAGGGGCGGGCTCTGCACGCCGCGGTCACCGCCCAGGGGATCGCGGGCGTGATGGCGCGGCACCGACGAAGCCCGTACCTGCCGGGCGTCCACAGCGGTCTGTGGCGGTTCGTGCCGTCCGGTCCCGCCGACGCGACCAGGATCGGAGCCGAGGACGCGGAGGTGGACGCAACGCCGACCGGGCCCGTCCTTGCCCTGATCAGCCGCCTGCCGCTCGACGAGGACTGACGACCGGGCGACGTCGCCCGGAGCGACCCTCAGCGCGACAGGCGGAAGGCATGGGCAAACGACCGCAGGCTGGGTCGCTGCCCGTACATCAGGACGCCGGCCCGGTAGACCCTGGCCGCGAACCAGGCCGCGGCAGCGATCGTTACCAGGAGGATCGCGATCGACAAGGCGACCTCCCAGGGCTGGACCGTCCCGAAGGCGATGCGCGCGAGCATGAGGTACGGCGAGAAGAACGGGACGAACGAGAGCGGCGCCACCCAGCTCGCCTCGATCGTCGTCGTGGCGATCGAGGCGAGGAAGTAGCCCGCAAGCGCGAGCATGATCATCGGCATCGCGACCTGCTGGACGTCCTCCTGGCGGCTCACGAGCGAGCCGGCCGCCGCGTACAGCAGCGCATACAGGAGGAAGCCGAGCGAGAAGAACAGGACGAAGGCGAGCAGGATCCCGATCGTGAGCCCGCTGAGCGGGCTGTCGCCGGCCTGCGACGCACCCAACAGCACCCGCTCGAGGGGAGCCTGCAGCAGGATCGCAACGACCGCGGCGCCCAGGATCGCGACGTACTGCGTCAGACCGGCGCCGCCGACCCCGACGACCTTGCCGGCGAGCATCTGCGAGGGCGTGGACGAGCTCAGCATGAGCTCCATGACCCGGCTGTTCTTCTCCTCGACGACGCTGACGGCCACCCACATCCCGTACGTCATCACCGTGATGAAGATGAGGATGATGAGCGCCGTCGCGATGATGTACTGGCCGGCGGCCTGGGGCTCGTTGGGCGGGCTGGCGGCGGTCGGGCCGGCCGGCGTGACCGTGAACGACTCGTACGGCCCGCCGCTGCCGCTCGTGCTCAGGCCGGCCCGCTCCAATCCGTCCTGGATCGACACCCAGACGGCGGCCAGCTTCATGATCGTCGCCTGGCGACCGGCCGCTGAGACGTTCGCGATCAGCTCGTACGACAGCTTGCCGCTCGGTCCCCGGTCGATGACGAGGACGCCGACATACCGCCCGTCCCGGACCGCGGCGACCGCCGCGTCGAGATCGGGCGCCAGCTCGATGGCGTAGACCCGCTTGCCTTCGTCCTGGAGCGTCAGCGCGCCGGCGTTGAGGACGACGTTGGCGGCCGCCACGGGGTCGATCCCGAGGTCGGTGGCGCGCACATGGACGGCCAGCTCGGCAGTCGCCTGTCGGTCGAGGGCGCGGATCGCGACCGGCGACAGGCCGACCGCGAGCGCCACGAGGGCGAGGATGGCGGTCGAGATCACGAAGACCCGGCTGCGAACGCGCTGAAGGTACTCGCGGCGGGCGACGTGTCGGGCGTTCAGCAGCAGGGTGCTCATCAGGCGACCCACTCTACGTGACGAACGGCTCGACCGACCTGGGCGAGGATCGGCGGAGCCAGCGCGACGATCGCGACGAGCGGAGGCCCGCTTCACCACGCTCGCCTACAATCGGGGCGTGGAGCCATCGCCGGTCGCCGTCGCCTCCGGGACGATCCCCGCCCGGATCCATGCCGATCGGGAGGCACGCACCCTCGCGATCGAATGGCGGGACGGCCACGCCACCCTCTACGACTTCGTTGAGCTGCGCTGGCTCTGCCCGTGCGCGTACTGCCGGGGCGAGGCCGGCCTGCCCGGGTGGCTCGACTCGGCGCCGACCCTCACCGACGACCAGGCCCGGATGGTCGACATCGCGCTCGTCGGCCAGTATGCCGTCGCTCCGACGTGGGGCGACGGCCACCACACCGGCTACTACACCTTCCAGCTCCTGCGCGATCGATGCCCGTGTGCGGGCTGCAGTGCCGTTCGGGCATCCGCCCGGCCGCTGGAGACAGGGCCCCGCCACGGTGAGCACGCGCCTTCGAAGGAGGATCGATGAACGTCGTCACGACGCCCTATCTCTCCGGCCACCGGGTCGTCGAGACGAAGGGACACGTCTTCGGCCTCGTCGTGCGCAGCCGAGGCCTCGCAGGCAACCTCTCGGCGGCCCTTCGCTCGCTCGTCGGCGGCGAGATCCGCGAGTACACCGAGCTGCTCGAGGACACCCGGCGCCAGGCGATGGACCGGATGGTCCAGAACGCGACGCTGATGGGCGCAAATGCCATCCTCTCGATGCGCTTCGACAGCTCCGGGCTGGGCGGGTCGATGTCCGAGATCGTGGCCTACGGGACCGCGGTCATCGTGGAGCCCGACATGACGGCCGTGCCGCCGACGATCGACTGACCGCGGCCGACGACGATGCTTGGGGCGAGTCGGCTCCTGCTCCTCCTGTTCGCCGTCGTGCTGGCCGGCGGAGGCCTGCTCGCGATCGCCAGCGGCGATTCCGGCGGCCAGGTCGCGGGGGTCATCCTCATCCTGTGCGCGGTGCCGCTCGTCATCGGCGCGATCTACGAGCGGATGCGCTATCGCTCCGAGGCAGCCGAGAGGTCGAGGACGCCGTCGGGGCCCGGCGGCGAGCCGGTCGAGGAACCCCTCGAGCCCAGGTTCCGCTCGACGGACGAGGTGTTCGTGGATCCGACGTCCGGGAGCCGCATGCGGGTCTACCTGGATCCGGCCACCGGCGAGCGCCGCTACCGCGAGGACGGCTAGCCGTGGTCCCCCCGGACGTTGTTGACAACGGCCATGGGGGTGAGGCCCCTTGAGCGGGCGGGCATTCACGACATGGCTATCCCGGCCGCTGGTCGGGCTCGAGCCGTGCCTTCAAGTCGACCGGGGGAACGTCGGGCTCGCGCAGACGAGCACAGACGAGCGTGGACGATCATCTGCGAAGCCGGTGCGGAACCGTGCGTCCGGCCTGACTCGGTCGTTACGGCCCGGCTCGGCCCGGCTTACTCATGTCGCGGATATGAGCGTGCCTGGCGGGAAGAAACACCGGCCGGGCGGGCAGAGCCCCCGACGGGGCGCCCCGACCGGCCCTCGACCGGCCCAGCCCCGGGTGGGCCGCCCGGCCGAGCCCCGGGTGGGCCGCCCGGCCGCGCCCGTGTGCGTGCTACGATCGCGTGCCCGATCCGTCACACGGCCGGTTTCGCGCACGACGCTCGGGAACACGACCAGGAGCCACACCACCCGATGACCGCCGTCCGCCCCGGCGTCCCCACCAGGGCGCCCCGTCGATCGGCGCGCGCGCGCCAGCCGCTCCCGTACATCAACCGGGAGCTGTCGTGGCTCGACTTCAACGGGCGCGTCCTGCACGAGGCGCGCGACGAGCGGAACCCCCTCCTCGAACGGGTCAAGTTCCTCGCCATCTTCGCCAACAACCTCGACGAGTTCTTCCAGGTTCGGGTCGCCGGCCTGCGCGAACAGGCGGCGGCTCGGTCCGTCCACCTCTCGCCCGACGGACGATCGGCGACCGAGCAGCTGGCAGCGATCCGGCCGCGGGTCCAGGAGCTCGTGGAGGAGCACTCGCGCATCTTCGCGGAGCTCCGCTCGCAGCTCGCCGAGGCGGGCGTCTCGATCGTCGACTACAGCGCCGTGCCCGCCCATCACGACCGGCTCCGCGAGCGCTTCCTGGACGAGATCTTTCCGGTCCTGACGCCGCTCGCGGTCGACCCCGGGCATCCGTTCCCGTACATCAGCACGCTCAGCCTCTCGATCGCCGTCGGGCTGCGCGACCCGGAAACCGGTGAGCGTAGCTTCGCCCGTGTCAAGGTACCGCAGATCCTCCCCCGCCTGATCGAGATCGAGGGGCAGACGTACGTCCTCCTCGACCAGGTGATCGAGGCGAACCTCGACATGCTGTTCACGGGCATGGAGATCGTCGAGACGCACCTCTTCCGGGTGACCCGGAATGCCGACCTCTCGATCGAGGAGGACGAAGCCGATGACCTCCTCCTGGCGATCGAGGAGGAGCTCCGGCGGCGCCGATTCGGAGAGGCCGTCCGGCTCGAGGTCGAGCGGTCGATGCCGCCGGCGACGCGCCAGATCCTCCTGCGTGGGATCGGACTCGGGGAGGACGACTGCTACGACATCAGCGGGATGCTCGACCTGACCGGCCTGTGGGGGATCGCCGACCTGGACCTCCCGGACCTGCGGATGCCCGCCTGGACGCCGGTCACGCCGCCCCGACTCATGCCGCCCGACGAGGACGAGCCGGCCGACGTGTTCGCTGCGATCCGCGTCGGCGACGTCCTCGTCCACCATCCCTACGAGAGCTTCGTCACGTCCGTCGAGCGCTTCATCGCCCAGGCCGCCGACGACCCCGACGTGCTGGCCATCAAGCAGACGCTCTACCGGACATCGGGCGACTCGCCGATCGTGCGCGATCTCATCAGGGCGGCCGAGCGCGGCAAACAGGTCGTCGTCCTGGTCGAGATCAAGGCGCGCTTCGACGAGGAGGCGAACATCATCTGGGCGCGCAAGCTGGAACGCGCGGGCGCCCATGTCGTCTACGGCCTGGTGGGGCTCAAGACCCACTCGAAGACGTCACTGGTGGTGCGCCGCGAGGGCTCCGGGCTGCGGCGCTACGTGCACATCGGGACCGGCAACTACAACCACAAGACCGCACGGCTCTACGTGGACCTCGGGCTGCTGACCTGCCGGCCGGAGATCGGCGCCGACGTGACCGACCTCTTCAACGTCCTGACCGGCCTCTCCCGCCAGCGCATCTTCCGTCGGCTGCTGGTGGCGCCGCACAGCCTCCGCTCGCGGTTCCTCGACCTCGTGGAACGCGAGATCGGGTACGCGGCGGCCGGCCAACCGGCGCGGATCGTGCTCAAGCTCAACGCGATCGTGGACGTCGCGGTCATCGAGGCGCTCTATCGAGCCTCGAGCGCGGGCGTCGACATCGATCTGATCGTTCGCGGCGCCTGCTCGCTCCAGCCCGGACTGGCTGGCATCTCCGAGCGGATCCGGGTTCGCTCGATCATCGGTGAGTTCCTCGAGCACTCGCGCATCTGGAGCTTCGAGAACGGCGGCGATCGTGAGTGGTACATCGGCTCGGCGGACCTGATGGACCGCAACCTGGACCGGCGGGTCGAGGCCGTCGCCCCGGTCGAGGATCCCGAGGCCCAGGCACGGCTGGCCGAGATCATCGAGCTGATGCTGGCCGACGATCGCCGCTCCTGGCAGCTCCAGCCGGACGCGACCTGGGTCAGGACAGAAGTGCTCCGGGGCCGCGCCGGCACGATCGATACCTTCGAGACCCTGAAGGAAGACGCCCTCGGGGGAGCGCAGGAGTCGGCGGTGCCGCATCGGCCGGGCGCCGGGGCCGGCTCGCTGGATCCGCGCGCATGAGTCCAGCCGCGGGCCGGCCGGTCGAGGTGGAATTGAAGTTCCGGGTTGTGGATCTCGCGGCTGCCGAGCGCTATCTGGTGGCTGACGCGATCGGGCCGTTCAATGGCGGCGCGGCCGCCCGGGCGACCCAGCTCGAGGACCGCTACGTGGACACCGCCAGCGGGGCGTTGACCCGGGCGGGGTTTGCGGTCCGTCTTCGTCAGTCCGGACGCGACACGATCGTCTCGATCAAGTCGCTGGCCCGAACCAATGGCCCGGGTGGCGCGCTCCGCCGGGAAGAGCTGGAGGGACCGGCGGATCGGACGACTGGGCCGCTCGACTGGCCGGCGTCCGATGCCCGCTCGCTGGTCCTGGAGCTGGCCGGCGACGCGCCACTGGTCGAGCTCGTCACGATTCGTCAGTTGCGGCGCAAGCGGGTCGTGCGTGACGGCGAGACCCGCGTGGAGCTGAGCCTCGATGAGGTCGATGTCGTGGCCCGCTCGCGGGTCGTCGATCGGTTCGTCGAGCTCGAAGCCGAGCTGGTGAAGGGCGATGAGGAACGCCTCGCCAGCCTGGCCGAGGTGTTCGCGGCGGACCCGGCCCTTGCCCCAGAGCGGGGCAGCAAGCTGGAGGCCGCGCTCGCCGCAATCCGGAACGCCGAGGGGAGCCGAGGTCACCCAGCGATCCTCGCTGTCCTCGAGGCTCCGCCTGGCTCGCTCGACCTGGAAGCCGACCTGATCGTGGCGCCCGCCGCCGACGCGATCGCACCGCCGGGCGACCATCCCGAGATCGTCCCCTCCTCATCCGACGCGCTCAGCGAGGAGGCCGAGCCGCCCCCGTCGTCCGATACCCACCTCGTGGTTGGCAAGACCCCAGGGGTCACGTCAGACGACCATGTGGCCGAGGCGGCACGCAAAGTCATGCGCTTTCACCTCGCCCGGATGCTCGCCCGCGAGGCGGGCGTGCGAGCGGGGCACGATCTCGAGGATGTCCACGCGATGCGTGTCGCCACTCGCCGGCAACGGGCGGCCTGGCGGGTCTTCGGCGCGGCGTTTCGTCTCGGACGCACGAAGCGCTACCGCAAGGGTCTGCGCGAGATCGCCGGCCGGCTCGGGGCGGTGCGCGATCTCGACGTCCTGATCGAAGCCGCCGATCACTACCGGGCGGACCTGCCGATCGCCGAGCAGCGCGCCCTGGAGCCGCTCCTGGCCGACTGGCGGACGCATCGCGACGACGCTCGTGTGCTCCTCGTGCGCGAGCTGGACTCGGACGGGTACCGCGGATGGGTCGACGATTACCGGGACTTTGTCCGTACGGAGGGAGCCGCCGTCATGCCGGTCGGGCCCGTGCAACCGCACCGCATCCGCGACACCACCGCGTCGCGCATCTGGACGGCCTACGAGCATGTCCGGGGCTATGAGGCGGTCCTGCGTTGGGCCGATGTCGAGACCCTCCATGAGCTGCGGATCGCCGGCAAGTGGCTGCGCTACACGCTCGAGTTCGTGCGCGAAGCGCTCGGCGACAATGCTGCGCCGCTCATCGCCAGGGTCACCGCGCTCCAGGATCATCTCGGGCTGATGAACGATGCCGATGTCGCCGCGTCGATGGCCCGGACATTCCTGGTCGAGCACGCCGGCGACCTGTCTGCGCTGGAGACCGCGGCGATCGGGCGCTACCTGGTCAACCGCGAGCGCGACGTCGCGAGGCTGCGCAGAGGTGTCGGCCCGGCCTGGCGGGGCGTTGCGGGGATCGGCTTCCGGCGAACGCTCGGTCGGGTGGTCGCCGGGCTCTGACGTCGAACGGCGTCGGCTACGACCGCCAGCCGTGGGCGAGCTCCGCCAGTCGGTCGCGCCAGGCCGGGCCGGCGTGGTCGACGGCGAGGATCGTTCCCTCGCGGATCCCGGCTTCGGAGACGCGCAGGAGATCGACACCGTAGCGCTCCAGGATCGCGTCGACGATCGCGGCACCGGCCGGCAGGATCCTCGCCCTGATGAGACGAATCTGATGCAGCTCCGAGGCGAGCGCGGCGGGTTCCGTGGCGAGGATCGCGAGGGCTTCGGCGATCCGTTCCCGGGTCAGGGTTCGGTCAAGACCGGCCGCGGGGAGCAGCTTGAGCAGGTTCGAGGCCGTGCCGCCGACCGCCACGATCTCGCTCGGGCTGGCATCCGGGGCGGCGCTGACGGCCTGGAGGGCGGCGGCCCGCATGGCGTTCATTTCTTTCGGGGTAGGCGGGTCGTGGCTGACGAATCGGTCGGTGAGCCGCGCTGACCCAAGCTGAAGGCCGGCGGCTCGCGGCGGCCGGGTCCGGTCAACGACACAGAATTCGGAGCTGCCGCCGCCGACGTCGACGACCAGCGTTTCGTGGGTGACCGGCATGCCCTCGGTCACGCCGATGATCGTGAGGTAGGCCTCCTCCTCGTGTGACAGGACGTGCAGCGGGGCGCCCGATGCGTCGCCAACCTCATGGACGATCCGGCTGGCATCGGCGGCTCGCCGGATTGGCTCGGTGCCAATGAACGTGACGTCCCTCGCGCCGAGACCTCGAGCGACCTCGGCATAGCGGACGAGCGTCCGGACGAGCTCGGCGCGTGCCACCGCTCCCAGGTGCCCGCGCTCCGCGACTGCTGAACCGAGCCCGAGGAAGGCAGACTCGTCGACGAGTGGCTGGAGCCGGTGGCCGGCAATCGCGGCCACCAGGAGATGGACCGAATTCGAGCCGAGATCGACCGATGCGCCGACGACCGGCCCGACGGTCGCGGCCGTCTGGATCAGGGCAGGATCCGCGATCGCGTCAGCTGGAGCCGTTGCCGGTCCCGTTGTCCGCTGGGCGACGGGGCCTCCGAGCTGCAGGGCGGGTCTTGGCGGTTCGACGGGTGGCTGGCTTGCGCGGCGTGGTCGGCTTGCGGGTCGTGGCGGGCTTGGCGGATGCGGTGGGCTTGGCGGCTGCGGTGGGCTTGGCCGCGGAGGTCGCCGGCTTGGCTGTCGCAGCGGGCTTGGTGGCCGCGGCGGGCTTGGTGGCCGCGGCCGGCTTGGCCTTGGCCGCCGCCGAGCGCCGGGTCGTGCCGGGCTTGGCCGCCTTCGATGCGGTCTTGGCCTCAGCCGAACGCCGTCGGGCTGTGGAAGGCTTGGCCGGCTTCGACGCGGGCGCTCCCGGAGGGGACGCCTTGATCAGGGAAACGGCTTCGACCGCCTGGGCGGCAGCTGTCCCGACCGCACGTGCGGCCCCGCCCGTCGTGCTCGCCGCCGTCCCTGCCGCCGACGCGGCGAGGCTCGCCATCCTGCCCGCCAGGGCGGCAACTTCCCGGGCTGCCTCGCCCGCCTGCTTCGAGCGCTTTGCGATCTGCTTCTTACCCTTGGTGCCCTGCGCCGCGACCACCTGTCGCAGCCGCTTGGTCTCGGTTACGCGGGCCGCCGCAAGGCGCTTCTCGATCTTGCGAATTTCCTTGCCGGCGCGCTTCGACAGCGGGCCCACGGCACCCTTGGTGCCACCGACGAGGTCGGTCATCGCTTCGATCAGAGCGTCCTTCGCCGTCGTCCCCTTCGCGGATCGGTCGCGATCCTTGGCCATCGATTGCCTCCTGATCAGGGGCGCGGCGCGCGCTCCCTCGTACAACAGCGTGGGCAGGCCGTTCGTGACGGACTGTTGCCAGACCGCAAGTCTGCCATGTTCGGCAAGCACGTCGGGATCGCTCCTCCCTCCTCCGGTAACCTCACCGATATCCGCCACAGGCGTATTGAGGCGGCATCGACAGCATTACCGAGCATCGGATCAGCTCCACCGACCGCCGGACGAGCATGATCCACGCTCACAACGCCAGCGGCGCCGGCCCCTCCGGAGCGTTCATGCCCGCGAAGTGGCCAGGATAAGACTCCCAGGCATACCCGAGGGGGGAAGGCTGCCGGCCAGGCCGCAGCGGCCAGGCCGCATCCTCGCCGACTCGACCCTTGACGCGGCCGCCTGGTTGCCGCGCTTCTGCGCAGGTCCGTCGTGGCTCGAGCCCGAATGGCCGTCAGACGGCACCGCTCGCGCGCAGCTCGGCGATCTCGGCCGGAGTGAAGCCGAGCAGCTCCCCGTAGATCCGGTCGTTGTCCTCGCCGACCATCGGTGGTGCCTTCCGCACGCTGCCTGGGGTGGCACTGAGCTTGATCGGGAGGCCCGGCACCACGAGCGGGCCCAGGAGGGGGTGCTCGATCTCGACGAGCATCTCTCGCGCCTTGATCTGCGGAGACGTCACGACGTCGCCGATCTCGGCGACGTGACCGAACGGAACGCCGGCCGCCGTCAACGCCTCTGAAATCTCGGCCACAGTGTGGCATTCGGTCCAGGCGGAGATGGCGGCCTCGATGTCGTCGATCGCCGCCAATCGGCCCGGCAGGTCTCGATAGCTCTCATCGCGAGCGAGATCGTCGCGACCGATCGCCGTGCACAACCTCGGAAACAGCGAGTTCGTGCCGGCATGGATGTAGACATAGCCGTCGGCCGACCGGAAGACCGTGGCCGGAGTCGTCTGCGGGTCGCGCGAGCCCGTTCGCTGTGGCGTGAGGCCAAGCATCGCGAACGCCGACGGCCAGATCCACAGGCACGAGAAGATCGAGTCGAGGGACGCGACGTCGACGCGCTGGCCCTCGCCGGTGCGCTCTCGCGCCTGTAGCGCGAGCAACGTGCCGATCGTGCCGTAGAGCCCCGCAACGTGGTCGGCGATGTAGGTCCCAGTCCGGGTCGGCGGGCCGTCCGGGTCGCCAGTCATGCTCATGAGGCCGGACGTCGCCTGAGCGATCGCGTCGAAGAGCGCTCGTTGTGCGAGGGGTCCGGTCTGGCCGAACCCGGACAGCGACGTGACGACAAGGCGTGGGTTCAGCTCGCGAAGGTGGACGGCGTCCAGGCCCATCTCCGCGAGGGTCCCAGGGCGGTAGTTCTCGACGAGGACGTCGGAGATTCTGACGAGCCGCTCGAGGATGTCGAGCGCGGCCGGGTGTCGGGTGTCGAGCGTGATCGCGTGCTTGTTTCGGTTGAAGGCCATCGTGTAGAGGCTCTCGCCCCGATAGAACGGCTCGTCGCGCCGCGCGTCCTCGCCGCCCGGACGCTCGAGCTTGACGACCTCCGCGCCCATGTCCCCGAGCATCTGGGCGCAGAACGGACCGGCGATGAATCGGCTGAGGTCGAGAACGCGGATGCCCGCGAGCGGTCCGGGCTCCGTCACAGGATGTCTCCGCCTGCACAGTCCCAGCGGTCGAGATCGAACAGGACGCGCGGCGTGTCGTCCCGCAGCGCGCGGGCGATGAGATGGTAGGGCGCGCGGCTGAAGGGCACCGTGAACCTTAGGCCGATCGCACCGATGGCATGTCGAAGCGGCGACGCCGGAGAGGTCACCACGTGGACGACGCGCACACCGACCTGGCGAAGACTCCCCGCCCAGCGCCCGAGCAGCGTCGGCAGGTCCTCACCATAGGCCGCCAGCAAGGCAGCGCCCGGGATCCCTCGGAGCCGCGCCGGTCGGTAGACGACGAGACCACGGATACGGTCGTCCTCGAGCCACGTCGCGAACGAATAGCGGCGGAACGGATGCTCGGCGAAGCGGTGGCGGATTGAATCCGCCGTCGCCGTGTAGCGGACGAAGCCATCGACGGCAACGGGCACGTCCAGCCGCCCCGAGGGCCACGCATCGGCGAGCGTGAGTGGCTCCGGGTAGCGCCGGCGTGAGAGCACCGCCACGCTCGATGTCATCGGACCCAGCACCTGGTACGCGTACGACGAGCTCTTCCGGGTCACCGCCAGGCCGCCGGCGCTCGAGAAGCCTACCCCGGCGATGCAGCCCCGCTCGGTCAGCATCTCGTGGACAGGCCTGGCAACCGAATCGAGGAGTCCGTGCCCGCGATACGCGGCGTCGACTGCCATGTTCAGTCCCATGCCGGCCAGGACGGGTTCCGGAACTCCTGGTACGTGGAGCCGAAGCAGGCGGGCGTTGTACTGGGCGACAAGGCGGTCACCGTCCCACGCGCCCCAGGTCACGAGCGGAAATCCTTGGTGGAACCAGACGAGGAGTTGTTCCATCTGTTGCGGAGTCCGATCGAACGAGACGGCCAACAGCTGCGCCCACGCCACGCGATCCTCGAGGGTTAGCGAACGGTAATCCAAGGTCGACCGATTGTGACATTGCGGCGAGCGGCCACGCGGCTGTGCTGAGCCCGGCGGCGACCGCCGCATCCCCAGGCGACCGCCCGCGTCCCCTGCCCTGGCTCGACACGGGAACGTGATGCGGCGGCGCATCATGTGGGCGGGTTCCACGCTCGGCGACCCGGCGTTTCAGGCAGACCGTGGGGGGCGCCCCGCACGAATACGGTGAAATTGATCCCGCCGCGGATCATCGCCTCCGAGTCGCCCTGTGCGGCCGCCCGCGGCCGCCCCTGCGCGGCCGTCGCGCCCGTCCGTCGCTAACCCTGGTCCACGCCAACCACGTGCGGCGGGACCACCAGCGGCCCCGCGTCGATCTCCTCGGCCGCGTCAAGGTCCTCGGACGCCTCGCCGCTCGGCGCGTGCGGCTCGAAGAACGTGGTGGCCAGGAGCGTCGGCACAACGGCACTCAGGATCACCACCGTGACCAGGATCGTGTAGGTCGGCTGGTCGACGTAGCCGTTGGTCAGGCCGTACAGCGCCGCGATCGTCCCGAAGGTCAGGCCCGTGGACATCAGCAGCGTCGTGTAGTTGGCGTCGCGAGTCGGGAGCCCGAAGGCTCGAGCCGTTGGCCAGACGCCGATGACCTTGGCCCCAACCTTGACCGCGAGAAACAACGCGATCAGCCCGGCCCCAGCCAGGATCGCCGGCAGCGAGACGAGCGAGCCCGCTTTCAGGAAGTAGAACGGCGTCAAGAGTCCGAAGGTGAGCGTGCGCAGGCGACGGATGAGGGCGTGATCCTTCCCGACCGTGCCGGCCAGGAGCATGCCGATGATGTAGGCTGGGAGCACCGCCTCGCTACCCGCCCACACGGCGAGCCCGCCCATCGTGAACAATGCCAACAGGATGAACTTCGCCTCCAGCTCG
>CAYLSK010000003.1:8557-20620 GCA_964385975.1 uncultured Anaerolineaceae bacterium | reverse complement strand
GTCAAGAGCGAGAAAGCCGTGGCCCGCATCCGGTGGACGAGAACGCGGTCCGCCACGAACACCCGGCAACCGCCAGCCCGATCAGATAGGCCGGCAGGACCGCTTCGCTCCCGGCGATCTGGCCGAGGCCTCCAAGCGCCATCAGGACCAGGAACAGGAACTTGATCTCCGGCTCCGACACTCGACCCGGAACCCGAACGACGAGCCATCTCGCCAGGCGCGGCACGAGCACCATCGCAACGGCCGTCGCGGCCGCGAACACGATGAGCAGCGGGCTGACGTTGGCAAACAGCAAGCCCAGGAAGAGCACGGTCCCAAGATCCGTGATGAAGCAGGCGGCGAGGATCAGCTTGCCGATCTCCTGCGCCGCCAGACCTGACTCGATCATCACCGCGTAGACCACCGCCACCGAGGTCGTGGAGAGCGCGAGCCCCGCGATCTCGGATGCCTGGAGCGACCATCCGAGGACGAGGTAGGCGACGGCGAATGCCGCCACGAACGGACCAGCGAAGCTGATCGCGCCAATGGCCAGGCTGACCCGCAGATGCCGCCGCAACGACTCGGGATCGATCTCGGCGCCGGCGAGAAATGTCAGCAGGACCGCCCCAAAGGCCGCCAGGAAGTCGATCCACGGCGTCGTATGGAGTCCAAGGAAGTTCCCGCCGAATATGCCCAGCGCGATCTCGATCAGGGCGACGGAGACCCCGATCCGGATGGAGACAAGGCTGGCGAGCAGGGCCAGGCCCATCCAGAGCGCCGCGATGAGATAGGCGTTGTCCACGCGAGCACCTCCCGGGGCAACGAGGACGCCCCTGTCTGAATCAGGTCAGTCAGGAGCCATCAGCCCGGGTGGGCGGTTCAGGCGCGGATGGGATCCCCGCGACTCGGCGGACGCCATCGCCGTGGAATGAGGGTAGGGCCCGGCACGCCACCGGGTCAATCCTCGCCGGACAGCCCTGTCGAGGGACAGTCCGTTGACGACCGTCCAACACATGGTCATCCGGAGCGTTCCACATTCCGGGGATGAGTGATCATTGCCTCGCATTGTCTGGAACAGATCGGCGACCGCGCCACGAACGTGGCCGAAGACGTCGTCTACCTGGTAACCGGGGACGTGGAGGACCTCAACCCATGAGCGAGGCACCCATCAGGGTCCTGTTCGTATGCACCGGCAACTCGGCCCGGAGCGTGATGGCCGAGGCGCTGCTTCGCCACAAGGGTGGCCCGGACTTCGAGGTCCACAGTGCCGGCACCGAGCCACGCGGGATCAACCCACTGACCCTGGCGACGCTCGCACAGGCCGGGATCGATGCCTCGTGGGCACGCTCTAAGTCGGTCACGGAGTACCTCGGCAGGCGCTTCGACTACGTGGTGACCGTCTGCGATCAGGCGCGCCAGGTCTGCCCGGTCTTCCCCGGCATCCACCAGTCGCTCCACTGGGGCTACGAGGACCCGGCCGAGGCCGCCGGAACCGAGGACGAACGGCTCGCCGTCTTCCGGCGCGTCTTCATCCAGATCGGCGAGCGGATCAACCAGTTCATCCCGCTCGCCCTGCGCGCGCGACGCGAGGCCTCCGCGACGGCCGACGCCTGACCGGGCTACGCTCCGTGCGACGTGACCGAACTGTGTCTCCTGCGCCACGCGCACGCCGGCAATCCCGGGACCTGGGATGGCCCCGACGAGCGCCGGCCGCTGTCGGACAAGGGCGAAGGGCAGGCGGACCGGCTCGGTCGCTTCCTGGCCGGGATCGGATTCCAGCCCGACGCGATCATCACGTCACCTAAGGTCCGGGCAGCACAGACGGCGGAGATTGTCGGTCTCCGCCTGGGCGTGCCGGTCGGTGTCGACGATCGGCTCGCCGGCGTCCTCGGAATCGCGGAGTTGGAGGGCGTCCTGCGCGACGCGGGCGATCCGGACCGGCCGGTGATCGTGGGCCACGATCCTGACTTCACCGAGCTCGTCGCCGTCCTGTGCGGTGCCTCACGAGTCACGATGCGGAAGGGCGCCTTCGCCCGGATCGATGTGCCGCGTCCGCTCGAGCCTGGCGGCGGAACATTGCGCTGGCTCGTGCCGCCGGACCTGTTGCTCAGGCCCGATCGCTGATTCTCAGGCGTCCGCGCCCCTGGCGGGCGACGAATCCTGGTTGGCGCTGCTTCGACTGGCAAGCAGCTCGCCGACCGACACGAGACCGCCGGGGACGAGGCTGCGGGCGAGCGCGCCGAGACGCTCGGCGGTCGATGGGTCCAGGCGATAGAAGATCCACTGGCCGCGCCGCTCGGCGGTCACCACCCCGGCCTCGCGAAGCACGCGCAGATGGTGCGACACGGTGGGCTGGCCGACGTCGCAGCAGCTGGTGAAGTCGCAGGCGCAGGTCTCGACGTCGTTGGCGAGCTGGCGAACGATCGCCAGTCGAGTGGGGTCGGCGAGGGCGGCGAGGAGCCGGACCTCTGGGTCGAGATTGGTCGAACGGGTTCTGGTCATGCGGGTAGCATATCGTTAATTGTCGATATTGACAAGGGTCGATATGCCGAGTATATTGACACACATCGATACCTCAGCACCGCCATGGAGAACCAGCGAAAATGAACGACTCGACGATCTCGTGGATGATCATGGGTGGGCCTCGCTACGACGAGCACGCCCAGGATCCACGGCAACTGGAGCATCTGCGCGCGCTGCACGAGAGCCGCGCCCAGGCTCATCGCAACCCATTCGGCGAATCGCTGACCCGGCTCGCCGGCTTCGTGGGCATCCGAACGGCGCAGAGCGCGCCCGCACTGAACCCAAGCTGCTGCGTCGCAGCCTGATCGGGAGGACCCTAAATGACCACGATCGATTCCAGTCCGGTCGACTCCATCGTCGATGAGGTCCGCGCTCGATACGCGGAGGCGGCGCGGGCCGTCCTCGACCGGACACCCGAGCCCTCCGCGGCCGCCGCGAGCTGTTGCTCGCCGTCAGGTGAGGCGGCCTTTGGGCAGATCCTGTACGACGAGCTCGACCGCGCCGCCCTGCCGAGTGCCGCCGTCCTTGCCAGCCTCGGATGCGGCAACCCGACCGCCGTCGCTGAACTGCAGGAAGGCGAGACCGTGCTAGACCTCGGTTCGGGTGGCGGGATCGATGTCCTCCTTTCCGCCCGCCGGGTCGGACCGACCGGTTTCGTCTACGGGCTGGACATGACCGACGAGATGCTCGAGCTCGCCCGTCGCAACGCGGCCGAGGCCGGCGCGGTCAACGTCGAGTTCCTCAAGGGCCGGATGGAGGCGATCCCACTGCCAGACGCATCGGTCGACGTCGTCATCAGCAACTGTGTCATCAACCTCTCGACCGACAAGGCCACCGTCCTGGCCGAGATTGCCCGAGTCCTGCGACCAGGTGGCCGGATGGGGGTCAGCGATGTCGTTGCCGACGATGCCCTCAGTCCGGCGGATCGGGCCAGCCGCGGCAGCTTTGCCGGCTGCATCGCGGGCGCCCTCTCGTTCGCCGAGTACCGGGCCGGCCTCGAGGCGGTTGGGCTGGTGGATCTGGACGTGACGGCCACTCATTCAGCCGGAGACGGTCTGCACGGCGCAATCATTCGCGCGACCAAGCCCGCCGACTGGACCGCGAGCGCGATCCGGCCGGTCAGCCTGCCGGCACCGGTGCTCGGGTTGCCGGTTCTCGCGGCGTCATCGTGCTGCGGCGGAGCCGGTTGCTGCTGAGGAGACCTCGCCGTCCTCCTCCGCGCTGACCGGGAACGGCAGCGCCATCGGGTCGGTCGCCAGCCGGCTCCGGCCGTCCGCGTCGAAGCGGTCGAGTCCGAGCTCGGTGGCGTCGATCAGGCTGGTGGCGCCATGGACCGCGAGGTCCGTGGCGACGCGGGCCACGCCAGGGCCCCACATCATCCCGTGCCCACCGGCCGATGCGATCGTGAGCCCGGCGATCGAGTCCCCGCCGGGAGTCAGCCCAGCTCCCAGGATCGGCAAGTGGTCCGGCGTGTAGTCGATGGTGGCCGCCCAGATCTTCCGTAGTCGGAGGTTCCGGGTGACGGGCACCAGCCGGCCGAGTCGCTCCCTGGCCCGTTCGTAGGACGACCAGTCGATCGCTCGCGCCTCGCCGGGAACCTCGTCGGGGTCACTCCACCCGAACAGCAGGCCGCCCTCCTCGAGCCGCCAGTAGAGGCCGTCGCCGATGTCAAAGACCATCGGCATCCGAGGAGCGTCGAAAACGGGGTGCGGCTCGAGGACCGCGACCGTGTGCCTTGCTGCGCCGGCCGGAATGCGCATCCCGGCCAGTCGCCCGACCGCGCGTAGGCTGGGGCCGCCGGTCATGAGCACCCGGCCTGTCTCGATGACGCCACGCTCGGTCTCGACGCCGAGGACCCTCGTGCCGCCGCCCGTCGTTGGGGCGGTGCGGAGGGCCGTGAATGCCGTCCGCTCCCAGAGCTCCACCCCCGCGGCCTGCATGGCCAGCGAGTAGGCTCGCACGTTGCGGGGCGGATCGATGGCCCCGTCGGTGGCGATGTAGCTGCCCCCGCGGTGCCCGTCGGCCGACAGCGTGATCGCGATCCTGGCCGCTTCGGATGCGTCGAGCCAGGTCACGGCCAGCCCATTCGCCTGCTGCATCGCGACTCGCTCGCGACCGGCCCGCTCGTCCTCGTCGGTGACGGCGAGGATCAGATAGCCGAGCTCACGAAAGCCCGAGTCGGTGCCGTAGGCGGCCTGCTGACCGTGGTAGAAGTCGATCGTCCAGCGACCGAGCGCCACCGTGGCCGGCGTGCCGCCCTGGGCTCTGACGATCCCAGCAGCGCGCGAAGAGGCGCCGATGCCGACGAAGCCGCGCTCGACGACGATGACCCGTCCGACCCCGTCCGCCCTGGCGAAAACCGACGCCCAACCACCGATCGTGCCCGCCCCGATGACGACGAGATCTGCCTGTTCCGTCACGGTCGGTCCTCCGCGCCCTTCGAGACTCGCAGAATAGGCGCGAACCTGAGGGCGCGTGCGTGGCGTCGCGCCGGGCGAGGTTTCGTTCCGCGCCAGCTGACGTCCTATGTCGATCTCCCTTGGGTGATAGCCAAGATCGGAGGGTGATCGCTATCGCCCAAGGGCGATCGTCAAAGAAAGGTCTGCGCCAGCCCTCCGCGCGGCCCCCGGACTCAGCCGTCGAGCGCCGCCGCCTCGACGCACACGGCGACGACCCCGAGCTCCGCGAGTCGGTCGAAGGTCGCACGGCGGCGGACGGTCCAAGCGGCCACCTCGAGCCCGGCAGCCTTCGCCCGACGCACGGCACCGGCGTCAATCGAATGCCACTCGGCCGCGATGCCGCGACAGCCAAGGGCAAGGGCGTCAGCGATGGTGGCGACGTCGAGCACCACGGCGTTGAGCCAGCGCCCCCAGGCCGGAGCCCGGCGGGCGACCGCCTCGAGTGCAACGAGCTGGAACGACGAGACAACGGCGTTGTGCAGCTCGGGCCCTCGGCCTGCAGCCAGCACCTCGACCAGGGCAAGCCCGACGTCCACCTTCAGCTCGACGTCGAGGAACGGGCGGCGGCCGACCAACTCGAGCACCTCGGCCAGGGTCGGCACGCCAAAGCGCCCGAGGGCCTCGGCGCTGACCGCGTCGACCCGCTCCGGTCGGCGTTGGACGCGTTTGAGCGTCGCGTCATGGCAGACTATCGGGACGCCGTCGCCCGAGGCACGAACGTCGAGCTCGAGCCCGTCGCAGGCCGGACGATCGAGGGCCGCCTTGAACGCGGCGATCGTGTTCTCCGGCGCGACTCGCCAGTCGCCGCGGTGGGCCAGCCGGAGTGTCGGAGCCACCATCTAACCGATCTCCAGCCGCGCGGCGATCCCGAGATGGTCGCTCGGGAACAGCGTCGTGTCATCGGGATCCGGACGATCGAACGCCAGCCGGGCAGATACGACGCGCACGGCGCCGCGGATCCAGATGTAGTCGAGGCAGGCGGGATCGCCGTCGGTGTCGATCGCCGGCGCCTGGAGGCCGGACGGCCAGGTCACCGCTGGATCCTGGCCGTTCGCGTCGGCGTAGGCGGACCGGTAGCCGCCGGCGCGCATCCGCACAACCGCCGGCTCCCCGGGATTGGCATTGAAATCGCCCATGACGATCTGGGCAGCCGCGGCTGGAGCCGCCACAAGCCAGTCGAGCAGCCGGCCGGTCTGCTCGACACGTTCGGCCGCGCCGTCGACATCGTGGTGCAGATGGGTCACGACCACCATGACGCGGCTGCCGCCCGGGAGCGCCACGCTCGCCCGCAGCGCCGAGCGGTTGAGGCCGAGCTCGAGCCGGTCGACCTCGGTTGCAGCCAGCGGCTCGCGGACGAGCAGGCTGTTGCCGTATTCGGGCCGGCCTGCCCACGCTCGGAACGCGCCATATCTCCCCTCCCCCGCCGCCCCAATGAGCCGGTCCTGCTGCATCGGATAGACGACCTCCTGCAGCCCTAGGAGGTCCGGCTGGAGGGCGCTCATGTCCGCCAGGAGGAGGCCAAGGCGCTCGCCCCAGCGGTCGGCCAGGTTCCGGATGTTGAGGGTGGCAACGTGCAGTGAGTCCATCAGGGCCCGAGCATCGCACAGGCGACGGGGTGTTGTTCGTGATCCGAATCAGGTTGGCCGGCGAACGCGCGCGGCGGGCCGGTCATCGGGCAGGAGACCCGGTCGCCAGGGTTCGGTGAGTACCGCGAAGGTCGCCGGGGCAAAGGCGTGGCGCAGCACGAGCAGGTGCGCGACACGGGCAGCGGCGCGCCGGGCGCGGGCGATGACCGGGTCGTCCAGCAAGACCCGAGGAACAGCCGCCGCCGCGTCGCGCGAAGCCAGGAGGGATGAGACGCGGAGCGCCTCGTCATCCTCGGCCGACGCTCCGGGCGGCCACGGATCCTCGCCCAGCCTCTCGCGGGTTCCGCTCGTCGAGAGCCTGGCCACACCCGGCGCGTCGAGCGCGCGGAGCCGTCGCAGCAGCGCCTCGACCGCCGGCCCGTTCGGACCGTAACGGGGCTGCCCGACGGCGGCGTCCCAGCCACGGGTCAGCCGCTCGCGCGTCCGTGCGCGGAACGGTTCGCTGAGCAGATCGTCGAGGAACGACCCGAGGACCAGCTCGGCTGCGTACGCGTCGAGCACGTCGCGGGTGCTCGACCGCCCGAGGACGTCGGGCGGGAGTCGCCGCTCGATCTCTGCCTCGACCAGCTCCAGGGCCACCCGCCGATCGGTCGGCAGGAACCGCCGGATCGTGGCGCCGAAGGCGATCGGCGCCGGATCGGCCGCGGCCATTCGGTCCAGCTCGTCGGGATTGAGCCACGACACTCGCTCCAGGAACCGCGCGATCGCCTCGGCCGGGTCGGTCGGACGGCGGGTCACCGGTCGGCGCTGACGTCGCGCGTCGGCAGCCTCCCCATCGTCGGCCCATCCACGTCGTCGAGGCTCGGTACGAGTGCCACTCGAGGCCAGGCCACGTTCCCGGTCGTAGCGTGCCCTCAGGCCAGGGTCGCTCAGCCAGTCATGGGCGACGTTGATCCGCTTCGCCCGCTCGAGGCCGCCTTCCCCGACGATGTCGGGGTGGTGGAGGCGGAGCAGGCCTCGCCAGGCAACCTCGATCGCCTCCGGGCTGGCGTCGGTCGGAAGCTCGAGCCGACCGTAGAGGTCGTCGGTGGGGAGCGTCGGGCGTGGCGGCATCGTCGGAATCCTAGTGGTCCGTGGCTCCCACGCTCGCTAGACTCCGCACGTGAGCTTCATCAAGCGGGCACGCGAGGCGGCCGAAGCGGCGGCGGATAGCGCCCAGCACGCCGCCGAGGCCGCGCGCAACAAAGCGACCGAGGTGGCGACAACGGCCAGCCGGACGGCCTCCGACCCGGCCATCCATGAACGGCTGGGTCGACAGGCTAAGGAAGCCGTCGGTCAGGCTCGCCGGGGCGTGGCGACGGTCGTCGAACGGATCGACCCGGGCACGCTGGCCGAGCTGATCATCAAGGCGACCTCGCTCCAGGAGAAGACCAACGCGTCCCTCCGGGACAAGAAGTCTCCGTACCGGGTCAGCGAGATCGCGATCTCCGCATCCATCCCTCCGGGCATCTCGTTCTCGATCACCCGGATCGACGGAGGCGAGGTCCTGTCCGGGCACGCCGTCACGTCGGCGGAGCTGATCGAGACACTCCCGGATCTCGGTGAAGCCGTCATCTCGCTCGACGGGACCACCGGCGACGTCTCGGCGGAGGAGCCGCAGGCGGCGTCGTAACCGGGACGCTCAGCCTGCGACAAGCAGCGCCTCGACGTCCTCGATCGAGCGCGTGGAGCGCTCGCCGGAAGCGCGCTCGGTCACCTCGACGCCGCCGGCCGCCAGCGAACGAGGGCTGATCGTCAGGATCCAGGGCATCCCGAGGAGCTCGGCGTCGGTGAACTTGACGCCCGGCGACTCGTCGCGGTCATCCCACAGGATCTCGCGTCCGACCGCGATCGAGAAGGCGTGGATGCGTTCGGCGACCTCGGTGACCCGAGGCTCGCGGGCCGTACCAATTGTCACCACATGGGCTGCGTACGGGGCGACCTCGGCCGGCCAGACGATCCCCTTGTCGTCGTGGTGCGCCTCCACGATGCAGGCGACGTTGCGACCGACGCCGATGCCGTACGAGCCCATGACGATCTTGTGGGCCGCCCCATCCTCGCCCAGATAGGTGGCCCCCGCGGCATCGCTGTACTTCGAGCCGAGCTTGAAGATGTTGCCGACCTCGATCCCATTGCGCAGGATCACCGGCTCGCCGCAGTTGGGGCAGCGATCCCCCTCCTGGGCGTTGGCCAGGTCAGTCACGATGTCGGCAGTGAAGTCACGACCGTGGTTGACGTTGCGGTAGTGGAAGCCAATGCGGTTCGCCCCGGCGACCAGGTTGGCCGAGAGGGCGACGAGGTCGTCGACGACAACCACGGTGTCGTGCGCACCGATCGGCGAGCCGTAGCCAGGCTCCATCCCCGCAGCCTTGATCTCCTCGACCGTGGCCGGCCGCATCCCACCGGTCGCCCTGACCGCGTTGACCAGCTTCGTTTCGTTGACCTCGTGGTCGCCGCGCACGATCGCCGTGATGAGCCGGCCGTCGCCGGCCACGAAGAACGCCGCCTTGGCGGTGCGCTCCTGGCCGATCCCGAGGAACGCGGCGAGCGTGGCGATCGTCGTGGTGCCGGGTGTCGCGACCTCCTCGAGCGGGAGAGGCGCTTCAGGCTCGGGGTCCGCCTTGGGGACGATCGCCACCTGGCGATTCGCCGCGTAGCCGCAGGCCTCGCACAGCACCAGGACGTCTTCGCCGGCCGGGTTGAGGACCATGAATTCATGGGCCTGCGACCCGCCCATCATCCCGACATCGGATGCGACAGCGATCGTGTCGAGGCCGAGGCGCTCGAAGATCCGGACATATGCGCCGTGCTGAGCCCAATAGCTGGCATCGAGGCCCGCCTCGTCGCGGTCGATGCTGTAGGCGTCCTTCATCACGAACTCGCGAACGCGGATCAGGCCACCGCGGGCACGTGGTTCATCGCGCCATTTGGTCTGGAAGTGATAGACCATCATCGGCAGCTGGCGATACGAACGGACGATGTCGGCCAGCAACAGGCCGACGACTTCTTCGTGGGTCATCGCCAGGACCATGTCGCGCCCGTTGCGGTCCTTGAACCGACCGAGCTCCGGCCCGATCGCGTCGTAGCGGCCGCTCGCCCGCCAGATGTCGGCCGGGTGAACGACCGGCATCTCCATCTCCTGGCAGCCGATCCGGTCCATCTCCTCGCGGATGACCTGCTCGACCCGTTTGTTGACCCGGAATCCCAGCGGCAGGAGCGAGTAGATCCCGGAGCCGAGCTGACGGACGTAGCCGGCTCGCAGCAACAGGCGGTGCGAGGCCATCTCCGCATCGGCGGGATCGTCGCGCAGGGTCGTGAAGAAGAGGTTTGACAGGCGCATCCGCGAAGGATAGCCGGCGCGGATACCATCGACGACGCATGGAAGGGTTCACGCTGCTGCTCGTCGTCGTCGTCCTGCTGGCCGTCGTGTTCGACTACATCAACGGGTTCCACGACACCGCGAACGCCATCGCGACCTCGGTCGCGACACGCGCCCTCCACCCGCGACAGGCGATCGCGATGGCGGCGGCCTTCAATTTCATCGGCGCCTTCGCCGGCACCGCCGTCGCCAAGACGATCGGTTCCGGCCTCGTGCAGGAGGCGACGACGACCCAGGCGGTGGTCATCGCAGCCCTGGTCGGCGCGATCGTCTGGAACCTCGTGACCTGGTCACTCGGAATCCCCAGCTCGAGCAGCCACGCGCTCATCGGCGGCCTCCTCGGCGCGACCCTGGTGGCGTCGGGAACCGATGCATTGAAGATCGGCGGGATCGTCGGCAAGGTGCTCATCCCGATGATCGTTTCGCCGTTCCTCGGGTTCGTCGGAGCCTTCGGGCTCATGCTGGGCATCTACTGGATCTTCCGGAAGGCCCGGCGCCGCCCGCTCGGGCGTTTCTTCCGACGCGCCCAGGTCCTGTCGGCCGGCTTCATGGCCTTTTCCCACGGCTCGAATGACGCCCAGAAAACGATGGGCATCATCACCCTGGCCCTGTTCTCGGCCGGCGTTATCCCCGATGTCAGCGTGCCGATCTGGGTGATCGTCACGGCCGCGACGGCGCTGTCGCTCGGGACGGCGATCGGTGGCTGGCGCATCATGCGCACGATGGGCCGTCGCGTCGCCGATCTCGAACCCGTCCACGGCTTTGCCGCCGAGACGACGTCGGCTGCCATCCTGTTCACGACCGCGCATTTCGGGATCCCGGTCTCGACCACGCACGTCATCTCGAGCGCGATCATGGGCGTCGGATCGAGCCGCGGCCCGCGTGGTGTCCGCTGGGGCGTCGCCCGCAACATCCTGGTCGCCTGGGTGGTGACCATCCCGGCCGCGGCTGGCGTCGCCGCACTCAGCTGGATCGTGCTGCACCTCGTGGGGCTCGGATGACCCCGGACCGCTCGATGCCGCCGGAGGCTACACGATGACGTTCCGCCTGCTTCCAAAGGATGTGAAGTTCTTCGGGCTGTTCATCGAGGACGGCGAGAACCTGGAGTTGGCGGCCGGTCGATTGCTTGAGATGGTCGAGCGGTTCGACCGGCTGGACGAACGCGTCACCGAGATCCAGGCGCTCGAGAAGCGCGGCGACGAGATCGATCGCGAGATCAATCGACGCCTCGAGGACGCCTTCGTGACGCCATTCGACCGAGAGGACATCCACGAGCTGACCGTCCGCCTGGACGACGTGCTCGACGGGATCCAGGCGATCGCCGAGACCCTGGTGATCTACGACGTGACACGGCCCACCGACGAGTCGCGCCGACTCGCGGCAATCATTGCCGAACAGTCCGTCGAACTGATTGCTGCGCTGCGAGGACTCGACGGGTTGAAGGGGCTCGAGCCTCACCTGAAGGCCGTCCACGACCTCGAGCACGAGGCTGATGGCCTATCCCGGGCCGCAGTGGCTCGCCTCTTTCGCGAGGCCGGCGATCCGCTCGAGGTGATCAAGTGGCGCGACCTGTACGCGGCGCTGGAGGACACGATCGACGCCGCCGAGGATGCCGCCGAGGCGATCGAGCGGATGAACCACAAGTCGAGCTGACCGGAGCCGGCTGCGGGACGAGGCATTCGCGGACACCCGAGGTTGGTCAGCGACCTGGACGCAACCGCTCCGGCAGCTCCATGTAGTACTCGACGAAGTCGACGCAGCGGCCGTCGGCATCGAAGCGGAGCGTCCAGTGGTTGTAGTAGAGCCCGCGGAACGAGCCGTCCGGGTTGAGGTAGCGGCTCGTCCCGATCGCCGTCGCCCGGTCATCGCCGACCGCATACGGCTCGTAGCGCGCTTCCCACGTGCCGGCGGGGTCCGCCGACTCCAGCCAGTTCGCAACGATCGCGTCTCGACCGCGCACCGGATCCTCGTCCCACGGGTGATAGCGGTACTCGGCGTCCTCACCGAACAGGTCGCCGATGGCAACCGGGTCGTAGCTCTGCCAGGCGGCTACGTAATCGTCCAGCCAGCGCTTCACGTCATCACGGGTCATGGTCGT
>CAYLSK010000003.1:905-8457 GCA_964385975.1 uncultured Anaerolineaceae bacterium | reverse complement strand
GGGTGGACCAGGGCGAGCACAAGCGTCCCACGGAAACACGACAGTTCCTGTCAGGAACTGCCCGGGCAATTCAGGCCCCCGCGAGGGCCTCCAGGGCCCGATCCAGGCGCTCCAGGGTCCGCTCGCGACCGAGCGCCACGATCGTGTCAAAGAGCGGCGGCGTGGCGGTCCGGCCGGTGACCGCGACACGGATGGCCATGAACAGGTCGCCGGCCTTCCAGCCGCGGGCTTCGGCCAGCGCGCGAAGCGGCGGCTCGAGCTCGTCGGCCTCGAAGGTGACCTCGCCGACCGCGGCGATCGTCGATCGGGCGGCTGCCAGCCCGTCGCGTGTCGTCGCGGCGTCCCACCGCTTGGGCACCAGGACGGCGCTGTCAATCGGCACCGATCGCACCCACAGGAATCCGGCCAAGTCGCCGATCGCGCTGAGCGTGGGCAGCCGTTCGCGAATCACCGGGAGCAGGGCCCGGAGCTCACCATCGGCCGGGATCCAGTCGATCCTTCCTGCGACGTGCTCCGCTTCGATGAACGGCCGCAGCCGATCGACCAGGTCGTCCGGATCGAGTCGACGGATCCACTGACCATTGAGCCACTCGAGCCGCTCCCGATCGAAGACGGCGCCGCCCTTGTGGACGGCGTCGAGGTCGAACCGTTCGACGATCTCTTCGATCGATAGGACCTCCTCCTCCGTGCCGGTCGCCCAACCGAGCAGGGCCAGGTAGTTGACCAGCGCCTCGCGGATGAACCCTTCGGCGATGTAGTCGGAGACGGCAGTCTGGCTCTTGCGTTTGCTCATCTTGGTCCGGTCGGCGTTGAGGATCAGCGGCAGGTGAGCGAAGCGCGGCTCGGCGTAACTGAGTGCCCGGAAGAGGAGGATGTGCTTGGGCGTGTTGGAGAGGTGGTCCTCACCGCGGATGACGTGGCTTATCTCCATTGCCGCATCGTCGACCACCACCGTGAAGTGATAGAGCGGCGACCCGTCCGCTCGGACGATGACGAAGTCGCCGCCGAGATTCGATACGTCGATCTCGACCCGGCCGCGAACCACGTCATCAAAGGCGACGAGCCCGGTCCCGACCCGGAAGCGGAGCGCGCCGCGTCGGCCCTCGGCCTCGAGAGCAGCGCGCTCGTCCATGGTCAAATCCGCGCACCGGCCCACGTAGCGCGGCGGAAGCTTGGCCGCCTCCTGGGCCTGGCGGTCGGCGTCGAGCTCTTCGGGCGTGCAGTAGCACGGGTAGGCCATGTCGGCGGCCAGCAGGCGTTTGGCCGCCGCCGCGTAGCTCGGCAGGCGCTGCATCTGGCGGTATGGCGCATGCGGCCCGCGGGCGGCTTCACCAGCGACCTCCGGACCCTCGTCCCAGTTGAGACCCAGCCAGTGGAGGCCGTCCAGGATGTCCTTCTCGTAGGCGATCGAGCTGCGCGCCTGATCGGTGTCCTCGAGGCGGAGGACGAAGGTGCCACCCGTGTGGCGCGCGTAGAGGTAGTTGAACAGCGCGGTTCGCGCCGTCCCGATGTGGAGCGGGCCGGTTGGGCTCGGCGCGATCCGAACCCGCGGGGCGTTGACGGTGGCCGTCACGCCGGCGCGGCTGGGCCTTCGACCAGGGCGGCGAGCCGGGCCAGGGAGGTCTCGAACGAGCGGCCGATGGGACCCGGCGCCATCACCCGGAGCAGGAACGTGTTGAGCAACGAGCCCGGCTCGGCCAGCAGCCGGTAGGTCACCAGCGAGCCGGCACCGTCGGGCTGGATCGTCACCTCGGCGGTCGCATCGCGGGCGAACACGACCGAGCCGGGCTTCCCATCAACGCGCTCGGCCTCGTGATGCCAACGCAGCCGGCTCGGCGGTTCGGAGGCAGTCACGACGGAATCGATCTCGGTCGCCTTCCCGCGAGCGTGGCCATACATTCGCTGACGGCGCCCGACCCCTTCGCCGGATAGGACCTCGCCCCGCTCGGCCTCGGTGAACCAGCGTGGCCAGGCGGCGATGTCATCCACGAACGGCCAGATTCGATCCGGCGACGCCTCGATGTGCCGGCTGCGAACGAATTCGATCATCACGCTCCGCCTTTCGTGCTCATCGCTCGGGGACAACGTGGAAGAGGGTGGGATCCGCCTCGCCCGGCAGGGCTCGGATGAGGGCGGCCGGACGGAGGCCAAGAGTCGCGCGACCTCGTGGCCCATCGAGCGTGAGCGAATCCAGTGACACGCTCCGGGCGAGGACCGTGACGTGGGCGCCTGGTGTGAGCGCGCGGGCCTCCAGGTAGGAGAGGAGACCGGCGTCCTCCTCGGCTTCTTCGGTGATCCGGTAGATCGTCGCCCGCTGGCCCGCCTCGATCTGGCTCAACCGAATGCCGGCGGGACGTCGGCGCGCCGTCTCGGCGTCGATTGGGTTGCCATGCGGGCAGATCTCCGGGTGCCCGAGCATCTCGTCGAGGCGCGCCTCGACGCGTGGGGAGATGGCGCCCTGGAGGCGCATTGCCTCATCGTCCGACTCGGCCCAGCCGAGACCGACCACCGAGGTCAGCAGCCACTCGATCAGCGCGTGGCGACGGAAGATGGCGTCGGCGACAGCGCGGCCAGCGGCGCTGAGGTGGAGATCTCGTCCCTCCGCGTGAACCACCAGTCCATCGGCGACCAGCCGCCGGAACATCTCGCTCGCAGCCTGAGTGGTGACACCGAGATGACGCGCGATCTGGGCCGCCGTAACCCTTCCGCCCTCATCCGCGCCGGCCGCCACGCGCAGGGCCAGCAGGTATTCCTGGGCGGCGGCGGAGAGATCTCGCGGGTCGCGACGTCGAGGCATGTCCTCAGGATACGGGACCGGCCCTCGATGAGGCCGATCGGAGCCGCTGGGCGACCGCGATGACCAACCCTGCGAGCCAGGCGATCAGGAGCAGGACGCCGAGCGTCGCCCGGCGCGATCCTTCGTCGGCGGCGGTCCCTGTCGCGGACAGGACGAGGGTTGCCGCGACGGCCGCCGCCAGGAGTCCCAGGGCGGCGCTCGCTGCGAGCGATGCCGCGACCGGAAGCAGCAACAGGGCGACCAGCGCCCCTCCCTGGATCGCCAGGATCAGCGGATCCGTTGACGTGTCGCACGTCGCCGCGAACCGGCCGCAACCGGTCAGCTCGCCAAACAGCCAGCCGAGACCGAACGCGATCGGGAGCCATCCGACGAAGGCCCGCAGAATCCGGCCGCGGAGACCCCCGGAACGGGGGTCCGTCAGGGCGCGGGCGAGGTCCGCGGCGGCTCGGGCCGGATCTGGTGCCGGCCCTTCCGGCACCTCCGGTGGCTCGCCGACGGGTGGGTCGGTCGCGGCCCATCCGGGCCGATCAGCGGCCCCCTCGGCGGGCCCCGCGGTCGAGTTCCACCATGAGCTGGTCGAGTGGGTCGGGCCGGAGGGGGCGCCGTTGCGGCCCGGCGGTTCGTGTTCGCTGCGAGGGTCGCCGGCGGTCGCGGCGGCGTCTGTGGCCTCCGGAGTATCGGCGTCCGGTTCGGTCGCGTGGGGAACCTCTCGCGCGGTCGTGCCCGCATCCTGATGCGCGGTTGATGCTCGCCTGGCGCGGGCCTGGTACTCCGGGCCGTGCTTGCGCGGGTCCGCGTATTCCTTCGGGTTGATCGTCCAGTAGGTCCCACTCGTGGTGCCGTACCAGCTCGCACCGCCCCAGTCGGGCTCGAACGGGCCGGCGTCCGCGCCGTCATACGACGTGGAACCGAGCGTCGCCTTGCCTCGCCGACCGCTGGCCCCGGGGGCGGCCGAGCCCGTCGGATCGGCACCGCCCGGGCGGCCTTCGCCGGGGCGGCCTTCGCCGGCGGCACCGCTCGCGGCGGCACCGCTCGCAGCGTCGGCCCGAGCTCCGCCAGAGGCTCTGGGACGTCCGCCCTCCTCGTCGGGTGGGCGGTGGCGTCCGCGCGGCCGCCCACCGTATGCCCGTCGGGTCGCGTCAGCGCGATCGGGATCGGCCTCGGAGGGCCCTCGGGGCGAGGCCGCCGGACCGCGAGCCTTCGTGCCGGAAGACCTGGATCCGCCGGCCAGCTGCTCGTAGGCGGCCTGGATGGCCAGGAAGCGTGGCAGCGCCCCTATCCCAGCCGCGTCCGGGTGGTTCACCTTGGCCAGACGTCGATAGGCGCGCTTGACCTCGTCGAGCGAGGCGCCACGCGCCAGTCCAAGGGTGCGATAGGGATCGCTTTCGAATGCCATCGTGACCGCGGCAGGTCAGCCGATCAGCTCGCCCACCGGAACCAGCTCGAACTCGGCGACCGCCTCTGCGGCAGCGCGCCCGTGCGGATCCAGGGTGACCGGCCGGTGGTATCGAGCCAGCGCGCGCATGGCGCCGCCATCGAGTGCGCCGACCTGGCGCAGCGCCTCGACCGACGCCGCCCACGTCCCGCGGTCGTATCCGTCACCGTCCTCGATCTTGATCGCCATCCCGGATGCCCCGTCGACCTGGGTTCCGATCCGCGGTCCGGGCAGGATTGCGATGCCTCGGAGCGCTTCCATCCCCGACTTGCTGATCAGCCGGCCAGGAGCCGCCTTCATCAACGAGGTGTCGAGCCGGTCATGGCGCCCGCCAATCAGCTCAGGGTTCGCAAGCATCGCGTCGCGGACACGCAGGAGGGCGGGTGCAAACTCTGCGCGCGGGTCCTTCGACGAGACGGCCCCTGGATCGGCGAGCATCGCGTAGGCTCGGGCGACCTCGCGCAGCGGGAAAGCATAGGTCTCGACGCCGCAGCCATCGATCGCTGTTCGGAGGTTGCCAGGCCTCGTCCCGAAGGCCCTGGCGACCGCCGCCCGATAAGCGATCTGCGACGGGTGGCTGGGCTTCCAGTAGTCGGTAGCATCCCAGCCTCGAAGGCGGCTCAGGAGGAGCGAGACCGTGTGCTGGCCCGAGCACATGTGCCGGATGGGCCCGGCCTTCTCGCCGTCACGGGCCAGACGGGCCGCGGTCAGGGCGTCGAGCGGCATCCCCTCGGAACCGCAGGCCAGCAGCGACTGGCTGACGCCCGTCCGCCGGTAGATCCCCTGGAGCGTTCGGACGTGGAGATCCTCGCCTGAATGTGAGCTCGCCAGGATCGCGATCTCCGCCGGTTCGAGATCGAATGCCTCGATGCCTCCGGCTTCGATGAGCGCCACGACCCCAAACGGCTTGACCGTTGAGCGGAGGGTGACGGTCCGGTCTGGATCGCCGAGCTGGCGGATAACCCGGCCGACGGGATCGACCTCGACGATGTCGCCCCGGTGGACGCTCTCCTCGATCCCGTCGCGAACCTGGCGAACGAGGACCGGCGGGACGCCACGACTACGCACTGCGCGAGGCGCCGGGCGCTGCGGCTTTGCCAGGATTCGGTGGGCCGGGCTGGCCGGTACGGTCACGGTCGATGGGTCTCCGGGGTGGACGGGCAGGCGAGCACGACGTGACGGAGCAGGCGTGGCGGGACGGCGCGCGCTCGCTTCGTAACGGCGAGGATACCGCGACGGTTGGTACGATGGCAGCACCTGAGGTCCACCCCACCTCATCGAGCGGAGGTCAGCCGTGCCCGCCCCGACCCTGCATGTTTCGCAGCATCCGGCTGTCCTGCACAAGCTCGCGATCCTGCGCGACGAGAAGACCGAACCGAAGAAGTTCCGCGAGCTCGTCCGCGAGCTGTCGTGGCTGCTCGGGTACGAGGCACTCGCCGACGTTGGGGTCCGGCCACTGGAGATTCGCACGCCGATGGAACCGATGACCGCACACCAGCTGGGCGTGCGGATCGGGCTGGTCCCGATCTTGCGGGCGGGCCTCGGGATGGTCGATGCGATGCTCGAGCTGATGCCGACCGCGCAGGTCTGGCACCTGGGCCTCTTCCGGGACGAGCGAACGCTCCGGCCCGTCGAGTACTACAACAAGCTGCCGGACTCCGCGACCGTGGACCTCTGCCTGATCCTGGACCCGATGCTTGCGACCGGCGGCTCGGCCACCGCGGCCATCGAGGTCCTCAAGAAGTGGGGCGCCGTGCGGATCAAGCTGGTCAACCTGATCGCCGCACCCGAAGGGGTGGAGGCGGTCACCTCGGCCCATCCGGACGTGGCCATCCACTGCGCGGCGCTCGACCGCGGCCTCAACGAGCGCGGGTACATCCAGCCGGGCCTGGGCGACGCCGGCGACCGCCAGTTCGGGACGGGCCCAGAGGGGTAGGACTCACTCTCGCCGCCGCCATGCCGCGCGCGGACCACCGCTAACCTCGGTGGCGCGGTTGCCGCGCCACCGAGCGCTTGAAGCTATGCCACCCTCCGGAGGCGTCCCGTGTCCACCTCGTAGATGACGCCCGTCACCGGGACGTCCTTGATCCACGGGTGCGAACGGATCCGCTCGACCTGCGCGGCCAGGTTGGCTTCGAGGTCGGAGAAGGCGTGGAGCGGGAGGTTCACTGCGGTGCCCGTGACCTCGGCGATGGACGCCTGGACCGGGCCGTCCTCGAAGGTAAGCATCCCGCAGCCGGTGTGCTCGATGACGAGGACCTCTTCCGTGCCGAGGAGTCGCTGGCTGATGACGAGCGAGCGGATCGCGTCGTCGGTTGCCAGTCCGCCGGCATTTCGGATGATGTGGGCCTCGCCTGTGCGCAGGCCGAGGACCTGTTCGACCGTCAGTCGCGCATCCATGCACGCGAGCACGGCGAGCCGGCGCGACGGCGGGAGCTCCAGGTTCGGTCGGTCGAACGTCGCGGCGTACCGCTGGTTCTCGGCGAGGGCGCGCTCCGTCTCGGGCGCATACGTGGCGATGTTGGTCACGTGATCGGTCCTCCAGGGTCAAGGGGCGTGATGAGGTCCGTGTAGGGGCGGTCCCAGTGGGAGCGGGTCGGCGGTCACCCGTCGCGGTCATCAGAGGAGAAACGAACGAGCCGCCGTCACCCCAGCGTGACGACGGCCCCGAGACCCGGAGCGTCCGGCTGCGACGCACGGACGAGCGGTCAGCTCAGGTGCGCCACCCTCCGGACCCCATCCTCCGTGCGGCGGGGCCGCCGTCGCGTACACATGTCCCGGGCGGTGCGGTGGGTGACCATCAGACCCATACCATACAGAAGTAGTAGGGGATCGCGCAACTTCGCGCTGCGGCCGCCCGGACCAGCGCCTCGGATGGTTCTGTGGGCCGACGCCTCGCCCGTGTCGCGTCTGTCATGCGTGGGAGCCTTACATCCGGGCCTTCACTGCCAACTACGAAGCTCCGGAGAGTCTCCGCGTCGGTGGCCAAGCACGGAATCGAGCCGTCCGGCGCTGCGCCGTATCCGTGTGGGACGCGATGCCCCGGCGGTAAGACTCCGGCGCATACGGCCGAGGGGAACAACGCCCTGGACAGTCCGAAACTCCGACCTGGCAGGAAGTCCATCGTGTCGAGCGCTAATAATGGAGGCATGGCACGGCCTCTCGTCGACCGCAACGGCCGCTCGCGGCTTCGGCTGCAGCAGAACGAGGCGTCGACCCCGGGGGGTGGTCGTTCATCCCTCCGCAGGACGTGGCGCCCGTGACCGTTGCGGCCGCCGATGAGGTCGACGGCGTCATCGGTGTGACCGCGTCGGCACGGC
>CAYLSK010000003.1:0-895 GCA_964385975.1 uncultured Anaerolineaceae bacterium | reverse complement strand
AACACTCCGAAACTCCGACCTGACGAGAAGTCCATCGTGTCGAGCGCTGATAATGGAGAGCATGGAACGGCCCCTCATCGACCGCCGCGGCCGCTCGCAGCTTCGGCTGGGGCAGACCGAGACGTCTACCCCGGGGGCTGGACGCTCATCCCTCCACAGGACGCGGCGCGTGACCGTTGCTGCCGCCGATGAGGTCGACGGCGTCATCGGTGTGACCGCGCCGGCACGGCCTCGCCGGGCCGCCCGCCCGTGATCCAGGTCGTAAACCTCGTCAAGCGCTACCGGAAGGCTCAGCGGAACGCTGTCGACGGGATCTCCTTCGAGGTAGACCGAGGCGAGTTCTTCGCGCTGCTTGGCCCGAACGGGGCGGGCAAGACGACGACGATCTCGATCCTGACGACCACCCTCCTGCCGACCGGCGGCGGCGCGACGATCGCCGGGCACGACCTCGTGACCGAGGCGAGCGTAGTCCGGCGCACTGTCGGGATCATCTTCCAGCGTCCGAGCCTTGACCAGAACCTCACGGGCGAGGAGAACGTTCGGCTGCACGCCATCCTGTACGGCGTCCACTCGTACGCTCCGGCCTTCCGGTTGATGGACGCCGCCTATCGACGCCGGGTCGGCGATCTGTCCGAGCTGCTGGGGATCGGCCGCGAGGTCTTCGATCCCGTCCGGACCTACTCCGGCGGCATGCGCCGCAAGCTCGAGATCGTGCGCAGCCTCATCCACGACCCGAAGGTCCTCTTCCTGGACGAGCCAACGGCCGGGCTCGACCCGCCCAGCCGCCGAAGCCTATGGGGCTACCTCGATTCGGTCCGGCGCGAGCGCGAGACGACGATTTTCCTGACGACCCACTATCTCGAGGAAGCGGAGCAGGCCGACCGGATCTGCGTGA
>CAYLSK010000002.1:33447-36166 GCA_964385975.1 uncultured Anaerolineaceae bacterium | reverse complement strand
AACGCCCGAGACCCGGTCGTGGTCAACCTGCTCATCCGCGACTTCGTTCAACGCCAGGGAAGTCCGACGTGACCGCCCTGGCGGACGATCCTCGAGCCAGACCCCTCGACGGGAGCCGCGCCCGCGATCCCGACACGTGGGGCTTCGCCGAGCAAGGCGGCGTTCGTATCTATTGGGAGGCCTTCGGATCCGGCGAGCCGACGATCCTCCTCCTGCCGACGTGGGAGCTCGTCCATTCGCGGGCGTGGAAGGCGCAGGTCCCCGATTTCTCGCGTCGCCACCGTGTGGTTACCTTCGATCCACGTGGCAACGGCCGCTCCGACCGCCCGGGGACCTACGAGGCATATGCCCGCCACGAGTTTGCCAATGACGCGCTGGCCGTCCTCGACGCGGTCGGCGTCGAGCGAGCGATCGTCGTCGGCTGGTGCGACATGGGCGAGTCGCTGATCCTCGCCGCTGAGCATCCCGACCGGGTGGCCAGCCTCGTCCTCGTCAGCCCGCCCGTCCCGTTGGCGGGCCGCGAGGTCGCCGCCTACTCGTTCGACGATCCGCTCGATACGGACGAGGGCTGGGCGAAGGAGAACCGTCACTACTGGCTCCGCGACTGGCCGGGCTACGTGGAGTGGTTCATGTCCCAGGTCTTCAGCGAGCCTCATTCGACCAAGCAGATCGAAGACGGGGTCACGTGGGGTCTTGAGACGGACGCGCAAACGATCCTGGCCGGCTTCCGCGGCTGGGACACGAAGGAGCTCGACGCGGCGACAGCCGTCGACTTGTGCGCCCGCATCCACTGCCCGACGCTCGTTATTCACGGAACGGCGGACCGGCTCGTCGAACTTGAGCGCGGGCAGGCCCTTGCCCGCCAGCTTGGGGCGTCGTTCGTCGCCCTCGAGGGCGCGGGGCACGGTCCTCATGCTCGCGATCCCGTCTGGATCAATCTCGCGCTACGCGACTTCGTGGAGGCGACCATGCCGGCCCAGACGACCACCGCCACGCGAACATGGACCCGCTCGCTCGCGCGCCCCCGCCGCGCGTTGTACATCTCCTCCCCAATCGGCCTCGGGCATGCCCAGCGCGATGTGGCGATCGCCGACGAGCTGCGCAAGGTGCACCCGGATCTCCAGATCGATTGGCTTGCCCAACATCCCGTCACCGCCGTGCTCGAGGCGCATGGCGAGAAGATCCACCCGATGAGCTCCGAGCTCGCCTCGGAATCTGCGCACATCACGGCCGAATCCTCCGAGCACGACCTCAACGCGTTCCAGGCGATCCGCCGCATGGACGAGATCCTCGTCGCGAATTTCATGGTATTCCACGATGTCGTGGAGGCCGGTGAGTACGACCTGGTGATTGGTGACGAGGCGTGGGACGTCGACCACTTCCTGCACGAGAACCCGGAGCTGAAGCGGACCGCCTTCGCCTGGATGACCGACTTCGTCGGCTGGCTGCCGATGCCGTCAGGCGGCGAGCGCGAGGCCTTCCTCACGGCCGACTACAACGCCGAGATGATCGAGCACGTCGAGCGCTTCCCGCGGATTCGTGACAGAGCCATCTTCGTCGGCGAGCCCGACGACATCGTGCCCGACGACTTCGGCCCTGGTCTGCCGTCGATCCGCGACTGGACCGAGCGGCATTTCGCGTTCAGCGGCTACATCACCGGGTTCGATCCGACGCCGCTCGTGGAACGCCGCGATGAGCTGCGCCAGGCGCTCGGCTACCACCCGGACGAACGCGTCGTCATCGTCACGGTCGGCGGGTCCGGCGTCGGCGCGGCGCTGCTGCGGAGGGTCATCGCGAGCTACCCGGACGCGGCACGCCGCGTGAACGGGCTGCGGATGATCGCGATCGCCGGCCCGCGGATCGATCCGGCCGTGCTGGACGCGCCGCCCGGTGTGGAGGTCCGTGCCTTCGTCCCCGATCTCTATCGGCACCTGGCAGCCTGCGACCTGGCCGTCGTCCAGGGTGGGCTGACGACGACGATGGAGCTCGCGGCAGCACGACGACCGTTTCTGTACTTCCCGTTGCGCAACCACTTCGAGCAGAACCGCCATGTTCGCCACCGGCTGGAACGGTACTGCGCCGGCCGGTACATGGACTACTCGACGTCGACCCCGGAGCTCATCGCCGAGGCGATCGCGGCGGAGATCGATCGACCGGTGCGCTCCCGCCCGGTCGAGACCGACGGAGCTGCCCGGGCGGCTGCCCTCATCGCGCCCCTCATCTGAGCCTCGATCAGCCCAGCCGCCAGCGGGTCGGGGTGATTACGATCGGGATCGGATATTCGGAGGCCAGCCACTCGGCGGTCCAGCCATAGCGGTCCAGCATGTGCCGGTGCTTGGCCTGGAATGCCTCGTCTGCGGAGGAAGGCGGCAGCGTGAGGTCTATCCGTGCCTCGCCTTCCATGGTGACGACCTCCTCGCCGTCGGGATCGGTGTTGAGGTTGAAGGCGACGGGAGGTCGCGCCTCGACGTTGGCATTGCGCGGGGCGCGCTTGTGCGAGTAGATCAGCAGCTCGCCATTCCGCCAGAGGAACCAGATCGGTGAGCTCTGCGGCTGACCGTCCGGATTGACGGTGGTCAGCCAGCCCATCAGCTCGGTCTCGAGGCGCTGCAATGCCCGCGCCCCTGCCGTGATCGATGGATCCAGCGTCCGCATGCCTCTCTCCTTGGTGGATTCTTCGCCGTCATGTCGCCTGGCATCGCATGGTCAGGTCGCGGTC
>CAYLSK010000002.1:4462-33347 GCA_964385975.1 uncultured Anaerolineaceae bacterium | reverse complement strand
TGGTCCGGTTGGCCGCCTGACGGTGGGCGTCGTTCATGACGCCGTGCGGTTGGACGGCGGCCATCACAAGCTCACCGGGGTGTGCCGGACCTCGTCGAGGAAGGCCAGCGAACGAGCTTCACGCTCGAGCGCCCCACGCATGAAGTCGCGCAGGGCCGCTTCCGTCTCGCCCTCCACGGCCGGGGCGAGGCGGAGGGTCGCGATCGCCTCGATGTCGAGACGCTGGTAGGCCTTGAGGAGCTTGAGTGCCTCGAGCGACAGGCCGGTCCGCTCGTGGGGCGGCCCCGGACAGCGCTCGCACAGGACGCCGCCAAGGGGCGGCACCCAGCGGTACCGCTCGTCCGCTTCGAGCATCCGGTCGCACTCTACGCAGCGATCGACCTCGGGGCGCTGACCGAGCTCGTCGAGCAGATGCATCTCATACCAGCGGGCGACACGACCAGGGTCCATCTCGGCGTCGAGCAGCTCGTAGGCCCGGCGCAGGAGCGCATAGACGGGTTCGGCGGCGTGGCGCTCCTCGAGCGAGCGGTCGGCCAGCTCCGCCAGGTACCAGGCGGTCGCGGTGGATTCGAGCGAGTCGCGCAGCCGCAGCCAGGCATGCCCGACGCTGACCTGGGTCACCACGTCGAAGGTTCGCCCACGGGCCATCGAGAGCGTCAGCTCGGCAAACGGTTCGAGGCTGCCGCCAAGGCGCGAGGTCGGCCGCCGGATCCCCTTGGCGATCGCCTTGAGCTTGCCGCCGGTCGGGGTGATGAGCGTCAGGACGCGGTCCGCCTCGCCCAGATCGAAGCGGGTGAGGACGATCGCCTCGGTCGTGTAGCGGCGCGGAATGGGCATCGATGCGACGGTAGCACCGGATCGACGATTCCGAGTGATCCAATCTGATGGTTGCGGCGTACCCGGGGCAGACGCCGGCGCGATTACGTCCCTCGCGCCGGCGTCGAGCACGCGCGTCGTGCTGACCTGGTCGCGCCGCGGGCCAACAGGCTACCTGCGCCGAACACGTTTCGTGTACACTCGCCAGACATGGCGACTGCCTCGCAGGACATCGACCTCGCCGCCCTCATCGCCGACACCGAATCTGAGATCGTGCGGCTCGTTGGCGATCGAGACCCGTCCACCCATGGGCTGTACGAGATGGTCCGTTACCACCTCGCCCTCGACGGGTCGGGGGCGTCAGGTGGCAAGCGGATCCGCCCGCTGCTTGGCCTGCTCGCCTACGCCAGCATCGCCGGCGATCATCGACTCGCCCTGCCGGGCGCTGCCGCCGTCGAGCTCGGACACAACTTTTCGCTGGTCCACGACGACATCGAAGATGGCGACAGGGAGCGACGCCATCGGCCGACGCTCTGGACGATCCATGGGATACCGCAGGCGATCAACGCAGGCGATGCCCTGTTCAGCTTGTCGCGGATCGCGCTCCACCGGCTCACCGATCTTGGCTTCCCCGACGCCAAGGTGCTGCGCCTGATGCGCCTGTTCGATCAGACCTGCCTCGCCCTGTGCGAAGGGCAGTACCTCGACATCGCGATGAGCGCTTCCGAAGCGCTGATGACGGTCGAGCTCTATTTCGACATGATCGGGCGCAAGACCGCGGCCCTGATCGCCGCCTCGATCGAGAGCGGCGCTCTCCTCGCGACCGACGACGAGGCCGTGATCGTCCGGTACCGCGCGTTCGGCTGGGCGCTTGGCCTCGCCTTCCAGCTCAACGACGATCTGCTCGGGATCTGGGGAGCCGAGCAGGCGACCGGTAAGACGCCCTCGGATGTGGCCCACAAGAAAAAGACCCTGCCGGTCATCTATGCCTACGAGCACGCGGGTCCGGAGGATCGCCAGCGCCTGAGCCAACTGTATGCGGCGCCCGAACCCGATACGGCGGAGGTGGCCGAGATCGTCGCGATCCTCGAGCGGAGCGGGGCACGCCAGTACACCCGCGATCAGGCCCGCCGGTATCGGGACGAGGCGCTGGCCGAGCTGTCTGCGGCCGGCGTCGTGGGCCCGTCCGCCCGCGAGCACCTCGAGGGGATCATCGTCTCCGTCATCAATGCGTAGCGCACAGGCCGCCAGGGGTCGTGCCCCGCCCGAACCGGCTAGCGATCCGCTTCGTCGTCCCCTGGCTCGTGCGCATCTCGATCGCGGACCACCAGGACCTTCCCGACCCGCCGCCCATCGGTCGTCTCAACGGTCAAGGTCAAACCATTCACGAGGACCTGGTCGCCGGGCTTCGGCACGCCGCCGATCCGGTGATAGATGAGCCCGCCGACCGTGTCGTATTCGTCCTCATCCTCGAGCCCGAGCTCGATGTCGAACAGCTCGGCCAGGTCGTCGACGTCGGCCCGGCCATCGATCCGGGCCTCGTCGTCCGAGAGAGAGACGATCATTGGCTCCTCCTCGTCGTACTCGTCCTGGATCTCGCCCACGATCTCCTCCAGGAGATCCTCGATCGTCACCAGGCCGGCCGTCCCGCCGTACTCGTCGAGCACAATCGCGAGGTGGACCTTGCGCCGCTGGAACTCGTGGAGCAGGTCGTCCACGCTCATCGACTCAGGGACGAAGACCGGCGGACGGAGGAGCGAGCGGAGGACTGGTCGCTCACCGGACAAACCCTTCAGGAAGGGCAGCAGGTCCTTCGCGTAGAGGATCCCGATGATCTCGTCGATCGTCTCCTCGTAAACCGGGATTCGGCTGTGGCCCTCCTCGATGACCCTGTCGATTGCTTCGTCTGTGGTCGCGCTGGCGGCCAACGAAACCATGGCGATGCGCGGAACCATCACCTCGTGCACGCGCTGGTCGCCGAGCTCGATGACCGCCTGGATCATCTGCTCCTCCTCGGCCTCCAGGATCCCCTGTTCGCCACCGCGCTCGACCAGGATGCTGAGCTCCTCGGTGCTCATGACGCCCTGTGCCTGATCGCCCGCGCCCAGGGCGCGCGACACGTTGGTCGTGACCGCGGTGAGGGCGTAGACCAGCGGTCCCAGGATCCGCAGCAGGAGCTCGACGAAGGCGCTCAGACGCAGCGCGAACGACTCGGTGTGGGCGAGCGCCAGGCTCTTGGGCACGAGCTCGCCGAAGACAATCGTGAACAGCGCGAGCAACAGGGTCACGATGATCAGCGCGAGCGCCTCCGCCGACGAGACCAGGAACGAGACACCGGTGGACTCGAAGGCGCTCTTGAGGCTCGACGTCAGGTTGACCGCGGCATAGGCAGAGGCGAGGAAGCCGATGAAGGTCAGACCGATCTGGGTCACCGCCAGGAAGCGCCCGGGCTGGGCGATCAGGCGCTTGACCCGGGCCGCGCTCCGGTTCCCCTCGTCGGCGAGCTGGTCGATCCGCGTTCGGCGCATCGTCACGAGCGCGATCTCGGCCGCCACGAAGACACCCTCGAGGAAGGTCAGGAGCACGATGACAAGCAGCTGGCCGAGCGTATCCATCTAGTCGGCCGCGCCGTCGTCGCGCGGTTTCTGGCGCGGCTCGCGGATCCGGGCGGGAACGCCCACGGCAAGCTTGCCGGCTGGAACGTCCCGGGTCACAACCGCCCCGGCCCCGGTCCTGGCGCCTTCACCGACCGTGACCGGGGCCACAAGCATGGTGTCGACGCCGATGAACGCACCATCGCCGATCGTGGTCGGGTACTTCTTCGCCCCATCGTAGTTAGCGGTGATCACGCCGGCCCCGATGTTGGCTCCCACGCCGACCTCGGTGTCGCCCAGATAGCTGACGTGATGCTGCTTGGAACCCGGCCCCAGGTGCGTGTTCTTGAGCTCGGCGAAGTTGCCGACCGAGGCGCCCGCCCCCACCACGCTGCCCGGCCGCAGGTGGCTGAACGGGCCCACCGTGGCACCATCCTCGACTGTGCTGGACTCGACGATGCTGGCCCAGACCTGGGCCATCCGACCGATCGTGGCATTCGACAGCTGGCTGCCTGAGCCGATCACGCTGCCATCGCCGACGGTCGTCGTGCCGCGCAGGATCACGTTCGGTTCGAGGGTCACGTCGACGCCGAGGCCCACCGTCCAGTCCAGATAGACCGTGGACGGGTCGCGCATCGTGACCCCGTTGGTCATGTGTGCCTCGTTCAGGCGGACGCGAAGGCTCCACTCGGCCGCCGCGAGCTGTGAGCGATCGTTGATACCATCGAATCGCCCGTCGTCCTCGAACCCGACGGCGCTGACGATCCGACCGTCTTCACGAGCGAGCAGGACGAGATCAGTCAGGTAGACCTCGCCGCTGGCAGGCGAAGGTGCGAGGGCGCTGATCCGGCGGCGGAGCCAGGCGGCATCGAACGCGTACAACCCGGCGTTCGTCTCGTTGCCGACGAGCTCTTCCGGCGTCGCATCCTTGGCCTCGACGATCCGCTCGACGGTCCCGAAGCCGCCGCGCACGACGCGCCCCAGCTGGGCGGGATCGGCGGCGAAGACACTGGCCAGGGCGATTGCCGCGTCGTCGGCGCGGCGGGCCTCGAGGATCGCATCGAGGTCGGCGCCGGTCACCAGCGGGACGTCGCCGGAGAGGACCAGGATTTCGGTCGCGTCCCCGGGCACTGCCGTCAGGGCGGCCCGCACCGCGTCGCCGGTGCCACGCGGCTCGTCCTGGAGGGCGAAGGTCGCCCGCTCGGCGAACGCCTCCATGACCGCGGCGACCGCGGGCGAATAGACGACGACCGGCCGACCCGCGGCGCCATCCTCCGTGCTGGCCCACGCGTCGAGGACGTAGGCGAGCATGGGTCGACCGCACATCTGGTGGAGCACCTTCGGGGTGGCCGATCGCATCCGGGTGCCCAGGCCGGCCGCCAGTACCACCGCGACCGTGGTCGCCGACGTCGGACCTGGGGGGTTCACGAAGAGGGGCGCCGTCGGGAGACGGTCAGGGAGCGTTCGTCGTTCCCGACCCGATCCGGGTCCGGCGCGATGGGGTCAGCAGTCATCAGTGGGTCGGCGCATCGTAGGGGTGGCCCGCTGAGAGTGTCAACCGACGCGAGCGGGCCTCAATCGCGCAGCCGGGCGACCGCTTCGATCTCCACCCGGGCGCCCTTCGGCAGCGAAGACACACCGACCGTGGAGCGCGCCGGCGGCGGATCGGACATGAACCGACCGTAGATGGCGTTGACCGTCGCGAAATCGGCCATGTCGACCAGGAAGATCGTGGTCTTGAGGACGTCACCCCAGACGCAGCCCGCGGCATCGAGGACCGACGTCAGGTTGGCCATCACGCGCTCCGTCTCGGCTTCAATGCCGCCCTCGACGAGGGCGCCCGTCGCGGGATCGAGCGCCGCCTGGCCGGCGGTGAACAGCAGGCCGTCGGTGCCGATGGCCTGGCTGTAGGGGCCAATGGCGGCGGGTGCTCCGGTGGTCGAGATGGCCCGGCGGGTCATGGCTGGCTCCCCTGCTGGTGACCGGTCTGGATGAACGTGGCGATGACGAGCGGTTCGGCCGAGCCGGGCGCCGCGAGCCGCTCGTCTCGAAGGGCGGCGCGTACGACCTCGGCGACCTCGGCAGCTTCGGTTTCTGAAGCATAGAGCGCCCAGAGCGTCGGTCCCGAGCCCGACAGGCCGATCGGTCGGGCCAGGAGTCGGCTGAGCGCGCGCCGGAAGGGCACGAGAGCCGGGACGACGAGCGCGGTCGCCGGCAGCAGGTCGTTGGCGACCGTGATCGCCCCCGCGCGCGCGACCAGGTCTGCCGTCGAGAGCTTGGCCCGCAGCTCCTCGGCAAGGTGGGTGGAGGTCATCCTGACCGCGGCGTCACCGTGGGTCCGGATGGCATCGAAGGCCGCGAAGACGTCGGGCGTCGAAACGGCGATCGCCGGCGTCACGAGCAGCACGCCGGGTGTGCCATGCAGGCCGTCGAGCCGCGCGACCTGCTCTCCCCGTCCCTCGACGAGGGCCAGGCCGCCGGCCAGGAAGAATGGGACGTCCGAACCAAGCCGAGCGGCGAGTCGTGAGCGGGCTTCGGCGTCGAGCTCGGCGCCCCACGCCTCGAGCGCGCCATCGAGCGCGGCCGCTGCGTCAGAGGAGCCGCCGCCGAGACCGGCCGCCACCGGTATCCGCTTCTCGAGTCTGGCCGCGAGTGCCGGGGCCGGGCCGGGGCCACCCGACCAACCACTGCCGACCGCGTTCCGTGCCACGGCGAGTGCCCGGAGCACCAGGTTATCGGCGGTCGGGCCGGCGTCGAAGCCGGAGACGTGCAGGGTGTCCTGGTCCGCGCCGCTGATCGCCAGTGTCAGCCGATCGCTCAGGCCGAGCGGCACGAAGACCGAGTGCAGGCTGTGGTAGCCGTCGTCGCGACGAGCGACCACGGCCAGGGTCAGGTTCAGCTTCGCCGGCGCGAGGCGGATGATCGGGGCGAGCCGGCGAGCTGGGTTGGTGGCCGAATCGCTCATGGTTCGGCTCGCCGCCCGCGGCCATCGGGTCCGATCGGGCCAAGCTCCTCGCGCAGGGCTAGCCACTCGCCGACGGCAAGGGTCTGGGGGCGCCGGTCCGGCTCGATCCGCGCTGCCACGAGCGCGGCCGTGACCCGGCCGGCATCGAGCGGAAGCTGACGGGCGAGCACGTTGTGGATCATCTTGCGACGCTCACGGAAGGCCGCCTGGACGAGCCGCCACAGCTCGTCTTCCGTCTCGGGGTCCAGGCGGTCGTCGGCGTCATAGGGTTCCACCACGATGACCGCTGACTCAACGGCCGGCTCCGGCTCGAAGGCGCCCGGCGGGACGCTGAAGGCGATCCGGACCCTCGCGTGGTATTGCACGAAGACCGACAGATAGCTCATCTTCCCGGGTGGCGCCGCGATCCGCTCGGCGACCTCACGCTGGACCATCAGCACCAGGCGATCTGGCCGCGGTGGCTGCCCCAGCAGCGCGTGCAGGATGGGGCTCGTGATGTGGTACGGCAGGTTGGCCACGACGTCGTACGGCGGCTCGACCAGGCGCACGAGGTCGTGGTCGAGCGCGTCGCCTTCGATCAACCGAAGATCGCCCGCCGCGGCGGCGTCCTCGAACCGCTCGCGCAGGAACGCCGCCAGGCCGCGGTCGAGCTCGACTGCCGTCACCGTCGCGCCGGATGCCAGGAGGCCGCCAGTAAGCAGCCCGAGCCCCGGCCCGATCTCGAGGATCCGCCGCTCGGGGCGCGGGTCCGCCAAGTCAAGGATCGCCTCGAGCACCTCGGGATCGGCCAGGAAGTTCTGGGAGAGCTGATGACGAGCCCGCAGGCCCGCCGCTCGAAGGGTTGCCCTGACCGCGGCCGGATCGATTCGTGGCGCCGGTGAGGCGTTCACCGGGCGGCCAACGGCAGCGACGGCCACGCGTCAAGCTCAAGCCCCGTCCGCTCCCCTGCCCCGAACCGTCGCGCTCCGGCGGCGCCGATCATCGCCCCGTTGTCGGTGCACAGGGCGTGTCGCGGCACGATGAGGGGGATCCCCATCGCCTCGGCCTCGCCGGACAGGCGTGCCCGCAGCGCATTGTTGGCCGCTACGCCGCCACCAAGCACGATGGAGCGAGCGCCGGCCGCCTCCGCGGCACGGATCGTCTTGGTCGCCAGGACATCGACGACGGCGTCCTGGAATCCCCACGCCAGCTCGGCGACCGTGGCGTCCGGCAATGGCACGCCAGGGTCGGACGCGAGCCCTTCGTCCGCGCGTGCCTCGGTGACGATCCGGCGAGCGGCGGTCTTGAGGCCCGAGAAGCTGAAGTCGGACGAGTCGCCAAGCCACGCCCGCGGGAAGACGCGGTCACGCTGCGTCGCCGTCTCGGCCGCCCGGCTGATGGCGGGCCCGCCCGGGTAGCCGAGCCCGAGCAGGCGGCCGACCTTGTCGAATGCCTCGCCCGCGGCATCGTCGACGGTCGAGCCGAGCAGCCGGTAGGCCAGGTGGTCACGCATCTCGACCAGGAACGTGTGACCGCCCGAGACGACCAGGGCCACCAGAGGGAATACCGGGTCCGGGCGGTCGGGTTCGCCCGGGTCGCGCAGCCAGGCCGCGTACACGTGCCCCTCGAGGTGGTTCACTCCGATCAGCGGCAGGTCGTGGACCCACGCCAGGGCCTTCGCGAAGTTGATCCCGACGAGAAGCGAGCCCGCCAGCCCGGGGCCATAGGTGACCGCGATCGCCCCGATCTCCGGCCAACTAACCGCGGCGTCGGCCCACGCCTCGTCCAGGACCGGCACGATCCAGCGCAGGTGGGCACGTGCCGCGACCTCGGGGACGATGCCGCCCGACGGCGCATGGAGGGCCACCTGCGAGGCGACGACATTGGAGCGGATCAGCTGCCCGCTCTCGATGACGGCGATTCCCGTCTCGTCGCACGACGACTCGATCGACAGGATGAGCACCCCTGTCACGCGGCCGGCCTCACGCCTGATCCATTTCCGGCGGAACCGGCGCCGGCGCGGCATCGATCGCGTCCCGGAGCCCGGCGATCCGCGCGCGCATCGACGGGTCGTGGAGCTGGTCGGTGGTCATGATCAAGGCGTCCTCGCCATTGTCGCTGTAGTAGCGCGGCCGCAGGCCGACGGGACGGAACCCGTACTTCTCGTAGAGCCGGCGAGCCGGGAGGTTGGAGAGACGGACTTCCAGGGTCGCCTCGTGGGCGCCGGCGTCCTGGGCGAGGTCGAGGAGAGCGAGCAGCAGCCGCTCACCGATCTTTTGACGGCGCCAGGCCGGGTGGACCGCGAAGGTAATGATGTGGGCCTCGTCGACCATCAGCCACATGCCGGCGTAGGCGACGATCTCGCCTCCAGCGTGCCCCACCATGTACTGGGCGAGCCGGTTCGTTTCCAGCTCGGACCGGTAGGCGTCCGCCGGCCAGGGCGAGTCGAAGCTGGCCCGCTCGATGGCGTGGACGGCGGACAGGTCCTCGACGCGCATCGGCACGATGCGCAGCTTCAGCGGCGGTCGCGCGACCATGCCACCTCCCCTGGCTGTGTGACGACGCCGCGCGGCAGCGTGACGTACTCGGGCACGAGGCTTGCAAGATCATCCCCGGCGCCGTCGTGCAGCCGCTCGGCGCCCATCCGGATCAGGGCGTCCGCCAATCCGCGCCGGGCATGCTCCCCCCGGCTGACGGCCTCGTCAGGCGCTCGGCCCTCGAGGTCCACCGCCACGAGCCACTCCCCGGACGCCAGATCCGGGTCCGTCCCGCCCGGCAGGAGGACCGGCGCCGCCCCGGGCCGGATCATCACCCGATCCGACGGCCCGGCCGGCACCAGCAGGACCGGGCGACCCGTCGACGCCCCGCTGGTCGTCGTGCCGCTGGCGGCCGCAGCGTCTGCGACGGCCGCGGCCAGGATCGCTTCGGCGGTCGAAACGCCGGCGATCGGCAGCCCCAGCCCATGGGCGAGGCCCTTGGCCGTCGCGATCCCGACCCGCAGTCCGGTGAACGCGCCCGGACCCGTTCCCACGACGATCCCAGTCAGGCGCGAGCGACGCAGGTTCTGCTCGCCGAGGAAGCGCGCGATCGACGGCAGGAGGGTCTCGCCGTGCCGGTAGCCGGCCGCCCAGGTCGCGATCCCGTCGATCTGCCCGTCGGGCGACCCGCTCGCGATCACCACGCGGGTCGTGGCCGTGTCGATGGCCAGGATCGCGGAGCGCCGCCCGTCGTGGCCCGAATCAGAGCCTCGTTCGCTCGGGCTCACGCGATCGCCTCGAGATATCGCCGGAGCGCCGGCGTCCCGGCCCGAACGGCAATCGATCTCGGCTCGTCGCCGGCGCCGTCGATCACCACGTCGAGACGCTCGACCGGAAGCGCGCCGGCGAGGCGATCCGGCCACTCGACCAGGGTGACCCCGAGCGTTTGGCGATCGTCGATCAATCCCCCGCCCAGGGCATCGGCCGCGTTCGACAGGCGGTAGAGGTCGAGATGGAAGAGCGGCAGACGACCCGTGTGCTCGGCCATCAGAATGAAGCTCGGGGAGGTCATGGTCTCGGTCACGCCGAGGCCGGCTCCAAAGGCCTTGGCCAGGTGGGTCTTGCCGGCGCCGAGGTCGCCCCACAGGCAGATGAGGTCGCCGGGTTCGGCGGCCGTGGCCAGCGCCCGGCCCAGCGCAGCGGTGGCGGCGGGGTCCGGGCAAACGAGCAGGCGTTCGAGGGGTGTCAGGGCGGGCATCGTCTCCGAGCGTAGCCGAAGGCGAGAAGGGCCGCCGGTTCGTACGCCCGGGTGGCCTCGGGTCAGACGAAGCGTTCCAGGTCCCCGAGTGGCACGGCCGCGATGGAGCCGTCCGGGAACCGGATCAGGCCCGCCTCCAGGTGGACGCCGCCGGCGAAGCGGCGCGGTCCGATCGCCTCCACGAACCGGCCTTCGCGGCCTCCCAGCGAACCGGCCCGGATCCGCACCAGATCGGCGGGCGGCGTTGGAATGTGCAGGTTGGGCGCGTCGAAGACGAGCATCGGCGGATCGCCCACGATCGCGACCTCGTGGCCGACGAGGGCGGTAAGGACGGCCAGCACGGCTCCCGCCAGCGGTCGCCGGACGGCGCCTTCCAGGACCAGGACCGCGAATGGCGGCAGCCGATGGAGGGCGGAGCGTTGGCGTGCCTCCGAGGCGAGGTAGTCCCGTCGCTCCTTGCTCGACAGCCCGGTCACGATGACGCCGCGTACGCCCATGGCCCTGGCCCGCGTTAGCGTCTCCGCGTCCACCCGGGAGCCGACGACCAGGATCGTCCCGGCCGCGCCGACATCGAGCGCGCCGGCTCGCAGCTCGCCATCTGGGCCGGCCTGGAGGCGACCGCGGGTAGGACCGCCCAGGGCCACGATCCCGCGAATGCCCCGACCGGCCGCCCGGACGGTGATGGCCGTCCCCGGACGAACCTCGCGGACGATGCCGGCGAACGGGACCTCGAGCGGATCGGCGACGTCGCCGGTCGCGACCCGCCAGCGGCCGCGCCAGCTGAAGACAAGCTCGCCGCCGGACCGGCCCTCGTGGCCATCGCTGGGCGGGGTCCAGCGGCTGCCCGGGCGAGGCGTGGCGGCTGCCGGGATCGCGAGCTCATCGAGTCGGGGGTCGCGCAGGCGATGGGCGATCGGAGCGCCGACGACGACCGAATCGCCCGCCGCGACCAACGGCCGATCACCCGGGGCGAGCCGGAAGACAACGTCGACCGGGGCGCTGACGAGTGGCCTTGCCTGGACCAGGCTGATGTCGGACCCGGCTCCGCTCATGATTCCCTCGCTGCCCAGACGGACGCCTGCCACGTTTCGAGCAGCTCAGCCCGCAGGTCGGCGCGATCGGGCAGGCGGAGTGGGACGTCGCGCAGATCCACGAGCAGCCCACCCAGGCCGCCCGTGACGTCGACTGCGAACCGGCGGCCGCGCCCGCCCAGACGGACGGTGTCGTGGAAGCGAAGCTCGACGACCGCGGCCGTCCCCGGCGGCAGATCGACCACTGCCAGGCCACCCGGTCGCAGGTCGAGCTCGCTGGACCCGGCCGGACCGTGGAGGTGGAGCTCCCCGACACTCCTGCCGGGTCGCAGGCCCGCCGGCGTGACGACCGAGCCGAGCGGGGCCAACAGGTCGTCGGCCAGGTCGGTCAGCACGGCGCGCCGCTCGGCAGGATCCGGGATGGCCCCGAGCGGAGCCAGCAGCCGGGCGTGATCGAGCGCGTACTGGCTCGCCCCGGACCGGCGCAGGACATCAACCAGGGCGAGAACTACCGACGGTCCCGGAGCCACCGCCCAGACGCCACCGGTCGCCACGACCAGATCGGCCGCCCGTCGGTCGAGCCACTCGGGCGTCCATTGGGCGAGGTAGACGAGGGCCGAGCGGGCCGCGGCCATCCGCAGCTCGATGCCGTCGCCCGCGGCGTCCGCCCATGGGGCAATACGCAGCTCGCGCAATCGATCGCGCAGGCGATGCCGATCACTGGCCTGGATTGACCATGTCGCGACGCCGTCGACGACCAGGTCGTCGGGGTCGGAGGGCGCCAGGCCCGCGACCGGCACGACGGCAAGGTCCAGGCCCGAGCTGCCATTGCCGATCGCCGGCCAGGCCCCGACGCGGGTCCCGCCGTCATATCCGATCTCGACGATGTCGACTCGCCGGTCGAGGATCTCGGCAAGGGTCAGGCCGGCCAAACCCAGGGCGCGACGCGAATCGTTCGCGGGCAGTGCAACCTCGAGCAGCGTGTCGCGCAGCGCCGCGCCGGCGTCGCCAGCTCGGGCGCCCGCTCCCAGCAGGACCGGGGCTGGCCGGGCAGCCACATCCCCGAAGGCCCCGAGCTGCTCACCCATCCCACCGGCGAGAATCACGGTCAGCTCGGGACGGCGTTCGGCCACGGCCGCCACGAGCGCACCCAGCTCACCGAGCGCGCGGCGCTCGTCGGCGGCCGGCGGGTCGCCGGCCCCGGCCAGGATGCCGTCGACCGAGGCATCGAGGAGCATTGTCGACATCGCCAGCGGATCGGTCGTTTCCGGGCTCGCCGAAACGGTCAGCCATCCGCTGCGCGCGGCGGCCGCCACGAGCGACACCAGCACGCGTTCGGATCCGGCCACGACCGCCAGTCGGCGCGGCGGCCGGCTCGCGACCTCGACTCGCGGCAGGTCGGCCGGCTGCCCGCCGTCGAGCCCCAGCGACGTGGCAAGGGCAGGATCGGCCGCGCGGACGCGTTCGATAAGGACGGACGCCGCGGCTTCGGGATCGGCGCCGGCAGGCAGGGCCAGCGACCCGATGAGGCGCCATCGTCCCGCAATCCGCCCGACGAGCGCGGCCGCGATCGTCGCGGCGCCGGTGTCCTGGGTGAGGAAGGCTCGCGGCTCGCTAGTCACCCGTTGGTCACCGCATGGACTGCGCATCCGGGCGTTGCCCGCTGCGCCGCTCGCTCACGCACTTTGAAGGGCGCTCGCTGGCTCGCTTAGCGGGCGCCTTCGGCTGCACGCCCCAACGGTGACCGACTCCCATTTACCGTTGTCAGGCGTCCCAGGTGACCTCGTCGTCGTCGACCTCTTCGAGGCGGGCGATCAACAGCTCGATCCCGGTGTCGTCGGCCAGGATCTCGCTCGCCGAGGCGAGCTCGCCGCCGAAGACGCCGCGAAGGACCGGATCGAAGAAGAGCATGGCGTTCGCCCCGAGCGCCCGGTAGGGACGACTGGCCTCGAGGAAATGGACCGCCGGGCCGGCCATGCCGAGCAGCTCGATCTCGCGCGCGACTTGCTCGACCAGCTCGTCGCGCTGCTCCTCGGAGGGCCCGAGCGACCCGTTCACGAATCGCTCCCTCCGGACCCGCCGGGCAGCACCGGCGTCTCGGCGAGCGCTTCGGCGAACGCGGCGTAGGCCGCTGCGCCGCGAAGCGCGAAGATCACGTGGGCGATGGACGGGCTGGCCGGCAATTCGTCGCGGACGGTGGCCACCGTGATCCGGGCGCCTTCCTCGATGGGGAAGCCACCCACCCCGGAGCCGAGGGCCGGGAAGGCGATGCTCGTGACGCCGGCTTCGCGTGCCCGGGCCATCGCACTGCGCACGGCCGCCTCGATCGTCGGCCCGCTCGTCCGCCGGTCGTGATCGAGCGAGACGGCATGGATCACGATCCGCGCGGCCAACGTCCCGGCCGGTGTCGCGACGGCGTCACCGAGCTGGGCCGGAGCCTGCCGGACAGCGGCGAACTCGATCGCGTCGCCGCCCGCTCGCTTGAGTGCGCCACCAACGCCGGTCGACATCCAGAGCGTCGTGTTGGCGGCGTTGACGATCGCATCGACCTCGAGGTCGCAGATGTCGCCGTTCCAGATTTCGATTTGCGCCAACTAGTCTCTCCGCTCGGCAAGCGTCCGCAGACCGACCGGTCCGGCTGCGGCATGGTACACCCGGGGTAGCCGGCGAGCCATCCCGCTGACCACCTCCCAGCTGTTCGTGGTGCGTTCCTGCGCCAGCTCTGCAGCGCTGATTCGCATCCCGCCGGCGCCACCGAGCAGGATGAATTCGTCGGCCACGCCGACGGGCGGACCAGGCACGTCGGTCACGTCCGCCATCACCGCGTCCATGGCCACATTGCCCACAAGCGGGACCCGTTGGCCGCGCACGATGGCGCTCGCCCGGTTCGACAGCTGCCGAGACCAGCCGTCGCCATACCCCAGCGGCAGGGTCGCGATCCGACTTGGCCGGGAGGTCCGGAAGGTGGGCCCGTAGCTGATCCCCCAGCTGGCCGGAAGCTCGGCGACGCGGACCGGTCGGGCGATGAGGGACATGACCGGGTGGAGGCCGTCGAGGACCGCCTTGGGGATCGAGGCGGTCGCGAGCTCGTCGGGCAGCAGCCCGTAGACCGCCAGGCCCGGACGGACGCCGTCGTAGGCTGCCACGCCGTCGACGAGCAGCGCCGCACTGGCAGCGGCATGGCGCGGCGGCAGGTCAATCCCGGCACGGACGGTGGCGTCGACGGCTGCCTCGAATCGGGCCACCTGGACCGCCGTCTGCTCCGCGTCCTCGACCGCCTGCAGGTGCGTCCACAAGCCACGCAACCGGACGCCCGGTGCACCGGCGATCCGACTCGCGGCTTCGACCGCGTGAACGCCGGCGAACCCGCCACGGCCGAGCCCGGTCTCGATCTCCAGCTCGAGATCCAGCGGGAGGACCGAGTCGACGGTCGCCGCCGCTGCGAGCATCTCGTCGAGCAGCATCGGATCGCCGGCGGTGATCGCGATCCGATTGCGGGCCGCCTCCCCGGCCCAGGCCGCGGGAACTGGGTAGAGCACGAGGATGGGCCGTTCCACGCCGGCGGCGCGCAGCTCGAGAGCCTCGTCGATCGCGGCGACGCAGAAGCCGTCCGCTCCGGCCGCCTCCAGCGCTCGGGCGATCGGGATTGCGCCGTGCCCGTAGGCGTCCGCTTTGACGACAGGCCGCACCGACACATCCAGGCCGGCCAGGCGGCCGAGCAGGTGCAGGTTGGCGGCCAGGGCGTCGAGGTCGATTTCCAGCCAGGCCGTTCGGGGCAGCGGCGGGAGACCGGCGGCAGCCAGGCGTGCTTCGATCGGCGGACGTGCCGCGGATCCGGTCACGATGCGCTGCGAGCGTTCAGCCGAGGTCGCCGTCGCGGCGACCCGGGTCGCTCGGCATCTCGCGGGCAGCAAAACCAAGCCGCTTGCCGCTCGATTTGCGCTCGGCCAGGGCGGCGAGGCGCTTTCGGGCGATCGCCAGGCCGTCGGGCAGGTCGGAGGCGAGCAGCCCCGCGTCGCCGAGTCGTTCGCGGACCGACTCACCTGCCACGCCATGCAGATAGACCCCGAGACGAGCGGCGGCGAACGGCATCAGGCCCTGGGCCAGCAATGAGCCGATCGCGCCGGCCAGGACATCGCCGGTCCCACCGGAGGCCAGGGCCGGGTTCTCGAAGGACGCGATCGCGACCGTCCCGTCCGTGTCGGCGATGACCGTTCGCGCGCCCTTGAGGACGACGACCGAGCGCCATGTTCCGGCCGCATCGCGCGCGGCGGCAACCCGGGCCTCGTCGTCGGTCGAGAGATCGCCGTCCTCGGCGTGACCGCTTCCCGCTCGAAGCCTGGCGAACTCGCCGGCATGCGGCGTCAGGACGGCCGGACGCCGTTCGCCCTCCCACCAACCGTCCATCGTCGCGAGCGAGCGGAGCGCCTCTGCATCAAGGAGGATCGGAGCGGGGTCGGTCTCGCCAGGCGCTCGGATCAGCAGGCGGACGAGCTCGGCCGTGGCCAGACCCGGACGCAAGCCCGGGCCGACGACGATCGCGTCGTGCTGGTGGTCGAGGATCCGGGCGAGGGCCGGTTCGGGATCGATCTCTTCGACGTCGTCCTCGGGCAGGCCCATCGTCGTCGCCTCAACCACCTTGGCGGCGAAGAGCGGCTGGAGCGATTCGGGCACCGCCAGGGTGACCAACCCAGCGCCCGTTCGACCCGCGGCACGGCAGACCAGCAGCGCGGCTCCGGTGTAGTCGAGCGAGCCGGCGACGACCAGGACCTTGCCGAACGAACCCTTGTGTCCCCGCTTCGGGCGCTCGGGCAGGAGCGCGGCCGCGATGTCGTCGTCGAGCTTGATCGCATCGGCCGGAAATGGCTCATCGCCCGGATCCGGCGATCCGCTCGTCGAGCCTTCGCGCCGTCCGAAGCCGAAGCCGACGGACCTGCGCTCAGCCATCGGCTCCCCCATCGGAGCGTGGCACCGCGTCGGCCGTCCGCAGCCGCTCGAGACGGGCGAGGATCCGCCGCTCACGCTCGTCCAGGCGACCTTCGATGTCGAGCGGAAAGAGGTAGCGGCCGGCGGCTGTCCGGATTCCGAAGGCGATCGCCACCGCGTAGTCGGACTCATGCGTGATCGAGATGGCGATCCGGCCCATGCCGAGCTGTTCCGCCCGCGATGCGGCACGACCATGCAGACGAACAGCGGGCTGGCCGGTGGGCAGGCGCTCCACCTCGATGTCGCGCCAACCGATTCCACGCACGCCGAGCCCCAGCACCTTGGATACCGCCTCCTTGGCCGCCCAGCGGCCGGCCATCGTTTCGGGGCGATCGCGAACGTAGCGTCGCTCCGCCTCGGTCAGGACTCGCCGCGAGAAGCGCGGACCGAATCGCTCCAGGGCGGACCGGATCCGCTCGACCTTGATGATGTCGATCCCGAGCTCGGTCGTCCCCTCGGGGACGTGCCCCGGTGGGGCGATCTCGTCAGCAGCGTCGGCCGCGGCCATGGATCGTTACTCGACCGTGACCGACTTCGCGAGATTGCGCGGCTGGTCCACGTCCGTCCCCCGGGCGACCGCAACGTGGTAGGCGAACAGCTGGAGCGGAATGATCGCCAGGACAGGGCTGAGCATCTCGTGCGTATCGGGAACCCAGCAGATGTCGTCGGCGTAGTGCTCGATCGCGGTGTCGCCCTCGGTCGCCACCGCGATCACCCGGGCATCGCGGGCCCGCCCTTCCATCACGTTGCTGATCAGCTTGTCATAGACCGCCGAGCGGGTCGCCACCGCGACCAGTGGGCACTCCGCATCGAGCAACGAGATCGGCCCGTGCTTCAGCTCCCCGGCCGCATACCCCTCGGCATGGACGTAGCTGACTTCCTTCAGCTTGAGGGCACCCTCGAGCGCCGCCGGATACGAGGCACCCCGACCGATGAACATGAATCCGCGCGAGTTGACGTAGCGGCGCGCCAGGGCGGCCGAGGTGGTGGACGCGTGTTCGAGCGCCCGGGCGGCCGCCGCCGGGAGGGCGCGCAGGCCGACTCCCAGGGCCAGCTCCTCGGCATCGGGCAGGGTGCCGCGGGCCTTGGCGATCGCGGCGGCCAGGATCACCAGGGTGGTCACCTGCGTGACGAAGGTCTTCGAGGCGGCGACCGCGATCTCCGGTCCGGCCTGGAGGAAGAGGACGGCGTCGGCTTCGCGGGTGATCGCCGAGCCCACGGTGTTGGTCACGGCGATCACCGGGCAGCCCGCTTCACGGGCGAGGCGGGTCGGCGCGATCGTGTCGGCGGTCTCGCCGGACTGGGTGACCGCAACGACGAGCGTGCGCTCGTCGAGCGGTGGCGGACTGTAGCGGAACTCGGAGCCGACGTTGGCGCGAGCCGGGAGGCCGGTCCAGGCCTGGATGGCGGTGGCCGCAACGAGCGCGGCGTAATGCGCGCTGCCGCAGGCGACCAGCTCGACTCGGGTCACCGACTGCAGCATGGTCTCGAGCCCGGCCAGCTCCTCGACCTGGATTCTGCCGTGGCGGGTCACTCGTCCTGCGATCGACTGGCTCAGGGCCTCGGGCTGTTCGTGGATCTCCTTGAGCATGAAGTGCTCGTAGCCGCCCTTCTCGGCGGCCTCGGGCGACCAGTCGATGGTGGTCGCCGCCCGCTCGCGGAGCGCGCCGTGAACGTCCGTGATCGTCACACCCCACGGTCGCAGGTCGGCGACGTCGCCCTCTTCGAGAAAGATGACCTGGTCGGTGTGGGCCAGGATCGCCGCCACGTCGGAGGCGAGGAAGCTCTCCCCGTCGCCGAGCCCGACCACCAGCGGCACGTCCTTGCGTGCCCCAACCAGCCGATCGCCTTCGCCGCGGTGCATCACGACGATGGCGTAAGCGCCCTCCAGCCGGCGCAGGGCAGCGCGAACCGCGTCGGCCAAGTCGCCCTGGTAGGCCTCCTCGACGAGATGGGCGATGGCCTCGGTGTCCGTCTCGGAGGTGAGGGTGTGCCCGCGCGCCTCGAGCCCATCTCGGAGCTCCCGGAAGTTCTCGATGATCCCGTTATGGATCACCGTGATCTGGCCGGTGCAGTCCTGATGCGGGTGGGCGTTCAGGTCGTTCGGGCGGCCGTGGGTGGCCCAGCGCGTGTGGGCGAGACCGATCGCAGCGTGTGGGGTCCTGTTCGCAATGGCCGTCTGGAGGTTGACGAGCTTGCCAGCGCGCTTCTCGACGAAGAGGTCACCGGCGTCGTCGACGAGGGCGATCCCGGCCGAGTCGTAGCCGCGGTATTCGAGGCGCTTGAGGCCCTCGATGAGGATGGGGCCCGCTTCGCGCGGACCGGTGTAGCCGACGATGCCGCACATCCGGGTCAGGCCCTCCGCTCGTGCCCGTCGACTGCGCTCGACGGGACGTGTTGACGCCGCTGGATGGGCACCGGCCTCAGTTTAGTCGCTCCCCCGCCAGGGCAGCGAGGCTGTCGGCCAGCTCCGTGACCAGGGCCTCGTCCGGGCCTTCGACCATCACCCGCAGGGCGGGTTCCGTGCCGGACGGCCGGACCAGGACCCGACCGGTTCCGCCCAGGCGGGCCGTCGCGCCGGCAATCGCTCGCTGAAGCGTTGGATCGCCCTCCCATTGGTCCTTGTGACGGGCCTTCACGGCTCGTTGTTGCTGCGGCAGCATCGGTATGGCCGCGGCCAGCTCGGCCAGGCTGGCCGAGCGTCGGCACATCACCCGCAGGACTTCAAGCGCGGTTACGATCCCGTCGCCCGAGGTCGTGTGCTCGAGGATGATGACGTGGCCGCTCTTCTCGCCGCCAAGACCAGCTCCGGAAACCTGCATCCCCTCGAGGATGTACTTGTCGCCAACAGGAGTCCGGACGATCTGCCCGCCGGCCGCTTCGACCGCGGACTGGAGCCCGCCGTTGGAGAGGACCGAGACGACGAGCGCGCCAGCGAGCAGCTGGCCGCGCGAGAGCCGATCGAGGGCAAGGATCCCCAGGACCTGGTCGCCGTCCACCACCTGGCCGGCAGCATCCACCGCGATCAATCGGTCAGCATCGCCGTCGAGAGCGAAGCCGACGTCCGCACCAGATGCGACGACCGCTTCGGCGAGGGAGGCCGGGGCAGTGGCGCCGGCAGCCACGTTGATGTTGATGCCGTCGGGCTCCGCGTGGATGACCTCGACCGCCGCGCCCGTGGCGGCCAGGATCTCCGGCCCTACAAAGCAGCCGGAGCCGTTCGCCCCGTCAAGGACCAGGCGGACCCCGGCAGCCGACACGGTCGATGCCAGTCCCAGCCGGTGCCGGCGGTAGTCATCGAGCCGGGCCCGCGCGTCGATCATCCGGCCAATCTCAGCGTTGCCGGGCCCGCCCAGCTCCTCGCTCCGCCAGATCAGTTGCTCGAGCTCATCTTCAACGGAGTCGTCGAGCTTGAGACCGTGACTGTCGAGCACCTTTAGCCCGTTGTCGTCTGCCGGGTTGTGCGAAGCCGAGACCATGATCCCGGCGGCGAAGTCGCCCTGACCGGCGAGGTACGCGAGCGCCGGGGTCGGGACGACGCCAACCAGGTGGACGTCCACACCCAGGCTCGTCGCCCCGGAGGCGATGGCAGAGACGAACATGTCCCCCGATCGACGGGTGTCCTGGCCGACGACGATCGCTCCGCCCCCTCCCACCAGGAGATGGGCGACCGCCCGTCCCAGGGCGTAGGCGGTCGTCGGCTTCAGGTCGACGTTGGCTACTCCTCGGATGCCATCGGTGCCGAACAGGCGGGCCATCGGCGGCTCAGCCGCCGGCCGCGGACGGAGTTGGACCAGGCGAGGCCGATGGGGCCGCGGTTGCGCTGATCGTGACGCTGACCGTGGACGGGTTGGCCGCGACCAGTGTCGGGCCGGTAGGCAGATCGACGCTCACCGGGACGTCGACGATTCCGGGGCCCAGGCCGGTCACGTCGAGATCGACCACCAGCGCCGATCCGGCGAGGCGATCGAGGTCGGCACTGGACCCGCCGATCGTGACGATGACCCGATTCGTGGTGAAGTCGTAGGTCAGGTCGCGACGCGTGCCAACGAGCCTGAGACCGGCGCTGAACGTCCTCGTTTCGGTCACCTGGCGGAGCTTGATCGACACGCGGATTGTGTCGTCGCCGACGGCCACGATGCCGGTCGGCATGGCCAACCCAGCTTCGACTGTCAGGTCCGTCGAGACGCCGGTCATCGGGATGGGCGTCGTGTCCACGCTGACCAGCTGGGCGAGCTGATCGGCGTCGCCCGCGACCAGCACGATCTGCGGATCGACCGTCACGCTGGCGATCTCGAAGCCGGCCGCCGGTGCCCCGGTTACGATCGGATGGACCGGCAGGGAGCGAGTCTGGCGGTCGGAGAAGACCGGGATCGTCACCCTCGCCGTCGAGGGCGTGACATCGATCGTTCTGATGGCATTGCCAAGGCCATCGATCGGCACCAGTTGGACGTCCTGGTCGACATCGATGCCGGACGGCTGGATCTGCACGTCGGCACGGACCGCGACGACCTGGCGTACGTTCGACTGCGGACCGGAGACCGTGACGACCGCTGGGTCGACCGTCGTGTCGCCAAGGTCGAGGCCACCAGGGACGACGCCCCGTTCGACCAGGACCGGAACGGACTTCTGGTCGAGCGGGTCGAGCTGGACGCTCATGAACTGCGGCTCGTACCCAAGCACACGAATCCGCGAGTCCGGCGAGGTGACCTCGATCCGAACGTTGACTGCGCCGGCGTGCGCGTCGACGTGCGAAAGGTTCAATGTCGCCTCGAACGAGCTGCTCGTGACCGGGACGCCAGCCGGGGCGAAGTATCGGATCAGGGTGACCGGCTCAAGCGCCGTAAGGCGCACGGTGTCGGCCGGCTGCCCCTCGGCGGTGACAGGAATGACCCCGGTGAAGGTCTGGGTGCTCTCGGAGAGGACCAGTCCGCCGTACATCAGGGTGGCCAGCCCGATGGCGGCGAGCTTGAGCGGCCAGTTGTGGACGACGCGGGCGAGGAATCGCCTCACGGCGCGACTCGAGCGGCCGACGATCGACTGGCTTCGTCATCGTCGGCGGATACCCCGGACGGGGCTGCCAGCGCGCCTGCTCCGGCCGATGTCGGCGTCGCCGCTGAGCTCGGATTGCCAGGCGGGCCCGGCCTCGGCGCCATCCCACCGACGCCCCTGGATCGACGGACGAACCGGCTGACCTCGGCCAGGCGCCGGGACCCCATCGCAGCGGCTGCCCGACCCTCGCTGGCTGCCCGCCAGCCCAGGGCGCCCCGCCGGCCAAGGGCCGGATCCAGCAATCCGCGGATTGCGCGGCTGAGCCCCCCCTCGGTGAGGTTTCGGACGATTCGGGCGCGTTCCACCAGGCTGATCTGACCGTTCTCTTCAGAGACCACGATCACGACCGCGTCGGTCTGCTCGGTGATCCCGAGGGCGGCCCGGTGACGGGTCCCGAACCGCTCGGAATGCATGGACGTTTCCGCCAGCGGCAGAACCGCACCGGCGGCCACGATCCGATCGTCGCGAATGATCACGGCGCCGTCATGAAGCGCCGAGCGAGGCATGAAGATCGTGTTGAGCAGGTCGGCGGAGACGTCGCCATGGATCATCACCCCGGTCTCGGCGACCTCCTCGAGGCCCGTCTCGCGCTCGAGCACGATCAGGGCGCCGTGCCCTTCGGCGGACAGTTCCGCGGCGGCCCGGGCCACCTCGGTCGCGACCAGCACGGCGGTGCGCGACTCAGCCGGCGAGAGAAGCCAGCCTAACGAGCCAACCCGGCCGATCCGCTCGAGGGCTCGACGCAGCTCAGGCTGGAAGACGACGACGAGCGCGAACAGGCCCACCACCGCGCCGGCCTGCAGGATCTGGGTGAGGAGGCGCAGGTCGAAGGCGACGGCCAGGGCGTAGACCACGAAGAGGACGCTGACGCCGATGACCAGGCGGACGGCGCGCGTCCCGCGGATCAGGCTGAACAGCCAGTAGATGAGGAGCGCAGTGATCCCGATGTCGACGATCGTCGTCAGGCTGACCCCTTCGAGGATCGATCCAAGGAGCTGCGGCATCGTCAGCCGAGTGTAGCATCGCCCTCCCTCGGCTCGGGCTCACGCTCAAGCTCGGAGGAGCGTCGCCGGCACGTCGGTGCCTGAGACGCAGATGGCGGCGAGCCGAGGATCGTCGGCAAGGCGGGCCGCGGCCAGGGCGCACAGCCTGGCGCGGGTCGCGCTGTCGCCCGTCAGCTGGGCGAGCCGGCCCAGGAGGACGAGCTTCTCGGCCGAGAGCGTCCGCCAGCCCCGATCCAGGTACAGCTCGGCCAGGGCCAGATGGATGTCCGGATCGGCCGGCGCGATCGCGAGTGCTTCGTAGCAGGCGTCGATCGCCGCGTGGAGCTGACCCAGCGATCGATGGGCGGCCGCAGCCAGGACGGCCCGCCGGCTGGCCTCGTCGAGATCCCCCGCGTCGATCGCCGCTTCGACCGCGAGGGTCAGGGCGCCGGGGTCGGGTGGCGGGTCCGGCGCGACGACCGCGGGCGCGGCCTCAGCCGATTCGACGGGGACCGCCTCGGCGTCGGAAGCGGCGGCTGGTTCGCGGGCGGCCGTTGGGTCGACCTCCAAGACACTTAGCGCCAGCGCGAGCGCCTCCGCAGCGGCCGGATCTCCAGATGTAAGGCGAAGCCGGGCCACGAGTGCCGCGACCCCCCTCCGGCGGCCACGCGATTCCGCGAGCTCGAGGGCACGCCGGGCGACGTCGCAGGCATCGGTCAGCCGGCCCTGACTCTCCAGGATGGCGGCAAGACGGTCCAGGGTTCCGGCTGCGTCGGCCCGCCGGCCGGTCTCGGCCTGCACGTCGGCCTGACCGCGCAGGGCGCCTTCGTCATTCGGTGCGCGCCCGAGGACCACCGCGTAGGCGGCGAGGGCCTCCTCCGGGCGCCCCAGGCGGGCCAGGACACCACCGAGACCCACGTACGGTAGGGCGCGATCCGGGGCCATCCGGGAGGCCTCGCGATATGCCGCCACGGCGGCCTCGAGTCGGCCGCGCAGGGCGGCCACGTGGCCGCGCCGGAGCGCCTCCTTGTAACCCTCGTAGAGGGTCTCGCTCATCCTTGGCTCGTCCCTCCGAGCAACTCGACCAGCAGCGCCTTCTGGACGTGCAGCCGGTTCTCCGATTGCTCCCAGATCAGACTACGCGGACCGTCCATCACCGCCGAGGTGATCTCCTCGCCACGGTGGGCCGGCAGGCAGTGCATGGCCAGCACGTCCCGTCCGGCCGCGTCCAACAGTGCGTCGTCGACCCGGTAGCCGACGAAGGCGTCGCGGCGCTCCTCGGTCTCGGCCTCCTGGCCCATCGAGGTCCAGGCATCGGTGTAGACGACGGACGCACCCCGGACGGACTCATAAGGGTCATGGCCAAAGGTCAGCCTGGCACCGGACCCGGCGGCCAGCTCGAGCGCCCTCGTCACGATCCGTTCGTTGGGCTCATAGCCAGGCGGGTGGGCCAGCCGGACCTCCATCCCGAAGGCCGAACCGAGCAATGCCAGCGAATGGTAGACGTTGTTGCCGTCGCCAACGAAGGTCACCACGAGCCCGTCCAGCCGACCGAAGCGCTCCCTGATGGTGAACAGGTCGGCGAGCGCCTGGCAGGGGTGCTCGCGCAAGGTCAGCCCATTGATGACCGGGATGTCGGCCTGGGCGGCAAGCTCCACGGCGACCTCGTGCGGGCCGGTCCGGACCACGATCGCATCGACTACCCGGTCCAGGTTGCGCGCCACGTCCCGGACGCTCTCGCGGGCGCCCAGGACGACGTCATGGGTCAGGTAGATCGCGTGACCGCCGAGCTGGGCCATTCCGGCCTCGAAGGTCACCCGGGTCCGCAGGCTCGGCTTCTGAAAGAGCATCGCGAGCGTCCGACCGGGGAGGCGTGGGACAGCATGACGGCGGGTGGCCCGGAACTCTGCCTTGAGCTCGGAGGCGGTCTCGTAGACGCGAACGACCTCCGGAGCCGTCAGATCCGCGACGCTGAGCAGGTCGCGACCAGCCAGGGACGAAACGGGCGCATTCATCCCACAACTCTAGCGGCACGGAACCGTCGAGTAGGGCCGAGAAACGCCTTGCGGCCGCTCCGGCGGCGCACGCCAAGGCGCCGGCGAGCACGCGGGCGAGCGCACCCCAGGTGCGTGAGCGACCGAGCGGAGCCGGCAACGCCGGCATGCACCGCCGGAGCGGACGCTAGCGCTTGGTGTACTGCGGGGCCTTTCGGGCGCGTTTCAGGCCGTACTTCTTGCGCTCCTTCATCCGCGGATCGCGGGTCAGGAGACCGGCCTGGCGGAGTGGGAGGCGGTGACCTTCGGGATCGATCTCGAGCAGGGCGCGGGCGATGCCGTGACGGATGGCGCCCGCCTGTCCGGTCACGCCGCCGCCCTCGACCTTGACCATCACGTTGAAGCGGCCCTCCGTCCCGGTCACCCGAAACGGCATGCGGACCTCGCTCTCGTTGATGGCATTGCCGAAGTGCTCCTCGAGCGAACGGCCGTTGACCACGATCTCGCCTTCGCCCGGCAGCAGCCGGACGCGGGCGATGGCAGTCTTGCGGCGACCGGTCCCGGAGTAGAACGCGGGAATCGTCATGGTGGGTGAGCTCCTCGTCAGACGAGCGGCTCAGGCCGCTGGGCCTGATGCGGATGATCCGACTCGGCGTAGATCTTCAGCTTGCGGAGCTGCTGCGTGCCGAGGCGGTTGTGCGGGAGCATTCCCTTGACAGCTCGCCGGATGACCTCCTCCGGCCGCCGCGCGAGCAGATGGCCGAGGGTCTCCTGCTTGAAGCCCTGGGGGAAGCCGCTGTGCCGGCTGTACAGCTTGGTCTCCAGCTTGGCGGCGGTGACGCTGATGTGCGAGGCGTTCAAGACGATCACGTGGTCGCCTGAGTCAAGGTTGGGCTGGTAGGTCGGCTTGTGCTTGCCCTCGAGGACATGCGCGATACGCGAGGCGAGGCGGCCGAGCGTCTCGTCCGTCGCGTCCACGACGTACCAGCGTCGCTCGATCTCGCTCTCCCGGACCGAATAGGTCTTCGCGTTCATCGTTCCTCGTGTTCTCCGTTCGGTGCGCCCGGACGCCGCCCGAGGGCGACGCGCCTGAGGCAGAGTCCCTTGGCCGGGGCCGCTGCCCCGTCGAAGGCCGGTCCGGAGGCGGCGAGTGCCGCCCGGACCGCTGTCTCATCCATCTTGCCGAGGCCGACCTCCACGAGGACGGCCACCATGCGGCGGACCATTCCCCGCAGGAACGAGTCGGCCCGGACGTCGATCGTCACGAGCCGGCCCTCCCGCCTGACCCGGACCATGCTGATGGTCCGGACCGACGATCGGTCCGTCGCCCCGACGGAGCGGAAATCGTGCCGGCCGATGAAGACCAGCCCGGCCCGCGCCATCGCGGCAGTATCGAGCGGGGCCCGCACCCCGAGCGCAAAGCGCTCGCGAAGCGGGCTGCGCGGCCCGTTCCACACGGTGTAGCGGTACTCCCTGTACCGCGCCGCAAAGCGGGGATTGAACCCGGCCGACGCCCGTCGCACATCGCTCACCGAGAGGTCCGGCGGGAGGAGCGCATCGAGCGCTCGACCCAGTTCCGTCTCCGTGAGCCGCCCGGCATAGGTGAAACCGATGACCTGCCACCAGGCGTGCACGCCGGCATCCGTTCGGCCGGCCCCGTCGACCCTCTGCTCCACCCCGTCACCGAGGCGGGCCAGTGCGGCCTCCAGGACTCCCTGGACCGTCCGTCTTCCAGGTTGCACCTGGAACCCGGCGAAGTCCGTTCCGTCGTATTCGACCCTTGCTCTGTAGCGCAAAGGCGCGCCCTCTCGGGCGCTTTAGCCGCTGCTGCGCCGGCGCATCCCCGCGTTGGCGCGTCCGCTCGATCGCTCACGCATTTTGCAAGTGCGCTCGCTCACGTGCTCCGCGCCGCCTTGGCCTGCCCTCGGCGAAGCAGCGTCGAGGCATATCCAGCCTCCTAGACCAGTTCTATTTGGACGATTTCCGCGGCGTCGCCGCGGCGCTGACCGAGACGGACGATCCGGGTGAACCCCGACGTCCGGTCTGCGTACTTGAGGGCGATCTCGTCGAACAGCTTGGCCACGACGAGCGGCTCATTCGGGAATTGGGCCACGACCGACCGGCGTGCCGAGATGTCGCCTCGCTTGGCCAGGGTGATCATCTTCTCCACCCGACCGCTGATCTCCTTGGCCTTCGCCTCGGTCGTCTTGACCCGCTCGTAACGGATGACGGAGACGGTCAGGTTCTTGAACAGGCTCAGGCGAGGACCCTGCTTGCGGCTGAGCTTGCGTCCGCCGATTCGATGCGCCATCGGATCAGCTCTCGCCCTCGTCGTCGAAGGCCGGCTCACCGTCGCCGTCGTCGAGGCCATCGCTCTCCGTCTCTGGGATGATGAAGCCGCGCATGCGCAGGCGTTCCTTCATCTCGTCGAGCGACTTCTTGCCGAAGTTGCGCATTCGCAGCAGGTCGTCGTCCTTCAGCTGGAGCAGCTGGCCGACCTTGACGATGTTGTTGCGCTTGAGCGAGTTGTAGGCGCGCATCGGGAGGTCGAGCTCCTCGATCGGCATGTCGAGCATGTTCGACGGCAGGGCCGCCGTGCCGGTCGCCGCGACGGCGGGGACGGCGGACATCCCGACCGTCACGAACGGACGGAACTGGTTGACCAGGATTTCGGCCGAACGGCTGAGCGCCTCCTCAGGCGAGATGGTCCCGTCCGTCTCGATCTCGATCGTCAGCTTGTCGTAGTTGGTCATCTGACCGACGCGCATGCTCTCGACCGAGTAGTTGATCTTGCGGACCGGGGTGAAGATCGCATCGACGGCGATCACCCCGATCGGAAGTGCCTCCGCACGCTCGGCGCCGAGGTACCCGACCCCGCGCTCGACCGTGAGGTCGAGCTCGATCGTGACGTCGTCGGTGTCGAGGGTCATCAGCACGAGATCCGGGTTGATGATCTCGACGTCTGCCGATTCCGCGATGTCGGCTGCGGTCACCGCGCCGGCCCCGCTCTTGATCAGGCGAAGCTGGACGGGATGGGCGGCGTAGCTCTTGAGCCGGAGCTTCTTGACGTTCAGGACGATCTGGGTGACGTCCTCCTTGACGCCGGGGATCGTCGAGAATTCCTGGTAGACGTCACGGATCTGGATGCTCGTGACAGCAGCGCCCTCGAGCGACGACAGGAGGACGCGCCGGAGGGCGTTGCCGAGAGTGACGCCGTAGCCGGCCTGGAGGGGGCCGGCCTCGTACTTGGCGTACGTGCCAGCCTCCTCGACAGGCTCGATCTGCGGAGTCTCGAGTTCGATCATGTGGGCGGGTTACCTCGAGTAGTACTCGACCACGAGCTGCTCGTTGAGGTCGAGCGGCATCTGGTCGCGGGTTGGCGGTGCGACGACCGCACCGGTCAGGCTGGTGGCATCCACGGTCAGCCACTCCGGGGCCTGGTGGGAGCGGAGCGTCTCCTTGGCAATCTTGAACGGCTCGCGGGTGCGGTGCGCCTCGCGGACCTCGATCCGATCACCCGGCTTGAGCTGGTACGACGACACGTTGGTGGGTCGCCCATTCACGCTGAAATGACCGTGCCCGACGAAGTGGCGCGCCTGGGCTCGCGATGAGGCGATTCCCATCCGGTAGACCACGTTGTCCAGGCGCAGCTCGAGTGAGCGGAGAAGGTTCTCACCGGTGACGCCGGGGCGGTTCTCCGCGTCCACGAAGTAGTTGTGGAACTGGCGCTCGAGCACGCCGTACGTACGTCGGACCTTCTGCTTCTCGCGCAGCTGGAGGCCGAACTCGCCGACCTTGCGGCGGCGGACGCCGTGCTGACCGGGTGGCGTGGGGCGTCGCTCGAAGGCGCATTTCTTCGTATAGCAGCGAGTCCCCTTGAGGAAGAGCTTGGCGCCCTCCCGTCGACAGAGACGGCAGACGGATTCGGTGTAACGGGCCATGGGTCCTCGGGGCTCTAGACGCGACGCCGCTTGGGCGGGCGGCAGCCGTTATGCGGGATTGGGGTGACGTCGGTGATGGCGCTGACCTCGAGGCCGGCTGCCTGGAGCGATCGGACAGCCTGCTCGCGGCCGGCGCCCGGGCCCTTCACGTAGACCTCGACCTGGCGCATGCCGTGCTCCATGGCCCGCTTGGCTGCCCCCTCGGCCGACAATGCGGCGGCGTAAGGTGTGCTCTTGCGGGACCCCTTGAAGCCGGCCACGCCAGCCGAACCCCAGCTGATGACCGCGCCGTTGAGGTCCGTGATCGTGATGATCGTGTTGTTGAACGTGGCCTGGATGTGAACGTGGCCCTGGGGGACGTTCTTCTTCTCCCGGCGACGAACCTTGACCGCGCGCTTGCGTTCCGCCATGCCTGGTCAGTCCCTCGTTACTTCTTGCGCCGGACGCCGACCGTCTTCTTCGGTCCGCGCCGCTGGCGAGCATTGGTCTTGGTTCGCTGACCTCGGACCGGCAGGTTGCGCCGATGGCGCAGACCGCGGTACGAGCCGATCTCGATGAGACGCTTGACGTTGAGCGCAACCTCGCGCCGCAGGTCGCCTTCGACCTTGTAGCGGCGGTCGATAAGCTCGCGCAGGCGATTGACCTGCTCTTCAGTCAGGTCGCGCACCCGGGTGGCTGGGTTGAGGGTGGCCTGGGCGAGCATCTTCCGGCTGTTCTCGCTCAGCCGGTACGTAACCTTCGGCGCCGGGATCCCGTGGGCGTCCGTCAGTTCCGGGTCGAGGGTGACCGTGTTTGTTTCCTCCGGAAGA
>CAYLSK010000002.1:0-4452 GCA_964385975.1 uncultured Anaerolineaceae bacterium | reverse complement strand
GGCGAGGATCTTCTGACTGGTCGGCAGACCGATCCCGAAGACGTAGGTGAGGGCGACCTCCACACGCTTCTCGCGAGGGACGTCGACGCCGGCGATACGGGCCATCGGTTACCCCTGCCGCTGCTTGTGCTTCGGGTTGGTGCAGATGACCATCACGGTGCCGTGGCGACGAATGACCTTGCAGTTGTCGCAGCGCGCCTTGACGGAGGCTCTGACTTTCAACGGATCCTCGACTTACTTGAGACGGTAGGTGATTCGACCGCGGGTCAGGTCGTACGGAGACAACTCGACACGGACCCGATCGCCGGGCAGGATGCGGATGAAGTTCATCCGGAGCTTGCCGCTGATATGGGCGAGGACCCGATGGCCATTCTCCAGCTCGACCGCGAACATGGTGTTGGGCAGGGGTTCGATGACCGTTCCCTCAACCTCAATCGCATCGCGCTTGGCCACAGGTCTTCGTGCTTCCCTTTCTCATGGGCAGTGTCGGCCCAAGCGGGCCGACACACGAACGCGTAGCGTATCAAACATGCCCGATCCAGGCAACCGTCGGGTCATGCCAAAGTCAGGATCTGCGGCCCGTCAGCGGTGACGGCGATCGAATGCTCGAAATGGGCCGCCAGCGACCCGTCCCTGGTGACGACCGTCCAGTCGTCGGGCAGGATCCGGGTGTCGTGCCCGCCGAGCGTGAACATCGGCTCGATGGCCAGGCAGATGCCCGGCTCCAGCTTGCGGCCAGGTCGGCCGGTCCGATAGTTGGGGACCTGCGGTTCCTCGTGCATCGCCGTACCGATGCCGTGGCCCACGAACTGGCGGATGATCCCGAACCCTGCCTGAGCCGCGACATCCTCGACGGCTCCAGAGATGTCCTCGATGTGGTTGCCGGGCACCGCGGCAGCGATGCCGGCGAGCATCGCCGCCCGGGTCAAGTCGATCAGCTGGCGAACCACGGGCGGCGGCTCCCCGATGAAGAAGGTCCGAGCGCCATCGCCATGCCAGCCTTCGACGATCGCGCCGGCGTCGACGGAGACGATCTGCCCCTCGCGAATCTTCCGATCGCCCGGAATGCCGTGGACGATCTCATTGTCGATGGAGATGCAGACGCTGGCCGGGAACGGGCGGCTCGGGTTGATCCCGGGATAGCCCTTGAAGGACGGGATGGCACCGGCAGCCCGGATGTGCGCTTCGGCCAGGGCATCCAGGTCGGCCGTCGAGACGCCGGGCCGCAGCGCAGCCTCGATCCGGTCGAGGACCTCGGCGACGATCCGCCCAGCGCGGCGCATCCGCTCGATTTCCGAGCGCGACTTGCGAGTCACCATCAAGCCGCTCCGAGCTCGCCGGTGGCCAGCTCTGCCAGCAGGCCGGCGGTCACGTCGGCGATGGGCCGCAAACCGTCAATCGTGCGCAGCACCCCGGTCGCCCGATAGTGGTCCACGACCTCGAGCAGCGGCGGGATCTGCTGGGCCATCCTGGCTCGGACGGTCTCCTCGCGATCGTCCTCGCGCTGCACCAGCTCCGAACCGTCGAGGTCGCAGGTCCCGGGCACGGTTGGCGGATTTGAGGCCACGTTGTAGACGTGGCCGTTCGCGGAACAGATCCGGCGGCTCGCCATCCGGGCGACGAGGTCGTCCGTTGGGACGTCGATGTAGAGCGCAAGATCGACCCGGCCGCCTCGCGGCTCGAGGGCGACATCGAGTGCCTCGGCCTGGCCCCGCGTGCGCGGGAAACCATCGAGGACCGCGCCGACCGCGGCATCGTCGGCCGCCAGGCGCTCGAGGAAGATGTCGACAATGGTCTCGTCCGGAACGAGCTGGCCGCGGCTCATGTAGCGGTCGGCCGCCCGACCAAGCGCCGTTCCCGCCGCGACCGCCGCACGAAGCAGCTCGCCGGACGCGAGGACCGGCACACCGAGACGTCTGGCCAGGATCGGCGCCTGGGTGCCCTTCCCGGCGCCTGGCGCACCGAGAAGAACGACCACGGTCACCGTTCTGGGGCGCCGTCCGTGGCGGGCCATTCCGGCGTTGTCGCCTGCGCGCGTTCGCTCACGCACGTCTGCGTGCGCTCGCTTTCGTGCTCGGCGACGCCTTGGACTGACCTCGCCACAGCCGGCGTCATCATCGGATGAAGCCTTCGTAATTTCGCATCATGAGCTGCGCCTCAATTTGCTTCATCGTTTCGACCACGACCGAGACCACGATCAGCAGGCTGGTCCCACCCAGGCCGAGCGCACCGAGATCGGGAATGGCCAGACCGACGACCGACGGCGCCACGGCGACGGTGCCCAGGAAGAGGGCGCCGGCCAGGGTGATCCGGGTGACCACGCGCGACAGGTAGTCCTGGGTTGGGCGGCCGGGTCGAATGCCCGGGATGAAGCCGCCGTTCTTGCGCAACTGCTCGGCGGTCTCGTCGGGCTTGAACGTGAAGGCCGTGTAGAAGTAGGTGAAGCCGACGGTCAGCAGGAAGTAGAGAGCGATGTAGACCAGGGTTCGAGGACTGAAGAAGGTCACTATGCCTCGCGCGATGTCGGCCACGAAACCGACGTCGGAGGTCGTGAAGTACGAGGCCAGCTGCTGCGGGAATAGCAGGATGCTGACGGCGAAGATGATCGGAATCACACCGGCCTGGTTGACTCGCAGCGGCAGGAAGGTCTGACCGCCTGAATACATCCGTCGCCCGCGAACCCGGCTGGCGTACTGGATCGGGATGCGGCGTTGGCCTTCCTGGATGTAGATGATCACGGCGACGGCGGCGATCGCCATCAGAGCGAAGGCGATCAGGATCGTGAAGTTCGGGTTGATCATGAACGAGCCGATCGCCCCCGGTGCCCGGCTGACGATCCCGGCGAAGATGATGAAGCTGATCCCGTTGCCGATTCCACGCTCGGTGATCAGCTCGCCGATCCACATCAGCGCGATGGCGCCGGCGGTCAGGGTCGCCAACTGGGTCAGGGTGGTGAAGCTGGCGAGGTCGAACGTCCCGGTCAGCACATTCTGCGAGTTGAGCAGAGCGAGGAAGCCGTAGGACTGGAGCATCGCCATCGGCACGGTCAGGTAGCGGGTGTACTGGTTGATCTTGTTGCGGCCATACTCACCCTCGCGGCTGAGCGCCTGCAGCGACGGGACGACCCCGGTCATCAACTGCATGATGATCGAGGCATTGATGTACGGGTTCATGCCCACTGCCACGACCGAGAAGTGCGACAGGCCGCCACCCGAGAAGAGATCAAGCAGGCCGACCAGCGCATTGCCCTCGACGAACGTCTTCAACTGCGCCTTGTCGATCCCCGGGACAGGCACCGCGGCGAGGAGCCGGAAGACGATCAGCAAACCCAGGACATAGAGCACCCGGCGCCGGATGTCCGGCGCACGAAGCGCATTGAGGAGGGAGTCGAACACGGGTCAGGCGTCGCCGTCGTCGGCGTCGGTATCGGCGTCCCCGGTCGAGTCGGCGCTGTCGGTTACACCGACGATGCCCTCGGCGGCCATCACGACAGTATCATCCGAGGGTTTCTGCACCTTGGATGCCTTGGTCGCCTTGGCAGCCTTCGCAGCCTTCGCCGTGATAGCCGCTGCGGCCTCGGAGGCGCTCTCGGCCGCCTCGGCGGTTCGCACTACTCGGGCATCCGCCTTCCTGCCAGCGGCGGCCCTGCCGGCGGCCGTCCGCGGCTTCCTCGCCGCCTTGGCGGCATCCTCCGCCAGCCCGATCGCCGGCCGTGCCTCGGTCGGAACTTCGAGGATAGAGACGGTGCCGCCGGCAGCCTCGATCTTCGCCGCCGCTGACTTGGTGAACGCGTCGGCGACGACGAAAAGCGGCGTCGACAAGTCGCCCGCGCCAAGGATCTTCAGCGGCTTGTTGAGCGTGCGGACCAGCCCGACGGCACGGAGGATGTCCTGGTTGACCGTCGGAGGAGCGGATTTGCCGGACTTGGCCTTCAGGCCCTCGGGCTCGCCGCCCTCGAAGGCGCCGCGCTCCGCAAGGCTGCCGATCGCCCCGATGTTGACGACCTCGTAGACGATCTTGAACCGGTTCTTGAAGCCGCGGAGCTTGGGGATCCGCATGTGGAGCGGCGTTTGGCCGCCCTCGAACCAGGCCGGGATGGAGCCACCGGCCCGAGCCTTCTGGCCCTTGGTCCCGCGGCCGGCGGTCTTGCCCTTGCCGGCGGCGATGCCGCGGCCGACCCGGGTGCGCGGCTGACGGGAGCCGTCGGCCGGGCGGAGGTCGTGGAGTTTCATGGCTTCTCCCCGGGGTCGGTCTCGGCGATCTCTTCGACGCTGACAAGGAACCGGACCTGGCGGACCATGCCACGGGTCGCGGGATTGTCGGTCACGACGCTGGTGCTCCCGATTCCGTGCAGGCCGAGCGCACGAACGGTCGCCCGATTCCGCGCGATGTGACTGATCGTGCTCTTGACCTGGGTCACCTTGAGCTTAGCCTGGCTCCGCCGGCCTCCGC
>CAYLSK010000001.1:0-43501 GCA_964385975.1 uncultured Anaerolineaceae bacterium | reverse complement strand
GCCGGCTGTCTGCGCATCCAGGTAAAGGTAAAAAGGTCACTGCGGCCACGGACCACGTCCGGCCGAACGTGGCCGCTGCCCACCGACGCTGCAACATGGCGCGATCGACGGGCGGCTCCGTCCAGCTGCGAGCGATCGCCTGATGGCGCGCGACCTGACCGTCATCGCGCTCTCCGAGAAGGAGTTCCAGCGGCAGGTCACTGACCTTGCGAAGATCCTCGGCTGGGAGCCGTATCACGCCTGGCTTTCGATCCACTCGCCGCGGGGCTGGCCTGACCTCGCGTTGTGTCGCCCGCCCCGCCTGATCCTCGCCGAGCTGAAGCGAGAGAAGGGCACCCTCAGCCCGTCGCAGGAGCGATGGCTCGCGCTACTCCGGGAGTGCCCCGGGATCGAGACATTCGTGTGGCGGCCATCGGACCTCGAGCAGATCGCGGCGGTCCTCCGATGAGCAAAATCGTCACCGGCTACCTCAACGGCCATCCGCAGTATCGCGATCAAGGCCCTGCCGCAGCCGCCGTTCAGGGTCACGGCGCCCTGGGGCTGGGCGAGGTCCTGCCCACGTTCCACAACGTACCGCAGCGACGGAAGCCCGATCCGCACGCCTCTCGGAAGCGGCGGCAAGCCGAGGCACGGGCACGGAAGGCGGAGTGGGCGTGATGCCGAATCCCTTGCTCGATGCCGGCATGATCTGCCCCGTCTGCTCCAAGCCGCTCTCTGGGTGGCCTCACGTCAATCCGCCGCGGGAACCCGGGGCTCGTGAATGGAGGTCGTTGCGCGGCGCAAGCCGGTCCTCGTGGAATGGCGCTTTGACGCATGCGGGCGCTTCATCGTCGGCAAGAGGTCCTCGACACGTCCACGTGATCGTTGCCATGACGCCACCTACCCGGCCGCAACCGCCGCTCATCGACGATGGCTACCTGATCAAACCCGAACCGATCGAGCCGCCCCCCTACCAGGCCCGTCGCGTTGGGGGCTGCCTAATGACGCTGGCGATCCTCACCACCATCGCCGTCCTCGCGGCTCCGCGGGGCGGCTCGTATCCCACGATCGTCGTGCCCCGCGACATGTCCGGGCTCCACGCCGATGCGTCCGCTGCGAGTCGACCCGGGGCGCCGCACGGCCCGCTCTCCGAAACGGTCGACCCGGTCGATGCAGTTGAGCGGCCCCCACAACCCGCAGGCGGCATCGGCACGGCCCTGATCGGAGGCTGGGCCACCTGGTTCGATGACGGCCCGGGGCTCTACGCCGCCGTCTCGTGGTGGCGCTTCGGCGACGCGCCCTACCCCGTTCGCATCTGTACCGGTGGCAGTCAATGCGTCGTCGCTACCGTCCGCGATTTCTGTCGATGCGCGCCGCGCCACGGGAAGCCGACGATCATCGATCTGAGCCCGGCGGCGATGAAGGCGATCGAGCCGGATTACCGGCGGCTGGGCGTCGTTCTGGTGTCGATCGAGTGGCCGCTGGACGCGTTGCCGGCGACGGATGGGGCGCCGTGATCCTCTCGCTCTTCGCCGCCGGAACCACCATGGCCTATCTCGCACACTGGTGGACATTCGACGACGCGGTCGTCTGGCTGCTCTTCTTCGCCGTGCTGCACCTGGCCAAGATCGCCGAGGGCCAGCAGGCGGCGCTCACGCGGGCGAGGGAGATGGTCCAGCGGCGGCAGGAGCCCCCGGACCGTGCCTGACCCGCTCGACGGCTGGACTCTCGAGGTCCAGCAGGAACGGCAACCGCGTCCCGACGACCGCGGCGAGCGGTGTATCGGCTGTGGCCGTCTGGTGTGGCCATGGCAGCGTCAAGGGTGGATCGTCGAGGAAGGCACGATCCGACGATGGCACACTCGTTGCTGGCAGGTTCGTCACAAGCCCTGGACGAGCGGTGGCTGAGCCGCTCGTCGTCAACCTCCGAGACTTCCGACATCCCAAGAGTCGGGGCGGCTTCGATTTGCCGCCAGACGTGGTGCGGATCGATCGCGCCACCCGGTGGGGCAACCCGTTTGTCATCGGCCAGCGATGGTTCAGCGGGCCGATGACGCGTGCGGAGGCGATCGAGGCATACGGTCTCCGCCTTGTCGATCGACTGATCGCCGAGCCGGCCTTTCTCGAGCCCCTGCGAGGTAAGCGCCTCGCCTGTTGGTGCGCCCCCACGCCTTGCCACGGCGACGTCATCCTCGAGATCCTCGACCGTGGCTGATCAGCTCGTCTACAACCCGGCCGAGGTCGCCAGTCTGCTCGGCTTGCACCCCAACACGGTCTGGCGCTGGCTGGCCTCGGGCAAGCTGCCGGGCAAGAAAGTCGGCGGTCTGTGGCTCATCTCGGCCGTGCGCTTGTCGGAGTGGGTACAGTCGACGAATGCGGAGGAGCGCCGGGATGGGGAGCCGATACCGGAGGAAGTCCGACGGCCGCTGGGTGGCCGCGATCTCGAGCGGGCCCCGGGGCAACCGGACGATGATAGTTCGCTACGCGCCGAGGAACGACAACACGAGGAAGGCGGCCGACCTGCTCCTCGACGACCTGCGAAGGCTCGTGCGGCCAATCGTCGGGAGCGGGCGGACGACCGTTGGGCAGTACCTCCGATCGTGGCTCGCAAGCGCCGGAAAGCGAAACCTGAAAGCGTCGACGTGGCGGACGTATGACGTCGCGCTCCGCCTGCACATCGAGCCCTCGATCGGGCACATCGCTCTCGTCCGCCTGACCGCCGAGCACGTCGACACGATGCTGGCCGGCCTCGACCTGGAGCCGAAGGGCCAGCGCAACGTCCTGGGCTTCCTGGGTCGTGTCCTGGACGTTGCGTTGGACCGCGGCCACGTATTGCGCAACGCCGCCCGGCTGGTCCAGGCGCCGCGGGTCGTCCGGGTCGAGCCGGCGACTCTGACGCCGGCCGATGCTCGACGGCTCATGCATGCGGTTCGCGGCGATCGCCTCGAGGCCCTCTGGATCGCGGCGCTGGGAACCGGGTTGCGCCAGGGCGAGCTGCTCGGGCTGCGCTGGCAGGACGTCGATCTCGACCAGGCGACCCTCACGGTGACCTACGCCCTGGTCCGGATCGACGGCGCCTACGGTCTCGACGAGCCCAAGACGGCCCGGAGTCGTCGGTCAATCGCGCTACCAGCCTTCGTCGTGGCAGCGCTCCGCGAGCACCGGGCCCGTCAACTCGGCGAGCGCCTGGCGTCCGGGGAGCCCACGGCGGACGGCATGGTGTTCGTGTCGCCGGTCGGGCGGCCGCTCAACGGCGGCTGGGTGTCGCATCGCTGGCGAGTCATCGCGACGCTCGCCGGGGTCGACGTGACGATGCACGGCCTGCGCCATGCCAACGCCACGATCCTGCGCGATCGGGGGATCCCCGAGGACGTCCGGATGAGCCGACTGGGGCACACGACCGTGGGCATGGCGCGGCGCTACGGCCATGCGACCGAGGCGCCGGACCGGGCCGCGGCAGCGGCACTAGACGAGGCGCTGGGATGAGCGTGACTACATCGGTGACTGTCAGAGAGCGGATCAGTCGCCCCTTCTGGCTCTGAATCCCTCGTGAAAAGTGGCGCGCCCGGCGGGACTCGAACCCACGACCTTTAGGTCCGCAACCTAACGCCAGCCCTCGGAGGCATCCTGCCGCCCGCCGAAATGAGCGTGCGCTAGCTACCTTCGCCCAACCATGCCCACTCGTGCCCACGGATGTCGTGACTACACGGTGACTGTCTGCTAGCGTTGCGAGCCGTGGGCACAGGTTCGCTCCTTCCGGTCACGCGCCCCCGCTCCGGCATCCTCCTCGGGGCGGGGGCTTCTCCATCGCCATGACCATCGAGACCGAACCTGAAGCCCTAGCCGTCGGCTCTAAGTACGAGGGCCTCAGCGAGTTCCGGCTGCTCATGGACGGCAAGCTCCGGTTCGGCGACGAGAAGTACGGATCGGACTCCTGGGGGCGCCACGACATGTTGGCCGAGGCGATGGCCGAGATGGTGGACCTCGGCAACTATGCCTACCTCAAATGGCGCCAACTCCGAGTGCTTCAGGAGCGCCTTGATGCGGAGGGACAGCCGCGCTCCTTGACAGGCGAGGATCGGCTAGGGGTGCAGCGGCCATGAACCAGATGCCGGCGCCGACATCATGAGCCGCTCACTCGAGTCGATCGCCCGACGTCGCGCCTACACCGCCGCCTGGCGCGCCGCACGGCCCCACTACGGCGCCATGTGGGCCAAGGCGCATCCGGGGACCGAACGTGCCCGGCGGCTGCGCTGGAAGCGGGCCAATCGCGAGAAGGTCGCTGAGCAGGCCCGCCGTCGCGCCGCGAGGCTTCGGATGTCAGCCGAGCCTCTCCCGGCGCCGTACACCGGACACCCGCTCTTCGGTCTGGCGCGGGCGCTGGTCGGGCCGGATCCCAAGGCGTTCATGAGCTCTATCGCGGATCCGCTCAACGAGGACCTGATGGGGGTCGCGGTGGTGGCGCTCGTCGAGGGCAGCGATGCGGCGATGGCTGTCCGTCGATTCCGGGCGGCTGAGACGACTTGGCGCCGGATCACCGCATCCCTGATCAACGAATGGGGCTACGCCGCATGAGCGAGCTCTGGACGGACGAATGGGGCACGTTCACGATCACGACTCGCCACGGTCTGCCGCGCAAGGTGACGCCTGAGCAGGTCGCCGCGTTCACGACGGAGCCGCCTCCGACGAGCGAGGGCCCTACTTGCGAGACCTGTCTCCGTCTGGCCAACCGCGACCGGCGCGAGGATGACGGCTCGACGTGGACGGAGCCTGTGCCGTGATCCGGTTCCTCCAAAGCCATCGGAGCGTCGGCGCCGTGCTGCATCGGACGCCGCTGCGATCTTGGGTCAGCCGCCGTGTGTGGCGCGAGCTCGAAGCCGATCCGGTCTTCGTGGCTCGGGTTGCGGAAGGTCGGGCCGACATCGCCGCCGGACGAGTTGTGCCATGGACGGAGCCGGTGCCGTGAGCGGGCGGATGACGAGTTACGACCGTGAACTCGGCTTCGTTCGTTTGTGCCGCCACTGTGGCGAGACCTGGCCACTCGACGCTGAGTTTTGGTATCTGACCCCCGACGGCAAGGTCAGCGGTAGCAAGTGTCGCGCCTGTTGGAGCGAATCGCGGAGGATCGCGGGCCGCGCGCTCGTGGCATTGGAGCCCGTCTCGTGACGTTCGCTCCGGCCACCCTCGTCGCCCTCGGCCGCTTCTGGACTGCGCACGGTGGCGTCAACCTGGGCGTGGTCGGCGACAGCGCGCACCAGTCGAAGGGTGTCAGCTACCACCTGGGCGCCGATCAGCTGCTGGCCGGTGCGTACAGCGCCCAGACGGCGCGCGACCGGGCTGGCCTGACCAACGCCGCCAGCGCCATCGACCTCGGCCGCCTCGATGGATCGCTCGTCAAGCTGCGCACCTTCTCCCGCTGGTTCGTCCTCCAGGCCCAGGCGGACGTGCCGGGTTGCTCCGACATCCGCGAGATCATCTACAGCCCTGACGGCCAAATCGTGCTTCGCTGGGACCGCGAGCGTGGGTACGCATCGGCACCCCGTCCCGGTGAGGCCGACACGAGCCACCTCGCCCATACCCATCTGAGCTTCTATCGCGACTCGGAGCAGCGGACCAAGGTCGCGTTGTTCGAGCCCTACTTCGCAACACCAGAGGTCGATCACATGTTGACGCCATCGCTCGATCCGTCCGAGTTTCGGCCGCTCAAAGGGATCAAGGTGAAGGCCGGGACTCGCTTCTATCGGCAGGCCTCGACGAGCGGTGATAGCGCGGGCCTGAACGCGACGTCCATCTATCCCCTCTTCGGCAACACCAATGCCTCGACTGCATGGCGCGGGATCCTGGTCAACACGGGCGCCTTCTACGCCGATGGCAACGCTCGCCAGACGATCGGGTTCATTGAGGGTTCGGCCATCGCCGAGACCGTGGATCTGCCCATCCCGCTACCGGACTGCACCGCCGCGGTGGCAGAGGCCGTCAAGCCGCTCCATGACGAGATCGTCAATGTGCGCAGCGACGTCACGGAGATCCGGGGCATCCTGACCGACCTGTCGGAGCGCGTCGACAAGGCATTGGTGGCGCTGACCTGATGAGCGCCGCACGCCTGCGCCGGCCGCATCTGCCGAAGCCCAAGCCCTTGAACACTGGCCGCCGGAACCTGCTCAAGGGCGCCGCTGCCGCCGTCGCCGGCGCGATCGCGGCCGAGATCATCGAAGGAGACGGCGAGCCACTGCTGCCAGAGGACGCCGCGGCTCAGGTGGCCCGGGCCAAGGCTGACGCCGCCAAGGCCAAGGCCGACGAAGCGGCAGCGGAGGCGGACAACGCGGAACTCCGCAACAAGATCAGCAAGGCCCGCAAGGCGCTCAAAAAGGAAGACTCGTGAAGACGGTAAAGGAGTTGGAATGTCGTTAGAAGCAGACATCATCAACCGCATCAAGACCGATGTGGTGGTCCTGGTGGACGCGGGTTCAGACGTGATCGCTGCGTTCACTCGGGCTGCTCGAACGATCGTGGCCGATGCCGCTGAGTTGGGGACCGACCTGGTCGATGCCGCGGTGGCGACGGTCAAGGGCGCCATCAGCGTTGCCGGCGATCTAGCCGTCACCGCTGAGGACGCCGCCGCCGCCGCCGCAACGGGAGCCGTCGAAGCTGCCTCCGATGTGTCCAATGCCGCGGGGGGTCGAGTCCGCGATGCCGTAACCGGCACCGTGGCCGGCGTCAAGGTCGTCATCAAGACAGCATTGGAGTAACCGAAACGCCCAGCAATGAACCGGCCCGCTGGATCGGGCTCGTCGTCGCCCTCATCATCGGGGCCATCACCACGCTCAACGGCCAGGGCTTCGTCAGCGACGCCCTGACGGGCCAGGTCAGCGACATCGTGAACGCCGCGGCGCAGCTCGGCCTGCTGCTGTCGCCGATCATCGCGGCCGAGCTGATCCGGACCCAGGTCACGCCGGTCAAGTAGATGCTCGTCCTCGGCCTCGTCCTGTTCGGCGGCTCGATGGCCGGTCTCGGCTTCTTCACGGCGCTGTGGCTGGGCTTCGGGCCGTGGTGGATGGGCGGGGCGGAGGAGCCTAGATGACCTGGTGCACCTACTGTATGTCGTGGCACACCGAATACGGCGGTTGCTGGTGGTGGTTCTGATGGATCCCGTCGCGGCGGCGATCGCTGCTGCTGAGGCGCCGAAGCCAGAGCTGCGGTCCGAGTTCAAGATCGGGCTGCCATCGGGTCGCATGGTCGCAATCAATGTGCCGAGGGACCTGAACGCACAGGAGGCAATCAGCCTCATGGGCTACATCGCGCTCCAACTCCCGGCCGAGCTCGCGAAACAACGCCGGCCAGGGCCGACCCTCCTCGTCCCGACCCACGCGATCGCGCGGGGCTGAGCGGTGCCCTGGGCCCCGCTCCAGCGCTGCAGGGCGCCAGGCTGTCGTGAGCGGCAGATGGGGCCTCGCTGCGCCCTGCACGCCCGGACTTCGAGCCGGAACCATCGCGGCGTCTCGCGTCAGGCCCGCGGCTACGACGCGGCGTACGAACGGCGACGGGCGGTGCTGCTCGGGCAACCGTGCGTCCTCCGCTTGCCAGGCTGCACCGGGATCGCAACGACGGCCGACCACGGGCCAACCGGGCTGCGGCCGGCATGCTCGCACTGCAACTTCGCCGACGGCGCGGCGAGATCGCGCGCACCGGCGCCACGGTTGGCCCGCGTGCCGCGATGAACACGCCCGTGGCCACTGACGCCAGCCCACGAAGAAGGGCCCCGGGCTTGCGCCCAGGGCCCCGGGTTCATCTGCGGGGAGGTCTACGCGGTGGTGGCCTCCTCGACGTTGGCCGCCTCGCGGGCGAGAGCGTCGACCTCGGCCTTCGCCTTGGCCGCCCGGACGCGCGTCCGGATCGGTTCGGGCTTTGGCGGACCGCCGATCCTTTGCCGCGACGACGAGCCGACTCCGTGGACGACCGGCGGGGTGCCGGTGCCGACCGCCAGCTTCGTGCCAGCCGCATTGCTCGCGGGCGCCGCCTGCCGCAATGCCCGCGTGTACGCGGTCCAGTGGGGCTTGCACATCCGGCCGAGACCATCGCGCTGAGAGGGTTGGACCGGGAAATCCTCGGGCGGCGCCTCGTGCGCCTCGATCCCGAACTTCGCCGAGCCGATGCACTTCCGCATGTTCGCCATGTCGATCCTCCGTTCGCTCGCGGTCGCCGATCTGGCGATCGGTCGCGCATCCATCACTCTGATCGCGCCGTAATGCAAGGCCGAAGATCGGGAACGGCCCGATGATGGCGAAGGCGGCAGCACCCCCCTTGGCGCCGGTCACTGGCCTACGCAGCCGGATCGTCCGGTCCGAGGCCGTCGACCCGGCGTCGATCCAGGCAAACCCGCGCAACTGGCGCGTCCACGGACGAGGCCAGCGCCGCGCCCTCGCGGGTTCGCTCGAGACCGTGGGCTGGGTCCAGCAAGTCATCGTCAACGTCCAGACAGGCAACCTCGTCGATGGCCATGCGAGGGTTGAGGAGGCGCTCGAGCGGCACGAAGCGACCGTCCCGGTCCTGTACGTCGACCTCTCGCCCGAGGAGGAAGCCCTCGTCCTGGCGACCCTTGATCCGCTCGCGGCCATGGCCGAGACCAATCAGGCCGCGCTCGATGCGCTGCTCGCCGACGTCACGGTCGACGATGCCGGCCTGCGCCGGCTGCTCGCCGATCTGGGTGGCCCGAAAGCTGGCCTGACCGACCCGGACGAGGTCCCGGAGGTGCCCGCCGAGCCGTACGTGCGGGCCAACGAATTATGGATCCTCGGTGACCACCGACTCTTGGTCGGTGATGCCACCAACCCGGCGGACGTAGCTCGTGTGCTCGGGGGGGGGGGCACCCAGGATCCTCGCGACGGACCCGCCCTACGGGGTAGCGCTCGATCCGACCTGGCGGGACGGCATTTACAACGGAAACATGGACCGCGCATCCAGCCGTGGCGTTCGCTCTACGGCCGAGCGGCCGTACATGCGGATCCAGGGTCACCGCAACACCACCCTTTCAGGCGACACGCGTGTCGACTGGTCGGAGGCCTTCGAACTCGTGCCTAGCATCGAGGTGGGCTATGTCTGGCACGCCGGCGTCCATGCCGCTGCCGTGGCCGAGGGCCTCGTGCGGATCGGCTTCGAGATCGTGAGCCAGGTGATCTGGGACAAGGGCCTCTTCGCGATGGGCCGGTCCTGGTACCACTGGGGCCACGAGCCGTGCTGGGCGGTCCGCAAGCCCGGGATGCCCAACCTCTATACGGGCGACCGCGACCAGAGCACGGTCTGGCGGGCGCCCAGCCCCAAGATGATCATGGGCGGCTCGACCGAGGAGAAGCTCGACCATCCGGCACAGAAACCCGTCGCCCTCTTCGAGCCCCCGCTCCGCAACCACGCGGGCGACGTTTATGACCCGTTCCTGGGATCTGGCACCACGCTCATCGCAGCCGAGCAGCTCGGCCGTCGCTGCTACGCCATCGAGATCGACCCGCGCTACGCTCAGATCGCCATCGAGCGCTGGGCTCGATTCACGGGCCGGGAGGCGGTGCGTGGGTAAGCGCGGGCCCTCGAAGATGCCGACCGCGCTCAAGCTGCTGCATGGCGAGACGCGGGCCGAGCGGCTCAATCTCAATGAACCGAAACCGAAGCAGAACCAGCCGCGGATGCCCGCCACGATGGCTGAGCCCGCTCGAAAGATTTGGCGACGGATCCTGCGCGACTTCGGCGACACCGGCGTCATCACCGCACTCGACAGCGACGCGCTGCGGGTCTACTGCGAGGCGGTCGCGAGGTATGAATACGCGGCCGAACGGCTGCACCAGGCAGGGCCGCTGATCCGCGGCGCCCGCGTCGGTGAGCTCGTGCGCAACCCGCTGAACATGATCGTCCAAGCGAACGCTGACCTGATGCGCGCCTACGCCCGGGAGCTTGGCCTGACGCCGGGATCGCGCGCCGAATTGACCGGCACGCCGCCCACCGCCGATCCGATGGAGGAGGAGTTCTTTGGCCGTCGCCGCGCTTGACCGTTCAGCCGATGAGATCGCGGCAGACGTTGTCCATGCCTATGCTGCCGACGTCCTGTCGGGTCGGATCGTCGCCAATCGCTACGTCCGCCTCCTGTGCGAGCGTCATGAACGCTGGCTCGAGCGCGAGGACATCTGGTTCGATGCCGCGGCCGGCGGTCGCGCGATTCGGTTCTTTAGCTACCTCCGACTGCACGAGGGCGAGTTCGAGGGTAAGCCGTTCGTGCTCCAGGGCTGGGAGGCCTTCATCGTTGGCTCGACGTTCGGCTGGTTCACACGCGACGAAGATGGCGTCGATGTCCGGCTGATCCGGAACGCCTACACCGAGACGGCGAAGGGCTCGGGCAAGACGCCGATGGCCGCCGGCATCGGGCTGTACGGGATGGTCGGCGAGGGCCGCTCCGGCGCCCAGATCTACAGCGCGGCCGCAGGTCGCGACCAAAGCTCGATCGCCTGGAACGACGCGCGGCTCATGGTCGCGAAGTCGAGCCCGCTGCGCGAGCGGATCCGGATGTTCGCGCACTCGCTCAGCGGGCCGAAGGGATCCTCGTTCACCTACGTCAGCTCGGAGGCCAAGAACCTCCACGGTAAGCGCGTCTACATCGCCATCATCGACGAAGAGCACGCTCATCCGTCGTCCGAGGTCATCGACGCGATGCGGGCCGGCACGAAGGGCTGGCGCGACGCGCTGATCTTCCGGATCACCAACAGCGGGTTCGATCGCCACTCGGTGTGCTGGGCCGACCACCAGTACAGCATCGAAATCCTCGAGGGTGTCCGCCAGGACGACTCCTGGTTCCCGTTCGTCGCCGGGCTCGATGCCTGCGAGGAGCACCGCCGCGGTGGGGCGCCGGTCGACGGCTGCCCCGATTGCGACCAGTGGACAGACGAATCCGTCTGGCTCAAGGCCAACCCGAACCTCGGCGTTTCGGTGTCGACGCGTTATCTACGCGAGATGGTCCGCGAGGCGCTCGGCAAGCCCGCCCAGCAGAACGTCGTCAAGCGGATGTGCTTCTGCATCTGGACCGAGGGCTCGGGCAAGTGGCTCGATGTCGTGACGTTCGTCGCCTGTGCCGGCGGGCCCGCCGAGCTCGCCGGCCGCAAGGGCTGGGGCGGGCTCGATCTATCGTCGACGATGGACCTGACCGCCTTCGTCCTCAAGGTCGACCGTGACGCCTGCGCCGGCGAGGGTCATGGCGGCCGATGCTACGATCTCGTGGCGCGCTTCTGGCTGCCCGCAGCGAACATGCCGGCGCGGGTCAAGCGTGACCACGTTCCCTACGATGTCTGGGCCCGCGACGACTGGATCACATTGACCGGGGGGAACCGCGTCGACCAGGAGAAGGTCGTCGCTGATGTCGTCTCGCTGGGCGCGCACATCTGGAGTGTCGGGATCGATCGCTGGAACACGGCCTGGCTAACGCCTGCGCTGCAGTCCGAGGGCGTCGAGGTGGTCGAGGTCGGCCAGGGCTACGCCTCGCTGTCCGCACCGGCGAAACGGCTCGAGGCGGACATCGCCGGGGGGCTCGTCCACTACGACGGCAACCCGGTCCTGGCCTGGATGGTTGCGAACGCCGCCGCGGACGAGGATGCCGCCGGCAACATCAAGCCCTCGAAGGAGAAGAGTTCCGAGCGCATCGACGGCGTCGCTGCCTGGTGTGACGCATTGTTCGCGGAGGCGAATGGACCGGAGGTCGAGCCCGAAGAGCCGATGGCCGAGCCGTTCATCTTCTTCGGTGGAGACGACTGATGGTCACGACCGCCCGCACGCCTCGCCGCCCGTTCCTCCGGCGCATCCGTCGACCATCGACCGCCTATACCGCGCTGATCGTCGCCGGCGCTGCGCTCGTCGTCATTGGGGTCGGCCTGGTCTTCGTGCCTGCGGCCCTTGTATTGGCCGGTCTGGCCGTCGTCGCGGTCGGCTGGGTCGGCCTGGGAGTGCCCCGATGAATCCTCTCGCGGTCGGCTGGGTAGGCCTGGGAGTGCCCCGATGAATCCTCTCGCGGTCGGCTGGGTAGGCCTGGGAGTGCCCCGATGAATCCTCTCGCGGTCATGGCGCGCCGGAGCATGTCCCGGTTTGCAAGCTCGGGCGACTTCACTTTCGGAGATTGGCTCTCCGTGATGACCTCGATCGACGGACCGATGTTCATCGGCGGCTCGACGCTGCGCGGTGACGAGGAGCTGCCGCCGGCAACGCTCGAGTTCCTGTCGTCGGTCTATGGCCGCAGCAGCGTCGTATTCTCGGCCCTGCAGACGCGTTGGAAGCTCTTCGCCCAGGCGCGCTATCAGTTTCAGCAGATGTTCGGCGGTCGCGAGGGTGGCCTGTTCGGGACGCCCGACCTCGCGCCGCTCGAGCATCCGGAGCCTGGCGAGACGACGCTCGATCTCAACTTCCGGGCGATCCAATACGCGGATCTCGCAGGCGACTGGTTCGGCGTCCGGCGCCCCGCCAGCGTGGTCAGACCCAAGGGGCCCAGCCTTCCCTATGGAAACGTCGACCGGATCAAGCCGCTCCGGCCGGACTGGACGGTCATCGTGCTCGGCTCGCGGCAGAAGCGCGATCCGATCGAGCTTTCACAGGACCCTGACGCTGAGATCATCGGCTTCGGCTACACGCCCGAAGGGCCGAGGTCCGGCAAGGCTGTCATCGCCTACGGTCGCGAGGAGGTCGCCCACTTCCACCCGAACACAGGACCCCTATCGCGCTACCGGGGCATGCCGCTGATCCTCGCGGCGTTGCCCGAGATCCTCGCGGACAACGGATCCACGAGCTACAAGCGGGCGTTCATGCGCAACGCCGCGACGCCCAATCTCGCGGTCTCGTTCCCGCCCAATTGGGACGAGGCCAAAGCGAAGAGCTGGCTCGAGCAGTTCGAGAAGAAGCACAGGGGCGCGACGAACGCGTTCAAGACGATGTACCTGGGCGGCGGCATGACCGTCGCACCCGTCGGAACCAACTTCAAGGACATGGCCTACAAGGACCTCGCCGGCACCATGGAGACGCGGCTGGCCGCGGTCGTCGGCATGCACCCGGTCATCATCCCGTTCTCGGAGGGGATGGCTGGCTCAGCGATGAACGCTGGGAACTACGGCGCCGCGAAACGCAGCACGAGCGACATCACACTGCGCTACCTCTGGCCGAACATGTGCGGCTCGCTCGAGACGATCATCCCGGCGCCGACGGGAGGGACGCGACTCTGGTTCGACCAACGATCGGTGCCCTTCCTCCAGGCCGACGTGACCGACCAGGCCAGCGTCATGCAGGCGAACTCGGAGACGATCGGGCGCCTGGTGAACGAGGGCTTCACACCGGCGAGCGTCGTGGACTATGTCAGCTCGGGTGATGTCACCCGACTCGTCCATACCGGCCTCGTCAGCGTCCAGCTCCAGCCGCCCGGTAATACGTTGCCCGCGGCAGGGACGGCAGCGCCGCGGGAGTTCAGCCTCAGCGCCGGCCGGCTGCGCAGGATGATCGGTCAAGGTTGGACGCCGGCCACGCCGACGGACATCGAGATCGTCCGCGACGCGCTTGCCGGAACGACCGTGTCTGACTACCGAGCGACGCGCCGTTTCTGGCCGGCCAGCGGCCCGCTATCGCCCGAGATCATCGAGGGCGCAATCCTCCCAGGCGACGACGCCATGGTCCTCTTGTACCCCTCTCTGTTCGCGCCCGTCGGCACTGGTCAGGTCGCCGTGTCGGTCGATTCGCCGGCTCGCCGTCTCGGCGCGGGCCCGGCCCCAATCGTGACGACGGAGGAGGTCCTCGCGAAGAAGGCCGAGCTGGAGGCCGCCGGGCGGCCGGCTGGCTACGACACGCTGGCGGCCGAAATGGCCGTCTCGCGCGACACGATCCGCCGCCGGCTCAGTGAGATGACCGAGGAACAACGATACCAAGCGCAGGTGCAACGCGACCAGGCGGCTCTCCTCGTGGCACTGGCGGGCCGGTCCACGACGGTCGCATCACCCGTCACGATTGCTCCTGGCGCCGTTCAGGTGGAGGTGAACACCCCCCCCACCAAGATCGAGCCTGGAGCTGTCCAGGTCGATGTTCACAGCGCTCCGGTCACGATCGCGCAGGGCGCCATCACGTCACCGGCTGTGACCGTCAACGTCCCGGAGCGATCCGTCGAACCGGCTCAGGTCCACATCTCGGAGGGCGCGGTTCGGATCGTTGAGCATGTCCCGACGCGAACCGTGATCGATCGCGACCCGGAGACCAACGAGATCACCGGCACGCACGAGGAACTCCTAGAGTGAATGAGCTCTCCGCGGCGCTGATCGTGGCCGAGGAACACGCGGAGCTTCTTCGTGGAGCGCAGGGTGATCCGGGTCCGACGGGCCCCCCCGGCAAGCAGGGACCGCAGGGCAAGCCCGGCCAAGATGGCTTGGATGGCCAGCCCGGTCTCATCTGGCGCGGTCCGTGGCGGCTAACGGCAGACTATGCGCCGCCCGACGTCGTTGAATACCAGGGCAGCTCATATGTGGCCACCGAAGCGTCCAGCGGCGCGCGACCTCCGGGCGTGTCGTGGAAATTGCTCGCCAAGCAGGGCGCCGACGGTAAGCCTGGGCAACATGGAGGGAACGGTGGACCTGGCCCGAGCGGACCGCCCGGCGCCGACGGCAGCGGCATCCCTGACGGTGGCACAACGGGCCAAGTATTGACGAAAGTCTCCGACGCCGATGGCGATGCGGATTGGGAAGACTTGACCGGTGGCGGAGCCGTTCCGATCGGCGGGATCATCATGTGGTCCGGCACCATCGCGGCCATCCCTGCCCCGGACTGGCAGCTCTGCGACGGCACCGCGAACGCACCCGGTCCCGATCTGCGCAACATGTTCATCGTTGGCGCCTCGGCTGACGACGCAGGTTTCGCCAAGACGAACCTGACAGGCTCGCTCACTATCTCCGGCGGTTCGATCACACACTCTCACACCGCTTCGGGCGCGGCCGTCAGCAGCCACAGCCTTTCGACATCTGTGGCGATCGATGCGCACAGCGGCGCGGCCATCTCCGCGCACAGCCTCTCGACCAGCGTGGCGCTCGACGCGCACTCGGGTACCGATGTCTCCACGCACTCGCTGTCCACGAGCGTCGCCATCGACTCGCACGCGTTGTCCACCAATGTGGCGTTGGATGCTCACTCGATCACGCAGCCGGCCTTCTCGGATCACTCGATCACGCAGCCCGCCCTATCGAGCCACAGCCTCTCGACATCCGTCGCCATCGACGCGCATGCCCTCTCGACCAACGCGGCTATCAGCACGCACGCTCTGTCAACGAGCGTCGGCATCGACGCCCATGCCCTGACTACGGATGTCGCCATTGACGCTCACAGCGGGGCTGCCGTCAGCACCCACTCGTTGTCAACGAACGTCGCGGTGGACGCGCACGCCCTCTCGACCAATGTCGCCATTGACGCCCATAGCGGGGCCGCCGTCAGCACGCACAGCCTCTCGACCAATGTGGCGATCGACGCCCACGCGCTGTCGACCAGCGTCGCAATCGATGCCCATAGCGGAACCGCTGTCAGCACGCACAGCCTCTCGACCAATGTCGCGATTGACGCTCATGCGCTTTCCACGAACGTCGGTATCTCGGCGCACGCGGGCGCAGCCGTCTCAACCCACTCGCTGAGCACGAGTGTGGCCATCGACGCTCATGCGCTGTCGACCAGCGTCGGGATCTCGGCGCACGCCCTGAGCACGAATGTAGCGATCGACGCTCACGCTCTCTCGACGAATGTAGCGGTCAGCGCGCACACCCTGTCCACGAATGTCGGTGCCAGCGTTACGACGATTGCCTCCGCGGCATCGGGCACCACGCGAGTCGTGGTCGTCACGACCACCGTCACGCTCACCCAGCCCGTCGTCTCCGCCCACGCTCTCACCCAGCCCGTCGTGTCGGCCCATGCTCTTACCCAACCTGTCGTCAGTGCCCATACATTGACGCAACCCGTCGTGAGCGCCCACGCGTTGACACAGCCTGTTGTCAGTGCACACGCGATCACCCAACCCGATGCGCACGCCGTGACTCAACCCGTGGTCTCGGCGCACGCGCTCACCCAGCCCGTCGTCTCCGCCCACGCCATCACCCAACCATCGGCCCATGCTGTGACTCAACCCGTGGTCTCGGCGCACGCGCTCACCCAGCCCGTCGTCTCCGCCCATGCCATCACTCAGCCGAGCGCCCACGCTGTGACTCAACCCGTGGTCTCCGCGCACACCCTCACGCAGCCCGTCGTGTCTGCTCACGCCATTACTCAGCCGAGCGCCCACGCGATCACCCAGCCCGTTGTCTCGGCGCACACCCTCACGCAGCCGGTGGTCTCAGCGCATGCGATCACCCAACCGGTCGTGAGCGCCCACGCGATCACCCAGCCCGCCTTCAGCGACCACAGCCTGTCCACGAGCGTCGCCCTGTCCAGCCACAGCCTCTCGACGTCCGTGGCGATCGCCGCCCACGCCGTGACCCAGCCGGTCGTGTCGGCTCACTCGATCACCCAGCCGGCTTTCTCCGCCCACTCGATCACGCAGCCCTCAGCACACTCGATCACCCAACCGGCGTTCAGCGCCCACGGTGTCACCCAACCCTCGGCCCACGCGATCACCCAGCCGGCTTTCAGCGACCACAGCATCACGCAACCGACGATCGCCTCGATGGCGGCTGCGCAGCCGTATTTCGCCCTTGCCTTCATCCAGCGGATGGCGTGATGCACGAGTCCGTTCACTCCTGGGTAGCCGATACCGTGGCGATCGACGGGCTGGCGGGACTCTCGACGTTGGAAGTCGGTTCGCTCGACGTGAATGGCAGCGTGCGCCAGTGGTTCAGCGGGCCGTACGTCGGGGTAGACATGCGCGACGGGCCGGGTGTGGATCAGGTGGCGAATGCCCACGAACTGCCGTTCGCAGACGCCTCATTCGATGTCGTGGTGAGCACGGAGATGCTCGAACACGACACGGCGCCCTGGCTGTCACTACCCGAGATGGGGCGCGTCCTCAAACACGGCGGGCATCTGCTGATCACGGCGCGTGGCAACGGCTGCTCCGTTCACGACTACCCCGGCGATCTGTGGCGGTTCCTGCCAGATTCCGGCCCCGTGTTGGCCGAGCTTGCGGGCTGCGAGGTCATCGAGGTCCAGGAGGACGCGCTGCTCCCGGGCATCTTCCTTCACGCGGTGCGCAATGGTCGATAGCGTCCTCGTGGCGGCGCCAACCTACCGAGGGAAGCGCTATTGCCTCGTCCATTACATCGAGGCGTACAACGACTTTGCCTATCCAAACCGGGATCTGCTGCTCGTGGACAACACGGGCGACGAAGGGAAGTACGCGGCCTGGATGAGCAAGGAGTTCGGGGTCGGCGTCCGTCACATCGAGCCCGAGGCTGAGTTCGAGCACACCTTCACGCGCGCCTGGGAGGTCATCACGGATTACGCCGTCGAGCACATGTACGGCTGGGTCCTGTCGCTCGAGCAGGACATCATCGGACCGCCCCTGCTGATCGACACCCTGCTCAACGCGGCGGCCTATGTCGCCTCGCCGTTCGTGACCCATACCTACCCGTTCCACGATGGCAAGCCGGGCTACTACCAGGCGATGGGTTGCACGCTCATGGCGACCTCGCTGCTGGTCCGGGCGATGGATTACGTCAAGGAGGAGGGCTACACGAAGGGGCTGGTGGAAGGCGCGATCTACGAGGTAGCGAGGCGCGGAACGCACATCTCGCTCCATGACCTGTTGCCGCTCACGCACCTCGACGGCGACGGCGAGTTCCGGCAGTACCGTCCGATCACGGACCCACGGGTGGAGATGATATGACCGTCGAAACGCTGGCCCCGCTCAAACTCGATCTCGGCTCCTCAACGGGCAGGGTCGCGCCGGATTACACGACGGTTGATCTTCACGCGCCCGAAGCCGACGTCAAGGCCGACCTCGGCACGCTGCCGTACGAGACAGACTCCGTTGACGAGATTTGGGCGAGCCATTGCCTCGAGCACATCGAATGGGAACGGGTCTCCGACGTATTGGCCGAATGGCTGCGCGTGCTGAAGCCAGGCGCCCCGGCCATCATTGCGGTCCCGAACCTCGACTATGCGGCGCGCTACTGGCTCCACGGCCCGAGTCGCAGCGATGCGTTGCAGATACTCTTCGGGGAGCCGAACTCAGCCGGCGGTCAGCACAAGGGCGGCTGGTCACCGCGTTCGTTCCGTGAGCAGCTGGAAGCGGCGGGCTTCGAGATCCTCAAGCTGGACATCATCTTTGAGACGCCCGAGACGGTCGTCGGTTCGTTCGTCCACGAGATGGAGACGATCCGTGCCGAGGTCATGAAGCCCGAGAACGAATCGGACAGCCCCTCGCGACACGTGAACTAGCACACCCCGCCACCCCTCCGCCACCCCCTCCGCCACCCAATTAGCACACCCCGCCACCCCTTGACCTGCATACCCCGCCACCCCGCAGGCTGAGGGGGCGATGGATCCTGTGACTGCGGTGCTGGAACCGATCGTCGTCGACCCCGACCCGATCGAACTCATCGAGCCTGCGGCCTCGCCGACCCGAGCGCTTATCCGCAGCGCACTCGCCGAGCGTCCGTGGGCGATTCGCCGCTCCTGGCTAGCGATGATGCTCAACGCGTCGACGCTGCCGATGGAACCCCCGACGAAGCCGAAGCCGGATATGTCAGCGTCCTCATGGATGGAGCGGATGGGCGGCGCGATGGTCGGCCCGACCGCCGTGATCCCCGTCTACGGTCTGATAACCCAGCGCTCCGACTTCTGGAGCTGGCTGTTCGGCGGTACAAGCATCGATGACCTTCGGAACGCTATCCGAGAGGCGCTCGCCGACCCAGCCGCCACCTCGGTCGTCCTCGATATTTCGTCGCCGGGCGGGAGCGTCGATGGCATCCCCGAGTTCGCCACCGAGTTGCGGGGGATCCGCGGTGGCACGAAGCCGATCGTCGCGGTGGTCAACCCCCTGGCTGCCTCGGCCGCCTACTGGATCGGGTGCTCGGTCGACCAACTCGTCATGACGCCATCGGGCGAGGTCGGATCGATCGGCGTATACGCCGCGCATGAAGATGACAGCGGCGCGCTCGAGATGGCCGGGATCAAGATCACGCTCATCAGCGCCGGTCGATACAAGACCGAGGGCAACCCATTCGAGCCGCTCGCCGATGAGGCGAAGGCGAACATCCAGGATCAGGTCGACACGTTCTACGCGATGTTCCTCGGCGACGTCGCCAAGGGTCGCGGAGTGACGTCGAGCATTGTCGCCAGCAGCTACGGGCAGGGCCGCACGATGCTCGCCCGCCAGGCTCTCGCGGCCGGGATGGTCGACCGGATCGACACCCTCGAGGCAACCGTCGCCCGCCTCGGCCGCACAGCCAAGCCAACCTCTCGCGGGGCGCTGACATCGATTCCGGCCGACCACGGCCGGGCAGCGGTCGCCGCCATGTCCATCAGCCAGCCCGACCGGGCTTGGAATCAGCGCATGAAAGGGAAGAAACGGTGAACGACGTTCGACGCATTCCTGTGGAGCGGTACGCGGGAGCGGTCGCCGCCTTCGCCGTCTATCGCCCATTCGGCATCGGTGCCGGTGCCTTCACACCGGCCGGGATCGGCATCGCTTGCTATAGCGGTGGTTTCGACATCGAGGGCCTGCGAGGTCTGGATGCCCATCGGCAGGCGGCGGCTGAGCTCCGCGCCCGGATGACCGAGCTGCACAACGAGGCGGCCGGCAGTTCGTTCAACGACGCCCAGCGCGTCGAGTTCGAGGAAATCACGAGCGAGGATCCGAAGAATCTCGGGCTCCTGGCTCGCGTGACCGCGACCATCGACGAGCTCGAGATCCGCGAGGCTGCGATCCAGTCAGCCTCGGCCAGCGGCGAGGCCCGTCGAACGGAGGGACCTGTGACCTCCTTCGCAGCCCCGAACGTCCGTCGCACGCCTGACAACATCTACGACCTGGCGGCCTACCGCCAGAGGGTCACGAGCATCGACGACCTCCCGGCCGCCTACCGCGACGGAGCGATGCGGGCAATCGAGCAAATGAGCTTCCCGACTGCGTCCGATCCAGACAAGGTGCGAGCGCAGCTCGAGAAGCTGATCACGAAGCATCGCAACGATGACTACGGCTGGGTTTCGCAGCACGTGATCGGCACGAGCGACCCGGTCTACGTCGCCGCCTGGACCGACTACGCCAGGGGAAGGGCCCTGACCGGTCAGCGTCTCGCGGTCATGCAGAGCTACAGCGCGACGGACGGGGGGGTCTCCATCCCGGCCGAGATCGACCCGACGTTCATCGACGTCAGCGACGGTTCCGCGAACCCGATTCGCGCGATTAGCCGGATCGCCACCACGACCGCCAAGACCTGGTCGGCCATCACCACCGAGGGTGTGACGGCGGCTTACGTCTCCGAGGCGACCCGGGCAACCACCGGAGCCAGTGACGGCGCCCCGAGCGACCTCGACGATCCGACCGTGACGCCCGTTCGCGCGGACGTGTCGGTCGACATCACGCTCGAGTATCTGCAGGACTACGGCTCGGCCGCGCTCCTGGGCGAGGTCGGCACCCTGATCGCCACCGCGAAAGACACCCTCGAGGCCACCAAGTTCTTCCTGGGTGACGGCACCGACGAGCCCGAAGGCATCGTGGCCGCGATCATCGCCGAGACCTCGAGCATCGTGCTCACCACGACCAACGACGCCTTCCTGCTCGCCGACATCGACAAGCTGATCGGCGCGTTGCCGCCACGCTTCCGCGGTATCGCCAAGTCGCGCTTCGTCGCCAACAACGCGATCCTCCAGAAGGTCCCGGCGTTCGGCACGGCCGGCCAGGATGCGGGCTCGATCTACAACGCGCAGTCGGGCACCCTTCGCGGCTACCCGGTCCACGAAGCGTCGGCCATGGACGACACCACGGCCGACACCAAGCACGTCCTGCTTTTCGGCGATTTCAAGACGGGCTTCGTCGTCGTGGACCGGCTTGGCCTGACGACCAAGGTCGTGGACACCCGGGATGGCAGCGGACGGCCGACAGGCGGCACGACGATCTACGCGGCCTGGCGCAACGGCACCAAGGTCCTGGCCTTCAACGCCTTCCGGCTGCTCGAGATCGACTGAGGCTAGGCGACTGGGCCCGCCCGGGGCGGCGGGCCCAGCGTCACGTCTCTGAAAGGAGCATCCGATGGCCGAGAAGAAAATCCGTACCGAGTACTTCATCGTCAACGCACCGTTCTTCTACAAGAACGATCAGTTCTTCGCCGCCGGCCAAGTCATCGCGGCTGGTCACCCTGTCCTCAGGGGTCGCGAGCACCTGTTCCGTCCGATCGCCCCGCTCGGCGCTAGGCCCGAGCCGGTCTCGGCGCCGCATTCCGAGGTCGCTCCCGAGCCAACACCCGAATCGGAGCCGGAGCCTGAGCCGTGAGCCTGCTCACCAAGAGCGTCCCGATCGTGACGGCGGCCGATGGCACGGACCTGACGACGGTCCGCCTCGGTCCCTGCCGGCTCCACATGATCCGCTTCGAGCTCGGCACGTTGTCGACACCCGACATCGCGATCACTGAGCAGCCCGGCAACAAGACGCTCCTGTCCGTGGCCGCGGTTGCGGCGAGCAAGGACTACCTGCCGACGATGCTCGGCCAGACGACGGGCGGCGTGGACGTCGCAGGTGCCGGCCTCCCCATGCCGGTCCTCGATCGTATCCAGATCGCAATCGCGGGCGGCGGCGACACGCTCACCGGCCGCCTGATCTTCCTCTATGAGCACTGATGGCTGCCGATGATCCGCGTCGACATCTGGCTCCCCGATCCGGCGGGCGTCCTGGCCGTCGGGGCGTTCGGGCCCGGCGCGCTCATCAGGATCGAGCGGGCTGACCTCGACCTGAGCCCGCCGTACGACCTCGGGTCGTACGCCGAGGAGCAGACCCTCGCCGTCGTCGCGACGACGCTGCAGTACCAGTGGTGGGATCCGGACGGGATCGACACGAGCTTGTACCGCTGGCGGGCATCCACGGCCGTGCCGACGACACCCGCCGACTACTCACCGTATTCAGCACCGTTCCCCGGCACGAACCCGGCCGGATCGGTCCTGCCGATCTCGTACGCTTCGCTCGAGCGGGTCATCGCGAGCTTCGAGACGAAGCCGAACGCGACGCGGTTGCGGCGCTTGGCACAAGAGGCAGGCACCGCGACGAACGAGCTCATCGCCGAGCTCGGCGGCCGGGACTACTTCCGCCACCCGACCTTCGGCAGCGAGGAATGGTCGCCCGGGCCGGACGACGTCGACGGCCAGATCCTGCACGTCCACGCCGGGATCGTGGTGATCGACAGGCTCGAGATCAACGGCGTCGATACCCCGGACTACGTCCTGCGTGGGAGCGGTCCTATTGACCTCCTCGATCCCGGCAGCAATGAGCCGGCCTTCCACGTGGAGCTGACGAAGCGTCGCTTCCCGCGCGATCCGAGCCTGACCGTCTTGACCGGGGCCCGAGGCTGGCCGGCCATCCCCGACGCCCTGGCCGAGGGCACCGCCGCTCGCGCCCGTCAGCTCGCCTACGCGGACCCGTCATACGCCGGCAACATCCCCGGGCCACCCGATTACACATCGGGTGCCATGCCCTCAGAGCGGTGGCCACAGGTCACGTACCGGTTCATGCAGCGCGAGAAGAGCCGCTTCTCAGCCTGCCTGTTCGCCAACGACCGCAGCCCGGGTTGGTGGAACTGATGCCGGCTGCGTTCATCATCGAGGGCATCCCGGGCGCGCTCAGGGCGCTCGACGAGCTCGCCCCGAAGGACCGTTCGAACGCCATGCGCCGGGCCGTCCGAGCCGGGCTGCAGCCGATGCGCCGTCAATTGCAGTTCGAAGGCGACACGCCCGGGCATCCGCATTCGTTCACGAAGGTCCCGCCACCCAGGATCTCGACCCGTGGCGGAGCGTCCGGGCGCGAGATCGAGGGCTACGTCCGCCCGAAGAGCCCACTGTTCAACATCTTCGAGCCGGGCGCCAAGGCGCACACGATCACGCCGGGTGAGAAGGGCTTCAACTCCTACCGACCGTCGCGTCCCTATCCCACGAAGGCGCGCAAGAGCGGCAAGGCCGCGCTGGCCGGTCCCGCCGGGGGCAGCGCTTGGACGAATGAAGGACGCAAGCGCCCCGCGGCGTTCTTCTCGCGGAGCGCCGTGCGGCACCCGGGTATGGCGGCTCGTCCGATCCTGCCGGCGGCGTTCGCCGCCGCCGTCGGCCCCGCTGAGGACGCCATCGCCAACGCGATCTTCGCTCCATCGAAAGGCGGGGTGATCGGCCAATGACCAGCACTGCGGCCATTGTCGACGGCTGCGCTCGGGTCATCGCCGGCGCGATCGACGGCTACATCTACGCGGCCGGCGTGACGCAGTCCGTGACCGACGCCGCGCCGCTCGTGGTCCCGATCGCCCGCGACTTCACGGAGGCTGGACTGCCGGCCGTCACCTGCGCCATGGGTCCTTGGGACCCGCTGCTGAGGCCGGGCAACGAACGGCTGCATCTGACGATCCTAGGTGCCGTTTGGCGCGAGGCCGCAGAGCTCGGCGACAACATGATCCTGCTGTACGCCGACCGGGACGCGATCGCCGACGCCTGGATCGCCCATGCCAAGGCATACGAGACCGAGGCCACCCTGCAATCGGCGTCCCTCGCCGGCGGCCCGGGGATCATGCCGCGCTCGCTCGGTGATCCGGGCGCCACGCGCAACTTCCTCACCCTCCCCTTCACCGTCAACGTCGTGTGCAACCGCACCGTCGTTCCCCTGCCCGCATAGCCAAGGAGTAACCAGATGGCTCGTGTCAACGTCGTCGCACAAGTCGCCCCGGGCGCCTACCCGGTCGTCACCGCCAACTCGCGCGACCTCGCGATGCAGGCCGGCGATGTGGCGCTCGGCAATTACACCGCGCTCGTCGAGGGCAAGACCCTCGTCATCATCCAGAACACCGACGTGGGCGCCCACACCGTGACCATCACGTCTGTCGCCGATTCCCTCAACCGGACCGGCGACGTCAGCGCCTATTCACTTGGCGCCGGCGAGCTGGCCCTGTTCGGGCCATTCAAGGCGGTCGGCTGGACGCATGGCGGCCAGATCTGGATCGACGTCAACGACGCGACGATGAAGATCGCCGCCGTCACCCAGGCCTAGGACCTTCGATAGCCCGAAAGGAGGCATACCTTGAGCGAAAACGTTTTCAATGTCGTGCAGCTCGGCTTCCAGTCGGGCACGTTCGAGGCACCCGGCTCGGCCGTCGCCGCGACGGTCCTCCTCCCGATCAGCGAGCGGATCAGCCCGGAGCTGACACTCGGTGGCGCCTATCCGGCGCTCGATCGGGGGCGGAACGTCCGGAACATGGGCGGCTCCGGCTACAAAGGCGTCCGCAGCGCCGCAGTGACGGTGCCCTCGGAGGTTCGCTTCGAGGACATCATCCTGTGGCTGGAGCTGATCTACGGCCATGTGGACCCGACGGGGGCGTTCACCTGGCTGTATCCGTTCGAGACCGGCGCCTCCTCCTGCATCCCGGCGACCATCGAGACCGGCAATATCGACACCGCGGCGGCCCAGGAGCGCATCGTCAGCTGCCTGATCGACTCGCTCACCATGGGCTTCAGCGCGATCACGGCGGGCCAGGCATCGCCGTGGACGCTGTCGGCACAGCTCCTCGGCTTCACCCTCGAGTCAAATGCCCTGACCGGCTCGCTGTCCGGCATCGATCCCATCCTCGAAACCGTCCAGGGCCACCTGACCCAGCTGTACCAGGGCCCGATTGCCACCCCCTTCGCCGATTTGCCGGAGCTGGCGGGGAGCCTGCGCAGCTTCACCATGACGGCCAACCGGAACCTTCGCCTCCGGGCTTACGGTGGAACGACGGATCTTGCCACGAAGTTCGGCTTCGGCGATCTGTCCACCGCGACCTACGAGATGGTCGTGGCGGTCAATGCCGACAGCCAGTCCGACCTGCACGACGTGTGGAACACCTCGGGTGGGGTCCTCGGCGAGAAGCGCATCCGGGTCAAGGCGACCGGCTCCGCCTCCAAGCTCTTCACGATCGATGCCCTGGCCGGCATGTTCGCGGTGCCCTGGGATGACAGCGACGGCGAGCGGGTCTACAAGATCAGCGGCGAGTTCGCCGACGACACCGATCTTGACGCGTCGCACACCATCGAGGTCGTAAACACGATCGCAGCCCTGCCATGAGCGAGGCCAGTGAAGGCGAGCCGGTCATCTACCGGTTCGCCGATCCAAACGCGACCGAGACGTTCGAGGTTCCCGGATGTCATTGCCCGGCCGGGATCCACAAGGCCGAGACGATCACCTACCGGACCCAGCTCGGCGCCGGCGAATGGGAGGTCAGCAAGTCGGTGGGGCTCGCCGAGGGCGAGGGCGAGTACATCAACTTCGGGGCCTCCAACACCCAGGCGATCGTCACCTCGATCACGGAGTGGTCGCTCCTGTCCAAGGACCCCTGCTATCACCCCGGCAAGCGGCATGGAAAGTTCGAGCCGCTCGGGATCTCTCGCCGCAACGTGATGCTCCTCGACGACACGATCCGCCAGGCGATCCTCGAGCGGATCGTGAAGGCGCAGGCAGTCTTCGCCGGCGAGGTACCGGAAGCCGAGGCAACGGCGACAGGCCCAAACGGATCCGGCGCTCGATCTCGGGCCTCGTCTCGGGCGAGCGCATCCCCCACCCCGACGACCCCGCCGCTGCAGTGACCTATGACGCCGTCCTGATGGCACGGCGTGGCCTGGGGGCTGACGAGCTGCGGTTCGCAAGCCCGGGCTTCATGGACGCCGTCCGTTGGGCGGCCTACGCGCAGCTAACGTACGAGGGGACCGACGAGCTGCAGGCCGCGGCAGCGCAGGAGCCGCACGGCTTGACAGGAGCGCAGTTCACGAGGTTCCAGGCGGTCCGCACCGGCGCCCGGGAGGAGATCAAGCGACGGCGCGTCCTGCTGCTCCTCGACGAGCCCGATCACGTGACGGGGCCTGCTGATGACTGATCGGACGCAGCGACTAGCGATCATTGTCACGGCCCAGGATTTGGCCGCCGGCAAGCTCAAGAACGTCCGCAGCGAGCTGGCCCAGCTTGGCACGAGCGGGCGCCTCGCGGCGGTCGGCCTCGGTGGCGTCATGGTGGTCGCCAACAAGAGCGGGCAGGCGCTCGGGCATCTCAGGAACCGCCTGACCCAGCTCGCTGGTCCGCTCGGCTTCATCGGGGTCACGGCCGGCGTCGTGGGGCTTGTCGGTGCGCTCAAGAGCGGGATTGACAAGGCGGGCGAGTTCGGCCGGGCGACGGAGGACCTCGCCAAGCTCACGGGGCTCGGCGTGCAGAAGACCTCGGCCCTGGTCGACGTGCTCGACAAGTACGGGATCGTGGGCGACGCGCAGATCAAGACGATCGGGATGCTCGAGAAGAACCTCGGCAACCTGGCCGGCACGACGACGAAGGGAGGTGCCAGCACCGAGGCGCTGACGAAGGCGAGCGAGGCCCTGCGACTCGCCCAAGTCAAGCTTCACGAGGTCGAGACGAAGCGTGGCACGACCGCCTCGGCCCGCCTGGCGGCCCACCAGCGCGTCGCCGATGCGGAGCGCAGATTGGCGGAGCTGCGAAAGACGGGAGGCGTCACGACCGGCGGCGCAATCGCCTTCGAGAAGAAGTACGGCCTGTCCATTCTTGACAGCAGCGGCAAGGTCGCCGACGCCAACACGATCCTGCAACGGTCGGCCGACTACTTCAATAGCAACGCGGAGTCGAGCCAGAAAGCCGCTGCCATGGCCAAGCTCTTCGGAAGGTCGTGGCAGACGCTCATCCCGGTCCTGTCTCTCGGCTCGAAGGGGATCAAGCAGGAAACCGCTGACGCCATCCACCTGACCGACGCGCAGCTCGCCCAGATGGCGAAGTTCCGGGTGGCCCAACGCGACTGGGCCGATTCACTCGGCGATCTGCAGACCTTGATCGGCGTCGATCTCGTCCCGGATCTGACCGCCGGTCTCAAAGAAGGGACGGCCTGGCTCAGCACCCACCAGGACGACGTGCGCGCCTGGTTCCGCGATGCCGTATCGGCCGCCAAGGGTTTCGCTTCATTCGTCACCGGCACGGTCGTCCCGACGATCTCCGGATTGGCTGGCGCGGCCGGCAGTTTCTGGAACAGCATCCCGGGGCCGCTCCGCGACCTCCTGGTCAAGGGCTTCGTGGCCGACCGCACGATCAAGTTCCTGTTCGGGATGTCGCCGATCCATCTCGTCGCGAGCCTGGCTGAAGGGGCCATCTCCAGGGGGCTCGGCGGGGCGGCGGGTGGGTTCTTTGCCAGGGGCTCGTCTCCGGCCAATCCACTCTTCGTCTCGGGCACTGGGATCGGCGGCGTTGGCCCGGTCGGACCCGGTGGGGGGCTCGGTCTCGCATCGAAAGTGTTCCTTGTTGGCGAGGCGATCGGGCTCGCCGTGCTCGTCAACGACGTCCGACAGAACCTCACCGATCGGAGCACGCAACAGTCGCTGGGCGTCCAGGACAACCTCAACAAGTTCCTCGCGCAGTCGCCGGGCAAGGCCGATCTCGAAAAGGCACTCGGGGGCGTCGAGAAGGGGATCACAGACCTGCAGACATCCAACCTGCCGTTCTTCTTGGTGCAGGGTGACGCGCTCGACAACCTCAAGAAGATGCGGGTCGAACTCAAGCAGCAGCTCGCCGAGCAACGCGGCGACCGCCTGACCGGCAATCTCGGGCGCTCGGGCCCGATGGGGATCGCGGCCACGGCCCTCGATAAGACCGCCAGCACCATGACCCTCCTTCAGCAGCAGCTCCATGCCGACTTCCGCGACGCGATCGGGGCCCTGCGCAAGGCGACCGACCCGGCGGCGATCCTCGAGGCCGCCAAGCGCGTGACCACGGACATCCTGGGCGGGGTCGGCTCGGGCAAGACGACCAAGGCCACCATCGCCGACCTGACCGCCAAGCGCGACCTGCTGCTCGCCGCCGGCGACAAGACGAACGCCGCGATCCTGACCGCCGAGATCCGCAAGATCAGCCCGCTCGTCGCCGGCCGTGCCCACCAGGCCGCCCAGATCGCGGAAGCCAAGAAGATCGCCGCGTCCAACGAAAGCGTGAAGCAGAAGGTCGCCGACCTGAAGGGCATCGAGAGCACGCTGCTCAGCGAGCATCGGACCACGGCCGCGGGGATCATCCACGGCCTGATCGATGTCGTCAACGCGGTCAAGGGGATCAGCATCCCCAGCTTCCCAGTCGCCGGCGGGCTCGTCGGCAACGTCCACAACATGCCCGGTGGTCCGCGGCCGGCCCCTGCTGGGCTCGTCGGCAACGTCCACAACATGCCGACACGTCAACACGGCGGCCCTGTCTGGCGGGACCACGACTACATCGTTGGCGAGAAGGGCCCCGAGCGCTTCCGGCCGAAGCGGGACGGGGTCATCATCCCGGACATCCCGCTCGTTGGCAACTTCGGTCGCGGGCCGATGCCGCATCGAGCCTCCGGCGGTTCGTTCTGGCCGTCCAAGTCGGCCTACACCGGCGCCGCCCAGCGACACAGCTACCCGGCGGTTGATCGCGAGTTCGGTAATATCGTGGCGGCGATCCGCGGCCTCCTCATCCCGCACATCACGCTTGCCGTCACTGCGTCCGACATGCAGAAGGCGCGCGTCACCCGGTCGCGGATCGTCAAGCCGCTCGGCTCCCGAGGTAGCCGCGTCGGCGAGTTCGGCTGATGGCCGTCCGATGGGTCGTCTCCACGGCTACCGAAACGACCGTCGACATCACCGACCGGATCCGTCTGCCGAGCAGCATCGAGGAGAAGCCGGGCGCGTCGGTCGGGGCCAACGCGGAGGAGGGCTCTGGGGCCTCGGTCACGATCGAGATCGACGATCCGAACGCCGACCTGAACCTGCTCGCACACCGCCGGATCTACGCCATCGCGGACGACGCGCCGGCCGGTCATCGGCGGGTCGGCAACTGGTGGATCAGCGACGTCGACATCGTCTGGGCGGAGCCCTTCACGCCAACCTCGCGGACCTGGATCGTGACGATGGAGGATGAGAACTCCATCATCCCCCGCAAGATCTTCGTCGGCGATGACGTCAAGCGCCCGGCCGAGACCGACATCGAACGGATCCAGTGGTGGCTGACGACGACCGAGGGCGCGGCGGTCAAGGACTCGCTCTACCTCGACACGACCGGGCCCAAGAACCTGGACAAGGCGGACCTCACCGGGCAGACGGCCGAGACGATGCTGTCGGCCGCCAAGGACGCCTCGGGCAAGAACTACTTCATCTGGTTCAACGAGCTCGCGATCGCCGGCACGATCGTGTCGTCGTCCGTCGCCAACCCGACGGTCATCACGACCGACGCGCCGCACAACCTGCTGACCGGGGCCGAGGTTGAGATCAGCGGACACAGCGGTTCGACGCCGGCGCTCGATGGCAACTACACGGTCACCCGAATCGACGACACGACCTTCACGATCCCGGTCAACGTCACCGTCGGCGGGACGGGCGGGACGGTCATCGAGCCGCGCTACTCGATCGCCTACTTCGACTTCAACACGTACGAGCTGTACGAGTCCGCGATCCGCCTGTCGAACGTGGCCGAGGAGATCGACGACGTCACGACGTTCGCGCTATCGGCGGACGTCAAGCTCGCGCGCTCCGGCGGGCGGATCGCCTCGGGCATCTTCAAGCCCTTCGACGGAGCTCCGGGCTACGTCTATGTCCAGGACACTGACGTGCGGGATCGCTATGTCTCGCGCGACGTGTCGGCGCCGGCGATCAACACCAAGATCGAGGCGACCGCGCTGGCAGAGGCGACCCGCCAGTTGCACGAGATGGACGAGCCCGATGACGTCGTCACGACCACGCTGACCGTCCAGGAGGAGAACGTCAACGCGGTCATGCACGGGATGCGAGTGCAGATGCACGCCACACATCTGCCGGGATATATCGACAATGACGGCCCGCCCAGCTACACGGGCGGCTTCATCTGGATGCGCGCCCTGCGTCGGATCGTCACGCAGCTGGCTCACACGACGCTCGAGATCCCGTTGACCCTGACGCCAATGAAGGTCGTCTGCCCCGATATCGAATCGACCCCCGAAGGCTACCAAGCGCCGTTGGGGGGGCCGAACGGCCTGACCTTTGGCGCCATCGGCAACATCATCTATCACCGGGCCGGCGGCGCAACGCCGATCGTGCCCTCGCCGTACTACACCGGCGCCAGTCCGTGGCACTTCCCCATCTATCAGTTCGCCGACGCTGGCGCGCAGAACCCGGCTGGATGGACAGACCACGGCATCGGCTCGGCACGTCTCTTCGGGGTCGGTCCGGGAACGATGGACATCTACACCGTCGTTTACGACCTCGACCCGAACACGACGTGGAAGCTCCAGCATTATGTCGATGGGGTGGGAATCGTCACAGACGACAGCGGGACGATCACAGGAACCGGGCGCAACACGAAAACGATCACCTTTCCCGATGATGACATCTGTGTTCGCTGGGTAGAGGTCGGCGACTTCTATACTCTCTCAGGTCCGCCCCCGACTCATCGTCGAAGATTCTTCGATGGCTTCCTCTGGACGCGGGCATGAAGACCGTCGAGACCGGCTCCCACATCGCGCTCGTGAGGGCGGCGCAGACGGCACCGGGCTCGGGCGTCACCTTCGACGGCACCGGCTCGGGCAGCCCGGAGACCGACGTCCAGGCCGAGCTCGACCGGCTGGAGGGACTCGTTGGCGCGGCCGCTCCCGACGACGCCGACTACCTCGTGGGCACGGCACAAGCCGGCCTCAGCGCCGAGATCGTCGTCGGCACGACTCCAGGAGGCGAGCTGGGCGGGACGTGGCCGAGCCCGACCGTGGATGCGGTGCACTCGGGCTCGTCGCACGCGGCAACTGCGGCAGCAGCGGAGGCGGCCGCCGAGAGCTACTCCGACGCAGCCCTCGGCGGGCATGTCGCCGCCGGTGATCCGCATACCGGCTATCGCCTCGAATCCGCCGACCACTCGCACCAGACGACCGGGCTCCAGGCGGGGCAGATCGACCACGGCGCTGCATTGACGGGGCTCACGGACGACGACCACACCCAATACGTCCTGCGGTCGATCCTGACCACCAGGGGCGACCTGTTCCGGCGGGGCGCGGCGGTCATCGAGCGGGTCGGGCTCGGGGTCGACGGGCGCCTGCTGGCGTCGGACGGCACCGATGCCGTCTGGGAGGCGCAGTACGGGCTGATCCAGGTTTGGCTCGACGGCGGCGGCTCGGCCCTGACCACCGGGCTCAAGCTCTGGACCTCCCCGATGGCCCGACCGGGAGTCATCGAGGCGGCCTACCTCGATGCCGATGTGGACGGCGCCATCGTCGTGGACATTGGCAAGGGCACGACCTGGGCCGGCGCGCACTTCGCGTCGATCTGCGCATCGGCCAAACCCACGATCACCGCGACTGGGGGGACCGACCTGACCTCGACCGACACGACCCTGACCGGCTGGACCACGGCGTTCGCGGCCGGTGATCGGTTCTCATTCAACATCGACTCGATCACGGCTTTCACCAAGGTCATGGTCGGACTCAAGGTCCGCTGGACATGAAAGTGAGGAAGACCTGATGGCCATGCGACGCCTGGAGTGCTACGACTACCTCGTCACGGCCGATCTGCCGAACCGATTTACCACGGTCACCGCGACCACCGCCGTCTCGGCCGGCAACGGGCGGAACTCGACCGCCTCGCTCCGAACGACGAACTGGAATCAGGGCTGGACACTGACTCTTGACGCTCAAGCGACATGGGTCGTCGGCTTTTCGTGGAAGCCCGCGTCAATCCCGGCTGCGTCGCGGGGCCTGCTCTTCTTCCTCGACACCGCAATCAATCATGTGACCTTCAATCTCAAGAGTGACGGCACGATCGAGGCCCGGAGAGGTGGGATCAGCGGGACCTTGCTCGCCACGAGCACGAGCGTTCTTTCGGCCGGAACGACGTATTACCTGGAGTTCTACGTCACCATCGACGACGCGGTCGGGGTCGCCAAGCTCCGGGTGAATGGCGTGCTGGACGCCACGCTGGACTTCAGCGGCGACACGCGCAACGCGGGGAATGCTACAGCCAACGTGATCGGCTACCAGGGCGCCGCCAATGGCTCAGACGGTCGAACCGCGGACCAGGACGACATGTACATCCTCGACGGCACGACGGGCGATGCCGACCAGCCGAACAATGACTTCCTGAACGATGTGCGGGTGGAGGCGTTGCTGCCCTCGGCCGCCGGCAATTACTCGCAATTCACGCCGTCCGCCGGCTCGAACTATCAGAACGTCGACGATGCGGCACCGAACGGCGACACCGACTACAACTCGTCCTCGACGGTGGCCCAGATCGACACGTTCGCGATGGGCAACTTGGCAACCGCCACCGGGGTCGTTCACGGCTGCGAGCTGATCAGCTACGCCAAGAAGACCGACGCCGGTTCGTCGATCCTGGCCCCGGTCCTGCGAATCAGCGCGGCTGATTACGTCGGCTCGGATGATTCCCTCGGTACTGGCTACACCTACCAGTCCGACCAGATGTACGACGTGAGCCCGGCGACGGGGATCCCGTTCACGATCAGCGAAGTGAACGCCCTCGAAACGGGCTACAAGAAGACTGCGTAGATGGCATCAGGCGAGCGGGTAGTGCTCGAAGCCCTCCATGAACCACACGCTGACGCCCATTCCATTCATCCAAGCGGGAGTGTCTACGGGGAGCGGATCGTGCTCCGACCTCGGGAAACCATAGCGGTCCTGCATCCGCCGGTAGAGCTCGATCAGCTCGAGGACCGTCATGCGGTCGATCACCCGGAACAGGGGGGCGAAGGAATCGACTGGCTTGCGCACCCGGGCAGGATAGCGCGGACGTCCAGTGGTTACTAGGCTCTATCTCCCGTCGAGCGGCACGGCGCCGATCAGCCCGGCCTTCGATGCCTCGTGGGAGGCGACCGGCGCCCCGACGCGACTTCCGCTGTCGACCGGCAAGGATGAGCACTCGGCGGTCCTCTCGGTAGCCGTCGCCACGATCCTCAACGTCCCGGCTGGCGCGGTCGACATCGCGATCGCGCAATTCATCTCCGCCCCGCTGTCGGGCAACCAGACCATCTCTGGCGCGATCAAGGGCCAGATCCGCGCGCTCGAGTCCTCGGGGACGGGGGACCTCGACCCGCAGTGCGTCATCCGGGTCCTATCCAATGACGGCACGACCGTGCGCGGGACGCTGATCGCGTCGGACACCTCGGGGCTCGGCCACGAGTTCAACACCGCCCTGCGCAACGTCAAGTACCCGAAGGGCGGCTCGACCACCCCGACCAGCGTCAACGCCCTCGACGGGGACCGACTGTGCATCGAGGTCGGCTACCGCAAGCACGAGAGCGCGACGACCAGCCGGACCGGCACGCTGTCATTCGGCGACAACGCCGGGACGGACCTGGCCGAGGATGAGACGACCACCACGGCCAACGACCCGTGGTTCGAGTTCGCCGATACCCTGACCTTCCAGGCGGTCGGGATCCGGGTCAGCCAGACACCACTGCTGGTGGCGACCAAGCCAGTCCCGGACACGCGCGTTAGCCAGACGGTCCTGTTGGTCGCCGCCGGGGCTCTGGTTCCGGCGCGCGTCAGTCAGACCGTCCTCCTAGTGGCCGCCGGGGCGCCGCGCGTGACAAGCGTCAGCCAGACGGTCCTGCTGGTGGCGGTCGAGAACAATCCCTCGGCTCACCCGTTCGCGTGGGCGACGATCATCGGCTAGCAGCTTGGGCAGCGCGACCAACGGCGCGAGCGCCGAGTACCACAGGACCGGCATCGCCAGCGTGACGCCGAGCGGCAGGACCCAGTGACGGTCCGTTCGCGCGCCCCACGCGATCATGAGCGCCGCGCTAGCCAGCCTCGGCAGGAGCGGGATCGCCACGGTGAAGTAGCCGGGGCCGGTGTAGCCCGCTCCGTTCGAGACGAGGCCGCCGATCCAGTCGAACCACAAGCTTGGAGCCACGACGAACGAGGCGCCCACGATTCCGGCTGTCAGCCCGATGCTGATCGCGAGCTGCCGCCACTCGCGCCGGACGGCGAACCACAGAAGCCCGATCCCCGGCGTGATCTTCGTGAGCAGAGGGATCGCCCACCAGGCCGAGCGCGCGACTCCGGTGACCGCGACGAAGCCGATCAGCGTGTTCACGTTGCCCGCGCGGATGTCCCACCACACGGGCGGGAAGAACAGCCCAAGCCAGGCCCAGCGTCCGAGGATCCCGTACAGCGCCAGCAATCCGGCTCCGGTCAGGATCGCCGCGAACATCGGCAGCCCCAGCGCGGCCAGCGGCGCGAACAGAAACGCGACCGGCGGACTGTAGTAGAAGCCACTCCCCGAGGCGTAGTCGGTCACGTCGTACGGCGCCGGCCAGCGGTGGTCGAAGAAGGTCCGTGCATCGATGCCCGGCATGACGATCCCGAGGACGATCGCCCCGACCCAGAGCCCGGCGGCGATCAGGTAGCCGTCGCGGAGCGGATCGCGTCGCCAGGCCGGCCACACCCCGGTGCCAGCGCGCGCCCACCTTCCGGCGCGAGTCATTGATTTGTCAACTTCTCCGGAGCACAGTCGGCGGGTCATCATCTCTACCGTGGGGACCATTCGTGGCTGATCCGATCAATCTCGACCCGCGTGTCACCCGTGTTCTGCTTCGTTATCGCGAGCGCCTGGTCGTGGCGACCGAGCGGGCTTATGTGGAGCTGATCCGGCTCGGCGTTGACGACCCCGGCGCACTCCTTCCTCAACCGCCGACTCCGCTGCATCGACCAGATACTCGGCCGCCCCGCTCGGCGGGATGACCGGCAAGTCCGCGAAGAGGCGCGGATCGACTCGTAGGGCAGCGGCCAATGGACCGAGATAGATCATCGATGGAACGGAGCGACCAGCCGCCCACGCCGTGACGGTGCTGCGGGAGACACCTACCCGCTCCGCCACCTTGGGCGGCGTTAGACCACGTCGACCCATCGTGTCGCGCACCCAATACGCCAGACGATCCTTGCGCTCCTGTTCAGTCAACACGAGTGTGAGCGTAGGAAGCGTCGGCACGATCCGAGCGCGGTAGTTCGCGACGTCGGGGGCGTCTGTCACCCTGGTACGAATCTCCTAGCGATGTAGGGGCTTGACACGTAGGTAGCGGACTCGCTACATTGCACGCGATGGACACCCGAATCAAGAGCCGCGCTGAACAGGTGGTGGAAGGACGCACCGGCCGGCAGCTTCCCGAACTCCTTCGAGAGCTGTACGTCGACCAACGACATACCCAGGAAGAGATCGCGAAGGCGCTCGGTGTTCACCGCGTCACGGTCAATCAGTGGCTCGCGTCCTTCCGGATCAGCCGCGACGACAGGCCGGCGATCGAGATCCCGGCATGACCGACCTCCTCGGCCCGCTGCTCCTGGGCCTCGCGATCGGCTTCGCGGTCGTGTCGGCGTACCTGGCCCTGAGGCCGCGGCCATGACTCCCGTCACCTTTCCTTCTCCTTCTCGCCCTCGTCGTGGCCCAGCTGCTCTCGATGGGCGTCCGGGTGGCGCTGTGACGCGCGAGCAAGCGCACCGCCCCGCCGCCTCCCAGCTGGCCACCGTGGCGCTGCTGGCCGCGTTCCTCGGCGCATGGCTGGTGGGGATCGTCGTTCTGTTGGCGTGGGTGGGCGGTGCGGCGTGATGACCGCAAGCAAGTAGGGAGCCTTTTCGAATGCAGACCCAAATCGTCGCCTCGGTAGGTGAGTTCATCGCCGCGTTCACCGAATGGGACCGTCGCTATCGCGATGATCCCGAGAAGTTCTGGTCGGAAGTCAGGCACTTGCTCAAGGAGAGTCCGAAGACCTACGGCGAGGGCGCCGCACCGTACTTCGTGAAGCTGCTCGAAGAGCTTCGATGACCGACCTCGCCGCCCCACCGATCGTCACCGCCCGCCGGCTGCTGGCCGACCTCGAAGCGGCTGGCGTCGACGCGGCCGTGGTGGCCCACGTGCGCTATGGGCTGGCAGTGATCGGCGTCGAGATCCGGGCTCTGCACCGACGCGCCTCACCAGGCGATTGGATCGGGCGGCGCGACGTCCTGGAGCTGGTCGAGCCGGGGGAGCGGGCGTGACGACGCGCACCTACGTCTATTCGACGACGTTGACCGTGACCAGCTGTGGCAATTGCGGCATCCCATTCGCCATCCCGAATGACCTTTACCGGGCACGCTGGGACGATGGCCGCTCGTTCTGCTGCCCAAACGGGCACTACGTCAACTGGTCCGAAAGCGAAGCCAACCGTTATCGCCGATTGCACAAGGAGGCCGAGGACCGGGCTTCCGCCGCGCGCGCCGCAGCTGATCAAGCCGAAGCCAGCCGGCGGGCGTGGAAGGGACAGGCCACAAAGTTGCGCAACCGCGCCGCCGCCGGTGCCTGCCCATTCTGCGGTGAGCACGTCTATCAGCTGAGCCGCCACGTCGCTCGGAAGCATGCCGCCGAGATCGCCGCTGATCCCGAGACGGAGCCGACGACATGACGCAGGTCCAAATCAATCACGACGGCACCGAACTTGGACCGTGCTGGGAATGGACTGGTCGGCGGATCCCGAAGGGCTACGGCCAGATCGGCCGGCGCTATACGCATCGGCTGTCCTACACCATGGCCTTTGGCGACATTCCTGATGGTTTGTGGGTTTTGCATCGCTGCGACAACCCGCCATGTTTGCGACCCGACCATCTCTTCCTTGGAACGAATACCGACAACCAGCGCGACTCCGCCGCGAAGGGACGGAATGGCCGCTGGACGCATCCGGAACGAACGGTACGCGGAGCGCGATGCCATACCGCGAAGCTGACTTCGCAGCAAGTCCACGATGTCCGAAGGCGGTTCCGGCCAGGTCGCGGGCATCCAGACAACATGGCGCGCCTCGCCGACGAGTATGGCGTCAGCCGATCAAGCATCTACGCGATCGTCCACGGTAAGTCGTGGGGCCATCTGTCGTGACAGTACAGATCGCTCATGTGGACGGTGCCTTCCGTTGCTACGTGACGGAAACCGGCCTCGACAAGCGCTACTGCGGCCCGCGCTGGGCGACGCCGCGCCAGGCCATCGCCTACTCCGAGCTCGTGGCCGTTGAGCATCCAAGCCCGCTCCGCTCCCCAGCGGAGCCGTCTCCCACCTCGACCCTTCCCCACGTTGGGGCGAGGTCCGGTGTAGACGGTTCCGCCGGCGAGCCGAGAGGTTCGTCTACCGGCAAGCCGCCGGGGGCATAGGTTCCGCCGGCCCTGCTGTCGAAGATGGTTGCAGGGTCGGCGGACCAACGTGGGAGAACGGCACATGACGACCGATGCAGCGACCGCCCCGCCGAGTACCGTCACCATCCATGCCGCCCGACAGGCGGTCGCGGCGCACCGCCGCGGCGCCCATGCGGACCGGGAGCCCCGGACCGATTGCCGCCTCTGCCGGCGGCAACTGGCGACGTTCGTCCGCTACGGCGTCGGGCTCACTGAGAGCGAGTTGCGCCTGCTCGACGGCAACCGCTGATGAAGCCGCCTCCTGATGCCCGCTGGCATGCCGGGCCCGGTGGCGAGGGTCATGCCTTCCTAGTCGGTCGTCAGCATGTCCGCGCGCTGTGCGGATCGCCACGCCACGAGGAGCGTTTCGACCATCCGGTGGCGTTCAAGTGCGGCGACTGCACCCGGGAGCTCGATCGGCTGACGCAGCGTGCCCTGATGAGCGACACCCAGACCAGGTTCGCATGGGGCGACAAAAAGTGAGCGCACGCCAGCAGCCCTCGGGCGCCCGCCTCGACGAGGAAGGGCAGCGTCTATGGCGGTGGGAGGGAACCGGCGCGCTCGAGGAGTTCTACAGCGTCACCACGATGATCTCGGGCGGCGTCCCGAAGCATCTGCAGGCGTGGTACGCGAAGCTCGTCGCCGAGCTGGCCTACGCCGACGTCATGTCGCACGGTCCCAACAGCCGCGCGTCCGCGATCGCTCGCCGCTGGGCGGCGGAGGGCTCGCGCTATATCGCCGACTTGCGGGCTCAGGGCATGAAGCTCGAAAAGGCCGACGAGACGTCCCAGGGGCTCGCCCTGCGCTGGCTCAAGGGCGCGGCCGATCGAGTCCGCGACTTGGCCGCCGAAACGGGATCTGATGTCCATGATGCGGCCGAGGCGTTCGTCCTCGAACACGCCCGCGAGGGCGCCCGGATCTACGCCGCGACCGGGATGATTCCGGTCTGGCCTGAGCACATCGCGCCGAAGATGGCCTCGTTCGTTCGCTTCCTCAATGACTATCGGCCGGTCTATCTCGCCACCGAGGCGCGGATCTACAACCGGACCCGCTCGTACGGCGGCCAGTCCGACGCCTTCCTGCGAGTCAAGGTGCCCGACGAATGGAGCCCGCCGCCGTGGATGAGCCGGCCCTTCGTCCATGAGCGGGCCGGTGGTGAACCGGGCTGGCTGAGCTTGTGCACCGACTACAAGTCGGGCAAGGCGATCTATCACGAGGTCACCCTCCAGACCGCCGCCTACCGCAACGGCGAGTTCATCGGCGCGCCCGACGGGCGGACGGAGCTCGCAGTGCCGCCGGTCGACGGGACCGCGGTCCTGCACCTCACGCCGAAGACCTACATGTTCAAGCTCCTGCGCGCCGACGAGCGCCCCTTCCGGACGTTCCTGTATGCCCGCGAGATCTTCGCTTGGATCGACCAGGAGAGTCGGGTCGGGACACGCACCTGGCTCGGCGAGACGGTCCCGATCGACCTTGCCGACGCGCTCGCCGCATCCATCGAACATGCAGAGGTGGCCTGACGATGCCGATCACGCATCAGCCCGGGACGACCCTGGCATTCCAGCAGCAGTTCCGCCCGATTGGCCGGATCCGGACCGGGATGCAGGTCGAATATGAGAAGAACGGCCGCAAGGGTATGCGCCCGGCCCGCCTGGAGACATTCCGCCTGACCAGCGCCGACGAGCGAATGCTCCAGCGGGCGGCGGTGGTCTACGGCGGCAGCGTTGAGGAATGGCCTGAATCGCCGGACGGCGACGCACTCCAGCTGGTGACCGCGACGCGCGAGCTTGACGTGCTCGTGCCGGGCGGTCAGCCGCTCAGCCAGTGGTATGAGATGTGGGGCGCCGGCGGCTGCCTGCGCCGCTGCACCGGCGAGGAAGAGACGCTGACGGGCGGTCCGTGTCTGTGCCCGCCGGATCCCGCAGACCGGACCGAGCTCGCCGCCAAGGGCGACGCCTGCAAGCCGACGACGCGGGTCAACCTGCTCCTGCCGGACATGGATCTCGGCGCCTGGCTCCTGGTCAGCCACAGCTACTACGCAGCGGTCGAGCTCCCGCCGGTCGTCAGCCTGTTGGCCGGGATGGCGACGCAGACCGCGCGCCCCGTCGCGGCGAAGCTGTGGATCGACCAGCGCCGGATCAAGCGGCCGAACCAGCCGCCCAAGGAGTTCAGTGTCCCGGCCATCCGGACGGGCGTCACATGGCTGGACCTCATTGGCGCTGGGGGTGAGCTAGGACGGCCAGCGCTCGCGTCGGGACGCGTTGACGCGCAGCTTCCGGCCGGCGATACACCGCTCCCGGACGACCCGCCAGTGACGAACGGGCACGCACCAATCGCGGTCTCCGACGTAGCCGTCATTGAGGCGCGCACCCCAATCTCGCATCCCGAGCTGGTTGCCGCCCTATCCGAGGCCGACATCGCGCTCGAGTACGCCGTCGAACGCTCCAAGGCCCTCTTCCCGCGCGAGCCCGGGATCCCGCTGACGGATGAGCAGCGAGCTGCGTTGCTCGCCGATCTGACGACCCCCGCGCCGGTCGCGGACGCGCTGTAAGCCATGCCGACCGAGCAGGAACTCCGCACGAAGGATCTTGACCTGCCCGAGCCGTCGCCGGATGTGCTCGAGCGCCTGGAGGCTCGGGGGCATGCCCGCAACGGTTTCTGCGAGAAGTGCTGGGGCGATGCCTTCCTGCGAGCGTACAGCCAGCCAGAGAAGGCCCAATCCGATCACTACCTCGAGATCGTCGCCGAGGCGAACGCGGCCTTCGTTCGTAGCAACTGAAGGAGGAACCAATCATGGGCAAGATCATCGCTTCGTATCTGGTCAGGATCACGCTGCGCGAGCCGGACGATCTGGAGGACGGCGAACCGACCCCGGAGCCGCCCACGAATGCGGCCCTCGCCGAGCTCATCACAGAGAAGCTCGGCGACATCAGCGCGAACGTCCCGACCGTCACGTCAGAAAGGTTGGACATCTGATGGCGACCCAGTTGAAAGCCGTCCCGCAACTGGCCCTCGACGAGCAGGTCATCGACGACGCCGAGGTGGAAGCTGCGCTCGAGGAGCGCGAGAAGCGCAAGGCGTCGCTGCAGGCCGTTCGCAAGGTGTACGACGGGGCGCATGAGGCGGCGATCGCCGAGATCGCCAAGCTGGAGCTACCCGAGGGCGGGGCAGCGCGCGTGGGGCGGTTCCGCGTCGCACGGTCCGCCATCCCGGCGCGCTCAGTCACATTCGATACCAAGGCCAGCAGCCGCATCCGGATCTCGGTGGTGGACGAGGAGTGAGCGAGCAGCTCACCAGGATGCCCGCCACGGCTGATCGGATTGCCTTCGGTAGCGATAGGCCTACCGACTCAGGCCGAGGCGTGAGCGATGGTTGCAACCATATAAATCGCCTTCCTCGCAAGGCGCCTGCGACACCATGGGGCAGGCTTCGTGACGAGCGTGATTGGTCGATTCGTGAACTCTCGGAGCGGTCAGGAATCAACCGGGGTGATCTTTCCAAGTTCGAGCGTGGTCGCGGTTGTCCGACGCCTGAGCAGGCGGTCAGCATCCTTCGCGCTTGTGGGCTGATATGACCAGGCTGGCGGTGTTCGACGCGGCGGATGTGCCGTGAGAGCAACATGGCGGCCGCTGCCGGCTTGGCCGTATCCGCCCGGGCGGAGGCTGGAAGGCTCTCGACTCCGCGCACCATGGGAGACGGTCCTCGACCGCCTCGAGGACGAGATCGACAAGCTCAGGGGCAGCGACGTCGTCATCGGTGTGGTCGTCGACGAGAGCATGATCGGCTTCTCAGGCAACCTCAAGGCTGGTGGCCGGACGCGCTTCGGGCACCGCGGTGTCGAGGTCAGCTTCGACACGAAGAGGCGCGGTCGCCTCGTCTTTCACACGGACGCGTACGACAACGTCACGGCGAACTATCGCGCGGCGGGCTCGGCCTCGAGGCCCGCCGCGCGATGAGCACCGGAACTCGCTTCCTGCTCATGGAAGCCGAGGTGATCGCCGGATCACTTGTATCCGTTATCAACTCGGCTTGTGAGCGCATGGAGATTGCGGGCTCTATCCGCCGCGCGCGCCCGGACGTCGGCGACATCGAGCTCGTGGCGGTGCCTCGGATCGAGACCGAGGCCGACGGCATGTTCGGCCAGCGGCAGATCAACCGGCTGACCGAGCGCCTCGACACGCTGGTCGATGCCGACGTCCTCTCGGCGCACCCGACCGACCCGAAGCGCGGCGAGCGGTATTCCAAGCTGATCGATCCGCTCAGTGGGCTCCAGGTCGACGTGTTCTCGGCCACGCCTGAGACGTACGGGCTGATCCTGCTCATCCGAACGGGTCCGGCCGCCTACTCGCAGCGCTTCGTGACGGACCTCCGCGGCCGTGGGCTCCACGTCGCCTCGGGCCAGCTCCATCGCGGCGGACTTGGCTGCGGCGCGTACGAGTGCGAGGTCGTCCCGACACCTGAGGAGACTGACGTCTATGCGGCGGCCGGTTGGCCGTTCGTCCGGCCGGAGATGCGGGCGTGAGCGCCCTGCGCATCGCCCGCCGTGGCGTCCCGGCCGAGCTGATCCCCGATCCTGACTGCTATGCCGGCTTGACGTCCCACCAGTTGCGCGTCATCGAGGTCCTGCTGGCGCACCGTGGCAATCGCTCTCGTGCCGCTAGACAGCTGGGGGTGACCGTTCAGAGCGTTCAGGCGACGGTGCGCGTCATCGCGCGCCGTGGGGCTCCCCTGCCACCGATCGCCCGGCGTGGGCCCGACCTGCGAGCGCGGAGGCGAGCGCCATGACTGAGGTCGAGTTGATGCGCGGCATGGGCGTGTATCGGATCGAACCGCGTTCCGAGCAGTGCTGCTGTGGGGGTGTCATCCGCGTCGAGGATGGCGAGGATGAGTGGTTGACCGCTCGGGCCGTACGTCTCCACAACGCGTCCACAGCCCACGAACAGTGGGCGATCGCGGCGGGCTGGCGCTGATGCCACGGGAGTGGGCTGAGGCCGAGTACAGCCGGATCTACTGGACGGTCGTCGACGACCCGAAGTTCGAGAACGTGTTCGACGACGACCGCCGCTGGGCGGCCTACACGCGCCTGCTGATGGCTGCCGAGGCGACCTACCCATCGCCGGCACCACTCCCTCGCTGGCTCGCCGACGATGTACTGGCCTATCTCGCGGAGGTGCGAATCATCGTGGTCATCCGGGGCTCGAGCTATCGTATCGTCGGGCTCAAGACGGAGCGCGAAGGCCGCTTGAATGGCAATGCGATTGGCGGAAAGAAGCGCGCCGAGCAGGCCGAGCGAAACGAGCAGGGTCGCTTTGTTGCGGCGCCGTCGCTGGCTCCAGCAGACGGACCAGCCGGCAGTCCAGCGAATCCAGCGGTGCCCAGCGTTTCATCCAGCGACAAGCCAGCCCGGTCAACCAGCGACAAGCCAGCTGTCCAGCCTAGACGAGACGAGGATAGACGAGATTCAGACGAGACGAGGATTCTCTTACCGGAGAGAACCTCGCGCGCGACGACGGATCGCCCTGACATCCAGGCGTTGCGCGACAGAGGCTGGAAGCGCGTCAGCGCAAAGCAGCGGGCGGTGCTCGACGAGGTCCTCGCTCGGCACGACGTGACGGGGCCGGCGTTCGCGGCGGAGGTCATCCGAGTGACGCCGAGAGACAGGGATCCACTCGCTGCGGTCATGGACGCCGACCGAAGGTGGCAGGTGAGCGAGCGATCACGGATGGTCGCCGAGGAGGCTGCGTGGGCGAAGACCAAGCAGCGCGAAAAGGACGAGCTCGCCGCAGGCCCGAGTTGGCTGAACGGCATACCTGATCCGGCGGCCGAGCTGTGAGCGCCCTCCGGACGTGCCTCGCCTGCGGTGTCGAGGATCGCGACGTGGCGATGGGTCTGGTCAAGGTCCCCGAGGTCGACCAGCGCATCGTCAGCGTCGGCCTCGTGTCGGCTGAGACCAGTCGAGGCATCAGCGGGTTCGCCTACTCCGACGTCAGGGAGCGCTACATCAGCGAGCCGCGCTGCCGCGACAAGGCGGCCTGCGGTGCCCGGGTCAAGGCCCTGGCTGAGCCCACGGACGTCGTCGCGCCACCCGCCGCCGATGTAGTCGATGAGGGCTCGTCATGGCTGCTGTGACCGGGGGGGTGGGGGTCGAACGTAAATCGGGGACGCGCCTCGTAGGAC